>JBIOHJ010000032.1:0-27248 GCA_044448905.1 Bacteroidia bacterium | reverse complement strand
TGATTTTTGTTAATGGTCTGAGTATTATATTTTTCTGCTCTTTATAGAGTTTGAAAGACCCCTCTGCATCTCTGCGCATTTGCGTTCAATTTTTTTAAACGCAGAGACACAAAGACGCAGAGCTAAACTTGCTTCTGATTAGAATGACCCGCAACCACATTTTGATATACAGAAAATTTGCTTTTGTTTTTCCAAATTAATATTTAGTTTTGATGTATCAAAAAAACAAGCCTATGAAAAACTACATCACTACCTTACTGTTACTTATTATTTCATCAGCAGCGCAGTCACAATGGGTGGCGCAGGTGAGCGGAAACGCGGCAGAATTGCGCGGAGTTTATTTTACCAATACGCAGGTTGGATATATTGTCGGCTCTGACGGAGTGATGATTAAAACCACTGACGGTGGAACCAACTGGTATGCGCTCAACTCAGGTACCATTGATACGTTGCGGAGTGTTTATTTTATTGATGATACCACAGGATATGCATGCGGTGCACAGGGCACTATTATTATGACTACCGATTCGGGCAGCACATGGATTGGACAAACTTCGAACACCACTAATTTATTGCGTTCTATTTTTTTTCCATCGCGTGATACCGGCTACTGCGCTGGCGGAGGAGGTGTGATACTGAAAACAACGGATGCCGGAAATACCTGGGTGCAGCAAACGAGCGGTGTCACTCAGGATTTGATTTCGATTCGCTTCATTAATAATGACACGGGATGGGCAGCATCGAGCCTCGGTACATTTTTAAGCGGAATCATTTTAAAAACTACTGATGGCGGCACCACGTGGGATACGGCTTACACACATGCCAATGGATTTCTTTCGGTGTTTTGCGCCACAGTCGATACAGTGTACTGCGCGGGCGGTATGGGTACGATAGCAAAGTCGGTGGATGGGGGAACCAACTGGAATGTGCTTACAAGCATCACTGCTCAAACTTTGCGGGGAGCATTTTATTCCTCTTCGCAGCAGGGTTTTACGGTGGGCGATGGCGGAGCAGTTGTATTTACCAATGATGGCGGAACTACATATGTAAATCAAGGCATCCAGATAAACACCCTGCTCGGAGTTCACTTCCCTCATCCGGATACGGGATATGCATGCGGTACTTTAGGAACCATTTTAAAATACGTTGCGTTGTGCTCGCCCGGTATTCCTTCAGCTCCTTCTTTTGTTAACGGACCGAATGCTGTATGTGTAGGCGACACGGCAGTTTATTGGATAAGCCCGGTACCGCTTGCAACATCATATACGTGGACTGTTCCGGCTGGGGCTTTTATTATTTCAGGGCAAAACGATACTTTGATTACTGTAGCATTCGGGCTTACATCGGGTGATATCAACGTCAACGCGTCTAATATATGTGGAATAAGCCCGACAACTATTAAACAGGTAACTGTTTATGCCCCGCCTGCCACACCCATTATTACACAAAATCTTGATACGCTGATTTCAAGTTCGCTGGCTAATAATCAATGGTACTTGAACGGAGTCATTATTCCGGGAGCAACCGGGCAAACCTACGTAGTCACTCAAAACGGGACGTACACGGTAATTGTGACAAATATTTTTGGCTGCACGGCAATGTCCGCGCCATTTAATGTGACGAATGTGGGGATGAATGAAATTATGCAGGACGGAAATGCAATTGCCATTCAGGAAACGGCTAATGAGATTTTATTTTTAATGCCTGCTGAAAAACAGAACATAGTATTGAAAATTTTTGATGTTAACGGGAGAGAAATAGTTTCATATAAAGCTGCATCAGCACAATCGCTAAGAGTTCCGAAGGAAAACACTTCAAAAGGAATTTATTTTTACAGGATTGAGTCGGCTAATGAAAAAGCGTTTACCGGAAAAATAATTATCCGTTACTGAACTTTTAAAAAAACCTAATTATTAAAATATCGCCACAAAGGCACTAAGAAACACTAAGGAAAAAACCTTGTAAACATTTGTGTCCTGGCGTCTTAGTGGCAAAAATTTTGTTTCGCCTTTAAAAAAGATATTTTATTTTAGCGCATTATAAATTAGACTGGTTGTGTGTTTTTTATCAGGTTAAACATCCATGTCAATACTCCGAGTTCGATTTATGAAAAACAACATAGGGTTATTATTTATTTTATGTTATTTTTTCGTTTCGATTGCAAAAACATTTTCTCAAAATGCTCCCGTTAAATATTTAACCAATCAGACCGTAACGTACGATGAATGTATTTCATTTTATAAACAGCTTGATGAGAATTTTACCAATGCAAAACTCATTACGGGCGGATTGACAGATATTGGCAAGCCGCTGCACCTGTTTGTAATTTCAAATGACGGGGATTTTAACCCGGCTTCAATAAAAAATAAAAACAAGAGAATAGTTTTTATACTCAATGGCATTCATCCCGGTGAGCCGGATGGCATTGATGCCAGCATGAAATTTTCTTATGATTTCCTGCACGATAAAAGTAAAGCCGCTTTATTGAATCATGTTGTGGTGTGCATTATTCCCATTTATAATATTGATGGAGCTTTAAACCGCAGCTGTTGCAGCCGGGCTAATCAAAATGGGCCGGAAGAATACGGTTTTCGAGGAAACACCCGCAACCTTGACCTGAACCGCGATTTTATTAAATGTGATTCGGAAAACGCAAAATCATTTACGCAACTGTTCCGACAGTGGGATCCCGATGTATTTATTGATACACATGTAAGTGACGGTGCCGACTACCCTTACACGATGACACTGATTTCAACGCAGCATAATAAATTAAATCCTGTACTCGGAGAATATTTGAAAAAAGAAATGACTCCGTCATTATTTAAATTGATGAAAGAAAAAAATGATGAGATGATTACCTATGTAAACTCATTTGATTATGACGATACACCCGAAAAAGGCATAGCAGGATTTTTAGAGATTCCAAGGTTTTCATCAGGCTACGCGGCTTTGTTTAACACGATAGGCCTTGTAGCCGAAGCACACATGTTCAAACCGTTTGCACAGCGCGTACAGTCAACTTACAATTTATTACAATCGGTTATTGAATTTACATCTGAGAATTATTTAAAAATCGCAGCGCTGCGAATGGAAGCAAAAGCAGACTGTAAGTCGAAATCGACTTTCGACCTGCAATGGAAACTGGATACAACAAAATACGAACTGATAAATTTTAAAGGCTACGAAGCAAAACATAAGCCAAGCAATGTAACTGGGCTTGAACGGATGTATTATGATCGCAGTTCACCGTTTGAAAAACAAATCCGCTTTTATGATGAATATAAATCAGCAACTACCATTGAAAAACCAAAAGCATACATTATTCCGCAGGCATGGAAAGAAGCAATTGAGCTGCTGGCATTAAATAAAATTGAAATGAATCGAATTCCAAATGATACTTCGATTGAAGTAGAAGCTTATTACATTGAAAATTTTTCTTCACCACGTGAACCATACGAAGGGCATTATCTTCACAATAAAGCGGAAGTGCGAAAGGAAAAACAGCGAATTAATTTTTATAAAGGTGATGTGATTATCAATACAAACCAGGAAAGCAACCGGTACATTGTTGAAACGTTGGAACCGCAGGGAGTTGATTCCTATTTTGCATGGGGATTTTTTGACAGCATGCTTCAGCAAAAGGAATGGTTCTCATCATACGTGTTTGAAGAAAAAACGGAAGAACTTCTTAAAAATAATCCTGCATTAAAAGTTGAATTCGAACAAAAACAAAAAACCGACTCATCGTTTACCAATAACTCTTTCAAGCAGCTTTCTTTTATTTATGCGCATTCGCCCTATTTTGAAAAAACATATAAGCGCTATCCGGTTTACAGGATTGATTAATGACTATTCTCTGAAAATAAAAGTCCCGTCACATATCATAAACCAGGTAAAAATATTTACTGCAGTAATAAAGCACAAGTACATAAATATGCGGAAGTTGTAGCGCATCTGTATTTTTAAATTGTAAAACAACATTCCTGAAATAAGCGATATAATTACAGTAAATGCCAAAACAGGAATGAGATTTACTCCGTAAGCCCCGCTTTCAAAGCTGATTAAAAAAACTGGAATGATTATACATCCGTAAACAAAAAGTAAATATGCGGTAACCGTATTGCGGGTATCCTTGTCCATACAGGAACTTCAGTATTTCACTAATTTCCGGAATACTTTATTAGTATCATAACCGAATTCAAGAATATAAACTCCGGCACGCAAATCTTTTGAATTAATAATAATGGTGCCATTATTTTTTACATATTTAGCACCAATTATCCTTCCGAAATGATCTCTTAAAAGCAATTGGCAATTTACTAACGGCAAGCTATTACATTCTATAAAGATATCCTCGTTAAACGGATTGGGTGAAATATGCAACTCCGTTTCGAGGTTACTTTCATTTACAGAAGTTAAATTTCCAACTCCCACGCTGTCACATGCTGTACAGCCGTTATTATCAGTCACACAACAGGTATACATGCCGGGTAATAACCCTGTTATAAATGCCGAAGTTGCCCCATTTGACCAGCTGTACGAATACGGGCCTACTCCACCGCTTAATGAGGCAGAAGCTGTACCATTCGGGCAGGTTGCACAGGTCGCATCGGTATGAGAAATGTTAAGTATAATAGCTGCCGGTTGTGCAAGTGTTAAGGTACTTACACCGGTGCAACCGTTTGTATCGGCTATCGTAACTGTATAGCTACCCGCACCAATATTCTGAATACATTGTGTGGTTGCAGTAGTTGACCATAAATAAGAAACATAAGGCGGAACACCACCGGAAGGAACAGCACAAAGACCTCCATCAATTGAACCAAAACAAGTAGGTTGTGTTGAAGTAGAGGCGGCAACAATAGCCGGAGGCTCCGATACAGTAACTACAAAATTTGAAGTGCAACCGGTAGTATCTGTAACAGTCACTATATAATTTCCCGCACAAATTCCGCTAATGCTTTGTGTTGTATTTCCGTTTGACCACAGGTAGCTTGCTACCGCATTCGAATCAGGAAATGTTACGGTTGCCGAACCATCACAGTTGCCATTACACGATGTAGCCTGCGAAGCTGCCTGTAACGAACAGTTAGAGCCATATTCCCAGAAATCATCTGACCCGCCACTCACATACCCGGTACCAAAATATATTTTTAATCCGGCTGAAAATCCGCAGGCATTATAACGCGGGGCACCCGGGCAGCTTGGCAATTGCGTCCATGTATTGGTTGGTTGATCCCATTCCCATGCATCATTCAATGCCATGCCGCCTGTCCAGCCCGAAACAATATATCCTTTAGTTCCAACCGACATTCCTACCGGACGGTCTCTTGTAACAGCCGGCATATTCGCCATTTGAGTCCATGTGTTGTTGACTGGGTCATACTCCCATAAATCATTAAAAAAACTTCCGTTAAATCCCGTACAAACATATCCTTTCCCTCCTATTGTAAAACATCCGGCATGATAACGCCCGGGGCCTCCGAGATTTGCTTTCTGTGTCCATGCGTTAGAATTCGGATCATACTCCCACCAGTCATTAAGGTAACTTCCGCCAAGTCCTATGTATCCCATTCCGTTTATAGCGCAACCCACAGCCCCTTCACGTCCGCTGCCACCAAAGTTTGCTTTTTGTGTCCATGTATTTGTGGCCTGATCGTATTCATAAAAATCGTTGAAAGAGTTCCCTGTTCCAAAATATCCTTTTGTTCCGATTGAAAAACCGGCAGCGCTATATCGTATCGGGCCAATAAAAGCAGCCATCTGTGTCCAGGTATCAGCAACCGGATCGTATTCCCATAAATCTGGGGTAACCGCACCGAAATATCCTTTATTACCGATTCCGAATGCGCGTGCTTCTGTAACTGCTCCCCCAACGAAATTTGCTTTTTGTGTCCACACGCCCTGTGCTGCAACAGAAAAAAATATTACTGATAATAATGCTGTCAATTGGAATTGTGCTTTCATATTGATTTAGGTTTAGGAATTGAAAGTTCAATCAAAGATAAAGTAAAAAAAGAAATAGCCACAGATTCACAGATTAAAAACTACACAAAAAAACAATCAGTGAATCTGTGGCTATTTAAGAAAAATTATTTCACAGCTGTAATAGCAAACTCCGTTCTCCGGTTTTGGGTTCGTCCGCTTTCATTTTCATTGGAAGCAATGGGTTTGCTTTCACCAAACCCTTTAAAAGTTAAACGATTGGTTTCAATACCACTTTTCAATAGAAAATCATAAACCGATTTTGCCCTTTTCTCGGAGAGAATTTGATTGCTTTTATCATCTCCAACATTATCAGTATGGCCGCTGATTTCAATTGTAACGCTCAAATTCTTTTTAATAAAAGCAATTATTTTATTCAGCTCAGGAAAAGATTCAGTCTTGAGATCAAAAGAACCTGTTTCGAAGAATATATTTTTTAAAATAACTTTTTCACCTGCTTTTGCAGGGCTGAGTGAAATGTCGAGGTGATATGCATCTTTTTTATCAGCAGGGTTTTTGCAGCTGAAATGATCGGAATAAAATAAGTACCCTTCTTTTGAAACATTCAGTGCATAATCTTTTCCTGAGGGAAGAGTAACTATAAAATCCCCATTAATTTTATCTGACCATGCTTGAACTACTGTATTTCCAGTGGAGAGTTCAATAATTTCAAACTTTGCTTCAAGTGCTTGTTTGGTTTTCGAATCATATACTTTTCCTTTTACATAACTGACCTCATTAGGTCTTACCGAATCAAGTAATTCAAAATAATACAAATCAAGTTTGCCAGAACCACCTTGCCTGGAAGAAGAATAAATTGCTCTATTTCCTTTTGGCTCAACAATTAAACCTGTTTCATCATTAACAGTATTAATAGGGTATCCAAGATTGACAGGCTCACCCCATGATCCATCAGATTGTTTTCTTGAGATGAAGATATCAAGACCGCCCATACCAGGATGACCCGATGAAGCAAAATATATTGACTGATTATCGGGATGAATATATGCTAACTCCTCTTTGAATGGGGTATTTATTTTTCCTCTTATTTTTTCAGGGGCAGTCCATCCACTATCTGTAAGTGTGCTTACATAGATATCCCGGTCCTCATCTTGTAATGGCGAGCCGCTTCCCCTAGCAAAATAAAGTGTTCTGCCGTCAGTTGAAAAAGACGGCTGAGATTCCCATGCAAAAGAATTCACCGGTGCGCCTAAATTTATAGGTTTACTCCAATTGTTACCAATAAACCGTGAATAATAAATATCACACTGACCATGGCTACCTACATATTCGCATGCCGCGTAGAAAATAAGTTTTCCATCAGCTGAAATAGATGGAGCACCTTCATTGTAATCTGTATTTACAGGCATTCCAATATTAATTGCCTTTTGCCAAGTGCCATTGTTTTTTTCACTAATAAAAAAATCTTCTTGAAATCCTGACAAAGAATAAGAAGAAGAAATATTCCTTGTAAAAAGCAATTTATTTTCATCTACAGTCAGTGAAGGGAAATAATCGTCAAACTCTGAATTAACATTCGCACCCATATTAATTGGTTCGAAAGGGACAGGGTGTTTCAATGCTTCTATTGCAAAAATGCAATTGCGTATTTGCCTCTCAGCATCATTCCGCTTTTCTTTATTGTTTGTGGAAAAGGAAAGATACTTTAAAAAATGTTTTTTAGCATCTTCATATACTGCATATTCTATTTCGTATTTACCAAGAGTATAATAACCGGTTGGAAAAAAGTTTGGATTAACCAGGTATCCTTTTTGGTATTCAATAATTGCGTCTTTTAAATTATCCTGCTGTGCATATATATCCCCAACTAAAAAATGGGCTTCAATAAAATTTGAATCAACTTTAATAGCATCTTTCAGGAATAGAATGGCTTTATTGTAATTATTATCGTCAAGATATTTAAGAGCATTCTCAAACAGCCTAATGGCTCTGGAAGATTTCGAAGTGTAATCAGGCTGCTTTTGCGCGAAGGAAACGTAAATGGCAAATTGCAGAATGCAGAATGATAAAAAATATTTCATAAAGAATAAAAAAATTTCACGCAAAGTACGGAAAGAAAATGTAGAGGAGATGACGTATTATTATTTTTCATGACACATTCATCACCTTATGAGATTGCAAAGAAATCTGCCATTGCGGATATTGCTTTACATATTCAATTATCAGCGGCATCACTTTATTGAACTTGCCATATTCGGGTTGCAGGAAAAGTTTACAATCTGCTTTTACCTGTTTGGCATTTTGCTCAGCCCACTTAAAATCTGATTTATTATAAACAACTACTTTCAGTTCATCAGCAATTTTTAATAATGCGGATAACGGGTATTTGAATTTATGAGGCGAAACACAAATCCAGTCGAATTTTCCGGTAAGCGGATAAGCGCCTGATGTTTCAAGCGCGATTGTAAAATTATGCTTGCGCAATTCGTCACAAAGAAAAGTGAGATTATGCATTAACGGTTCACCGCCTGTAACAACTGCAAACCGTGAAGGATATTCTAAAGCATCCTTTAGAATTTTTTTAATTTCGACTCCCGGATGAGCATTCACATCCCATGATTCTTTTACATCGCACCAGATACAACCCACATCACAACCACCGAGCCGTATAAAGTAAGCAGCCTTGCCAGTATTGAATCCTTCGCCCTGTATGGTATAGAAAGATTCCATAAGAGGAAGGTTTTTTTTTGCTGGCTTCATTTCTTACAATTATTTCTCTGCGTCTTTGCGGCTCTGCGTTAAAAAAATAAACGCTGAGGCACAGAGGTGCGGAGTTAAAAAATAATTTCTTTTTTAGCTGCTGACAAAGTATTCTGCAATAGCCCGATTATTGTCATTGGCCCTACTCCGCCCGGCACCGGTGTGATGTAACTGCATTTGGGAGCTACTTCATCAAACTTAACATCCCCCGTTAGTTTAAACCCGCTTTTTGTTTCTGAAGATGCAACGCGTGTAATGCCCACATCAATAACAACTGCTCCATCTTTCACCATATCCGCTTTAATAAATTCAGGTTTGCCTAATGCAGCAATTAATATATCGGCTTGCAAAGTGTGCGCTTTTATATTTTTTGTTTTGCTGTGGCAAACGGTAACAGTACAATTACCGGGATATGCATTGCGTGACATTAACAGGTTCATTGGTAATCCAACAATATTACTTCGCCCGACAATAACGCAATGCTTTCCTTCTGTTTCAATTTTGTAATGTTCTAATAATTGTAAAATACCTTTTGGTGTTGCTGCAATGTAGCACGGTTGTCCCTGTGCAAGCCTGCCAAGATTTACGGGATGAAATCCATCTACATCTTTTGCGGGTAAAATTGATTCGGTAACTTTTCGCGATGCAATATGTTTTGGTATAGGAAGCTGCACGATGAGTCCGTCAATGTCATCGTTCTCATTAACAGATTTTATTTTTTCTAGAATTTCTTTTTCGGAAACAGAGCTTTCAAAACGAAACAGCGAAGATTTAAAACCGATTTGCTCACAGGTTTTTACTTTGCTTCCCACATACGTTTCCGATGCCCCGTCATTTCCAACAAGAATTGCAGCAAGGTGAGGAACTTTTTTTTGCTGTTGTTTCAGCAAAGCAACTTCAGCAGCGATTTGTGCTTTGAAAAACTCTGAAGCTTTTTTTCCGTCAAGGAGAATCATTGTTTACAGTTTAAGGTTTACGGTTTACGGTTGTCTGCCGGTTAACATTAAACCGTCAACTGTAGACCGGAAACCGGTTAACGCATCTTGGGCATGTTGCGCATCATCTTTTGTGCATTACCACCCGAAAACATTTTCATCATTTTGCGCATGTCTTCAAATTGTTTGACAAGCTTGTTCACCTCCTGGATATTTGTTCCGCTGCCTGCTGCCAATCTTTTTCTGCGGTTACCGCTTAACAATGAGGGGTCGCTTCTTTCTTTGGGAGTCATGGAATGAATGATGGCTTCGATACTTTTGAATGAATCGTTATCCACATCAATATCTTTCATAGCTTTTCCAACTCCGGGTATCATTCCTACCAAGTCTTTAATGTTTCCCATTTTTTTGATTTGCTGAAGTTGAGAAAGAAAATCATCAAAGTCGAATTTATTCTTAGCAATTTTCTTCTGCAGCTCTCGGGCTTCTTTTTCGTCATACTGTTCCTGCGCTTTTTCAACTAACGTAACGATATCACCCATTCCCAATATCCGGTCAGCCATTCGTTCGGGGTAAAAAATATCAATGGCATCCATCTTCTCACCGGTACCTACAAATTTTATCGGCTTATCCACAACAGCTTTAATGGAAAGAGCTGCGCCACCACGGGTATCGCCATCCAGCTTAGTGAGGACAACTCCGTCAAAATTCAAACGGTCGTTAAACGCTTTGGCAGTATTTACAGCATCCTGCCCGGTCATTGCATCCACAACAAATAAAATTTCAGATGGGTTGACGGCATTTTTAATGGCTGCTATTTCGTTCATCATCTGTTCGTCAATAGCGAGGCGACCGGCAGTGTCAACAATCACTACATCTTTAAATTTTTGTTTTGCGTGAGCGATTGAATTCCTAGCAATCTGAACGGGGTTTTGGTTTTCAGCTTCGCTGTACACCTCTATTTCTATTTGTTCTCCCAAAACTTTTAACTGCTCAATAGCAGCTGGGCGGTACACATCGCAGGCAACAAGCAATATACTTTTTCCTTTCTTGTTTTTTAGAAAATTCGCAAGCTTTCCCGACAAGGTTGTTTTTCCTGAACCCTGCAATCCCGACATTAATATTACTGCCGGGTTTCCTTTCAGATTTATTTCGGTGCTGCTGCCACCCATCAGTTTCGCCAATTCATCGTGCACAATTTTCACCATTAATTGTGCAGGCGAAACAGCAAGCAATACATTCTGACCAAGCGCCTTTTCTTTTACCGTATCGGTAAACTGCTTGGCTACTTTATAATTCACATCGGCTTCGAGCAGGGCTTTGCGGACTTCCTTTAATGTTTCGGCAACATTAATCTCAGTAATTTTTCCTGAGCCTTTGAGGATTTTAAACGCGCGATCTAGCTTATCACTTAAATTTTCAAACATATTTTTATCAACGAATAACGAATTAGGGATAAAAAAAATAGAGGTGCAAAAGTAAGGGAAATTTGCGTTGGTTAAATGTCCGAAGAAATGTTAGAAGTATCTTTGAAAAAAAAACGTAAATGTCAATCCGATTAATTCTCTTCCTGGTATTTCTTTTTGCAATTGATTTATATGCTTTTCAATCGGTAAGGCATTTGTGCAAGGGAATGCAACCTGCGCAAATCAGGAATGTTTATTGGATTTACTGGTCGGTTTCGGCTTTCTGCTTTGGATTAATTTTAACCGGAAATATTTTCGACTGGCATGCATGGAATAAAGCATTCCGTACTTACACCTTTGCTTTTGTATTTATCGTTTTCTTTTCGAAAGTATTTTTAGATGCATTTCTGTTGATAGATGATGTAATCAGAGTAATCAGGTGGATTGTTTTGAAGCTTAATTCCTTTTTCAATTCAACTGCTGTTTCCCCTACCACTTCTATTTCCCGTTCTGATTTTTTAGTAAAGCTTGGAATTATTGTGGGCGCAATTCCTTTTTTCTCGATGATATACGGAATGATGAACGGAGCATATAATTACCGCAAACGGAATGTGAAGCTTACTTTACCTAACCTTCCATCATCATTTAACGGGTTCAAAATAGTTCAGATTTCGGATTTGCATACAGGCAGCTTTACCCGTATGGAACCGGTAAGAGAAGCAATCAAAATTATTAAAGACCAGGATGCCGATGTGGTTTTTTTTACCGGTGACCTTGTTAATGACAGGCATGATGAGGCATTTCCTTTTATGGACATGCTGAAGGAAATAAAACCGAAGCATGGTGTATTCTCCATTTTCGGAAACCATGATTACGGTGATTATTACCACTGGGAAAGCAAGGAAGCCAAAGCTGAAAATTTAGAAAAGCTGAAGAATGTACACAAACAGTTAGGCTGGAATTTGCTGCTGGATGAACACCGTCATATTGAAAAAGACGGAGAACGAATTTCGGTTATCGGTGTGCAGAACTGGAGTTCGCGGATGGGATTTCAAAGATATGGAAGCATTGAAAAAGCAACTGCCGGAATAGAATACAGCGCGGTAAATATCTTGCTTTCGCATGACCCCTCGCACTGGCGGGCACAAATTGTTGACAAGTACGAAAAGATTGACCTTACACTTTCCGGGCATACACATGGTATGCAGTTTGGCATAGAGATACCCGGCTTTAAATGGAGCCCTGTGCAGTATATATATAAAGAGTGGGCTGATTTATACCAGAATAAAAAACAGTTTTTGTACGTAAACCGCGGATTGGGATTTTTGGCTTACCCGGGACGCGTTGGGATTTTGCCGGAGATTACAGTGATTGAACTTTTCAATTCCTGAATTTAGAAATTACTTTTATTTCATCAGCCTATCTTTGCAGGGCGATGCAGTTCCAATTAATTTCAGATTTTAAACCGACAGGCGACCAGCCTGATGCCATTAAGCAATTGTGTGAGGGCATTAACCGCAACGACCGTGCGCAGACTTTGCTGGGTGTTACGGGTTCGGGAAAAACGTTTACGATGGCAAATGTGATTCAGCAAACACAGCGCCCTGCCCTTATTTTAAGCCATAATAAAACATTAGCTGCACAGCTTTACGGTGAGTTCAAACAGTTTTTCCCGCAGAACGCGGTGGAATATTTTGTTTCGTATTATGATTATTACCAGCCGGAAGCTTACTTGCCAACCACAAACACCTACATTGAAAAAGACCTCCAGATAAATGATGAGATAGAAAAGCTGCGGCTAAGCACTACGTCAGCTCTTTTATCGGGCAGGCATGATGTGATAGTTGTTTCTTCGGTGTCGTGCATTTACGGGTTGGGTAACCCGGCTGATTTTTTAAGCAACATAACGCGGCTGAGCAAAGGGCAGCGGATAAGCAGGAATACATTTTTACATTCGCTGGTTACGGCTTTGTATTCGCGCAGCGATGCTGAATTTAAAAGAGGAAACTTCAGGGTGAAAGGCGATACGGTGGATATTTTTCTTGCTTATGCTGATTTTGCATACCGCGTAACTTTTTTTGGCGATGAAGTTGATGAACTGGAATCTATTGACCCTGTTAGCGGAAAGCGGATTGAAACGGTTGAGCACATTGCGATTTTTCCTGCAAATATTTTTGTTACCGACCAGAAAAGGCAACTGAAAGCTTTGTGGCAGATACAGGAAGATATGGTGAAGCAGGTGGAATATTTTAAATCAACGGGAAAACATTTGGAAGCAAAACGGCTGGAAGACCGTGTTACATTCGACCTCGAAATGATTCGCGAACTGGGCTATTGTTCGGGAATTGAAAATTACTCGCGTTACTTTGACGGGCGTGAAACAAACGCACGCCCGTTTTGCCTGCTCGATTATTTTCCGGATAATTATATCCTGTTCATTGACGAGAGCCATGCTACCATTCCGCAGGTACGCGCCATGTATGCAGGCGACCGTTCACGAAAAATAAATTTGGTGGAATACGGTTTCCGTTTGCCGGCAGCATTGGATAACCGCCCCCTCAAGTTTGATGAATTCGAAAAACAATATAAGCAGGTGATTTATGTGAGCGCCACCCCGGCTGATTATGAAATTCAGCAAAGTGAAGGAATACTTGTCGAACAGGTTATACGCCCGACAGGTTTGCTTGACCCGGTAATTGATGTGCGCCCGAGCCTGAACCAGGTGGACGATTTGCTGGATGAAATTGAAAAAACAGTGAAGCAGCAGGAACGGGTTTTGGTTACCACGCTTACCAAACGAATGGCGGAAGAGCTAACGAAGTACCTTGCGAACCTGAATATAAAATGCCGTTACATACATTCGGATGTGGAAACGATTGACCGAGTGGAATTGCTGCGCGATTTACGGCTTGGCTTATTTGATGTGCTTGTTGGAATTAATTTATTGCGCGAAGGTTTGGATTTGCCTGAGGTTTCTTTGGTTGCTATTCTCGATGCGGATAAGGAAGGCTTTTTGCGCAGCAACCGTTCGCTTACACAAACTGCCGGTAGGGCTGCCCGTCATCTTAATGGTCGGGTCATTATGTATGCTGACAGGGTTACTGACTCAATGCAGAAAACAATTGATGAAACCAACCGCAAAAGAGAAAAGCAAATGGCATATAACTTTCAACACAATATTACCCCGGCAGCTATTTTAAAATCGAGGGAGCAGATTATGACACAAACTGCTGTTGCAGGATTAAAGCAAGTTGAACAGGGTGCATATGTTGAAACCGAAAGAGTAAGCGTGGCTGCCGACCCGGTAGTGATGTACATGACAAAGGAGCAATTGCAAAAAGCAGTTTCAAATACAAAACGACAGATGGAAAAAGCAGCTAAGGAGCTCGATTTTATAGAAGCTGCGAGGCAGCGGGATGAAATGTTCGAGTTGCAAAAGATACTTGAGAGTAAATAATGAAATGCCACCAAAACACAAAAACACTAAATACCACGAAAAATAATTAAATCACGAGTACAGCAACAAAATGATTTAGTGAAACTTGGTGCTTTGGAGATTTGGTGGCAAATAGATTTTATTGCAAGGGTATATACTTCAAATCATCATTACACAATGAATTTTTTAATTGATGTCGGCTGAGTTATTAATTACTTCCATCATAGTTTACATTCTTTCGCTTGTGACTGCGCTTGTGCTGATGATGGTAAGTAAGAAAATTGGTATGCGATGGAGGAATACAGCTATTGTGTTCCATTTTCTTCTGCTCCTGTTTTTTCTGCTGGCTGAATTAAAATTTATGGGAAGTGTTTTCTTTGACAAAAAACATATTTTATTTCTTGCGCTTTTCTGTTCGGGCATTGCCATATCAGGGTTTATACTTAGAAGTCGTTATCGTGTGTTGATGAAAATTTATTTCGGGCTTTTTCTTGCATCGGTTTTGTTTTTTGTTTATTCACCTTCAAAGCTCATTTCATTTATTACACTTCAAGAATCAAATCAGTCAGCGAATGAATTTCATCTCACAGGAAATTATTTTTTAGTGAAACAACTATCTTTGATCGGACAGCCCAATGAAATATCAAAATATAAAATTGTGGAGAGGAGGGGAATGTTTAACAAAACGCTTGAACGCGATATTTCATTTAATGGATTAATCGATTCAGCCAGGGTCATACAATCTGACAGTAACCAGATAATCGTACGGGGGTATTTTAATTCTGCCGACAGCCTTGACATTAGATCTGACTTAAAAATAAATAACCCTGATGAAATCACCATCCACCGGAAATGATTTTTTAAATTTGTATTCTGAAAAATTAAAATATGAAAAAAATAATTTTCTTCCTTGTCTTTTCAATCCTAGTGTTACCTATATATGGACAAACTCCGTCCACTGATATTTTCTTAGTTAACGTAACGAAAAAAGATGGAAAATATAAATTCGGAAAGCCGGTAAACATTACTCACCGGGATGGATATGATAACCAGCCGTCATTTACTCCTGATGGAAAAAGAATTTTATATGCTTCGATGCCCGACACTACCCAAACTGAAATTTATCAGTACACTATAAAAGATTCGACCATTAAACGGATTACGGAAAGTGCCGAAAGTGAATATTCACCTGTATTTCTTCCGGGCGGGAAATATATTTCATGCATCCGGGTCAACCGAAAGAAAGCACAGCATTTATATAGTGTACCTATTGATGGGAAATCAGCTCCGGAAGTTATTATTGACGATACCGATTCGTGTGCGTATTACGCGTGGATTGATTCGGTAACACTTGCCATGTGCATTTTAAACAGAGCGATGGATTTACATGTTTTCGATCTGGCGACACAGCAGTTTGGGCAGGTTGCTGAATATGTGGGACGATGCCTGGTAAAATTTCCCCGAACCAACGATATGTGTTTTGTAAAAAACGGAATGGGCGAAGACAAATCAATTATGCGCTTTACGTATAAAACAGGTTCGATGTATTCCGTTGCGCCTGCATTAAAAGGCAGCGAAGATTTTACAATAATGCCAGATGGAAATTACCTGATGGGCTCTGAAGGAAAATTATATATGATTAATGATTCACTGGCTGACTGGCAGGAAATTGCTGATTTCTCCAAAACGGTGGGAAACTTTTACCGCCTTGTTGCCAGCCCCGATGGAAAACGAATTGCGCTGGTGTCGTATGTAGGGAAAAAACCATAATTGTTTTTTTACACCTTCACCGCATACAACTCTTTCAGCTTTTCTACCACGTAATCTACTTCTTCAATTGTATTATACCTACAAAAAGAAAAACGTACGGCCGGGCGGTTAGGGTCAGCACCAATGCCTGCCAAAACATGCGACCCCACATTGCTGCCCGAGGAACAGGCACTCCCTCCCGAAGCAGCAATCCCTGCAATATCGAGATTGAATAAAAGCATTTCGGAAAAATCACTGGGCGGAAATGAAACATTCAAAACGGTGTATAAACATTCTTTTTCCGTTTCGCTGTTAAAAGATATGTCAGGAATTTCAGATTTTAATTTTTGAATCATGTAATTGCGCAAAGCGGAAATAGTTTTCCTGTCGTGTTCCATATCGCGGTAAGCAATTTCCAATGCTTTTGCCAATCCGGCAATACCGTAAATATTTTCGGTGCCGCCACGCATGTTACGTTCCTGCGCGCCTCCCGTTATAAACGGATTTATTTTAACGCGGCTGTTGATATAAAGAAAACCAACACCTTTTGGTCCGTGGAATTTATGTGCCGCGCAGGTAATAAAATCAGCAGATATTTTTTTCACATCATGCGGATAATGCCCCATTGTTTGCACCGTATCGGAATGAAAAACGGCATCGTATTTTCGACACAACTCCCCTACCCTTTCAACTGGTGACAATGTGCCCAGCTCATTATTGGCATGCATGAGCGATACAAGCGATTTTTCATTCGCCTTTAATAAATCTTCAAGATGAGCGAGGTCAATGTTGCCCTTATGATCAATGTTTACATAAGACAGCTTAATGGCATTCTTTTTACACGCTTCGTGCAGCGTGTGCTCAACAGCATGGTGCTCTATTTTGGATGAAATGGCATGTTTGATTCCTAAATCATTTAAGCTGCAGCGGATAGCCGTGTTGTTAGCCTCGGTACCACCCGATGTAAAAAATATTTCTGACGGGGCCGCATTCAGAAGTCGTGCAACTGTTTTGCGTGCATTTTCAATTATTGAGCGCGCTTCTCTTCCGTAAGCATGAATGGATGACGGATTTCCAAATTGCTTTTGCATGATGGGCAGCATCACTTCCAGCACTTCGGGATGGATGGCAGTGGTAGCTGCGTTGTCGAAGTAAACTTTCATCCGGTGAGTTTAAAGTTCAGAGTGTGAAATTAGGAAAAATCCTGCTTTTGGAGCTTAAATATCTATACGGTTGCTGAAAATGATTTAATTTAGCTTTGTGATTATTAATTCACTAAAACCCCGATGAACGTGATGAAACGAATTCTTGCTTTATTGCTCTTCGTTCCGGTTTGTTTTTCAAATGCCCAAACCATCTGCGACAGTGTAACGGTAACTCCCGATACTGCTTATATTTATCAATTGACTGACATCAGCATAACGATGACTTTAACATTCACAGGGCAGCAGGATATTTCATACTCGTATCTGTTTTTTGAATTTCCGGATTCTTCAAATATGGATATTAACGTAATGGCTGTTACCAATGGAATACCCGGACCGTTTGTGTTTGTTCATGAGTATGATATTATTTATAACAACCCGGCAATACCTCCTAATACAATAGTGAATTGTTCATTTCGTGTTTTCCACCCGGGAATTCCGGACCCAACAATAGATTGTTACAAGCCGGTTACTTTTATTATTAATTCTTCAACAGGAATAAGCAGCCCCCTCTGTCCCCTTCTTTCAGATAGAATTTCGGTTTTTCCGAATCCTTTTAATGATTTGATAAATATTAAAGCTAACGAAAATGAACTTATGGAAATTATATTGTATGATGTTTTGACAAGAAAAATATTCAATCAATCATTTACAAACTCAATCTCGTTAAACACCGAACAATTTGCCAATGGAATTTACATTTACGAGATAAGAAACAAAAACGGAGTGATAAAGAAAGGTAAAGTTGTGAAAGATTGAAACGGAGGCTTTGCAGCAAGGACAAAACCTAAAAGAAAGCTGTAACTGTAATACAAACCAGAATATTTTTTATTCCTTTTCCCATTTGCATTTTCAATTTTTCTTTGTTTAATTTTGTCATAGCCAAACATTCCATCCAATGAAAAAAATTCTACTTCTCCTATCAGCGATGTTCATATACAACTGTGAACTTTCTTTTTCGCAAACAAATATCATCTGCACCGATTCGATGGCAAACCAGGTGCTGCTTGGAAACTATGACCCATCCACCTTTCTCGCTACCAATATTCTAAATCATCCCGATTCGATTTCTCAGGGAATAAACGAATCTGTTTCGGCTGATTCATTGAAGGATTATATCATTACGCTTGCCTCATTTCAAAACCGCAATACAGGTTCCGATACCGTTTCGTCAACAAAAGGAATTGGCGCGGCTCGCAGGTGGGTGTTTCAGAAATTTCAGCAATTCAGCGCAGCTAATGAAAACAGGTTGATTCCCTCCTACCTGCAGTTTGATTTTTTTTCATGTGGTGTGACACAACACCGGAATATTTTTGCTGTGCTGCCGGGGATGGACACCACCGATAAGCGTATTATTATTTTTGAAGGGCACATGGACAGCCGCTGCGAAGGCTTATGCGATACAGCCTGTGTTGCGCAGGGTGTGGAAGATAATGCAAGCGGAACGGTTTTGGTAATGGAACTTGCGCGTGTCATGAGCAAATACAGTTACAACCATACGTTGGTCTTCCTTGTAACTATTGGCGAAGAACAAGGGCTGGTTGGCGCTGACGCGTTTTCGGATTATGTGCAGCTAAACGGCATACCCGTAAAGGTGGTTCAGAATAACGATATCATTGGCGGAATAATCTGCGGGCAAACCTCTTCCCCTCCCAGCTGCCCGGGTTTAAATAATATTGACAGCACCAATGTGAGGTTATTCTCATTCGGGGGATTTAATTCGGCACACAAACAATTGGCGCGTTTCATTAAGCTTGAGTATAAAGAAATGTTGCTTTCCTCAGTAAATGTCCCGATGACGGTTCATGTAATGAGCCCTGAAGACCGCACCGGACGTTCGGGCGATCATGTTCCGTTCCGTCAGAAGGGATACACCGCCATGCGTTTTACTTCGGCTAATGAGCATGGAGATGCAAATGTTACCAGCCCAACCTACACCGACCGGCAGCATACGATACGCGATACGTTAGGTGCCGACACCAATGGCGATTTGGTGGTTGACAGTTTTTTTGTTGACTTTAATTACCTCGCGCGAAATACAGTGATTAACGGAAATGCGGCAGGCATGGCTGCTATCGGTCCGAAGACACCTGATTTTATTTTAACTTCAACAGGAATGGATCTTATTATAAATGTAACGCAGCAAACACAATACCTGCATTACCGCGTGGGAGTAAGAACGCTGACGAATGACTGGGATTCGGTATATACATTTACCGGAACATTGATTGACACCATTCCGGTTTCTGTAGCTGCAAATTATATTGTGAGCATTGCTTCGGTTGATACAAACGGAATTGAAAGCCTGTTTTCGCAGGAATATTATGCGAACCTTTTAGGAGTTGATGAACATAATCCGGAATCACACAATGTGACATTGCTTCAAAACAAACCCAACCCGTTTGATGAAGCAACTTACATATCTGTTGAGGTAAATAAAATACCTGATTATAAAAATGCTTTTATAGTGATTACTGATATGGCAGGAAAAGTGGTAAAAAAAATGAATATCCGCCTGCACGAAGGCATCAACGATTTTTTATATGTACATGGCTATGGCATGAGCGGAACGTATCATTACTCGCTCATTGTTGATGGAAAAAGCCTGGGGACTTTACCAATGGTGTTTGCAAACTAAAAGGCACCTGGAACTGTTGCGGGAAAGAAACCCATTCACTTTTTCATTCTCATTCCGTTCATCAGTTCTTTGATATCGGAAATAATTTTTTCGGCAAGGTTATCGGCAGTAGTTATGCTTTCGCTTTCGGCATAAATGCGGATGATGGGTTCGGTATTTGATTTACGCAGGTGAACCCATTCTTTAGGAAATTCAATTTTTACTCCGTCAGTTGTGTTAACAGGGTGTTTTTTGTAACGGGATTTAATGTTGGCAAGAATTTCATCCACATTAATATCTTTTGTAAGCTCAATTTTATTTTTCGAAATAAAATAATCGGGATACTTTGCCCGCAGCATCGAACACGTCTTTCCAAACTTTGCAAGGTGCGAAAGGAATAATGCAATACCTACCAGGGCATCGCGCCCGTAATGAAGATCGGGATAAATAACTCCTCCATTGCCCTCTCCGCCAATAACCGCATTTTGGTCTTTCATCATTTCTACCACGTTTACTTCGCCCACAGCCGCAGCAAAATATTTTCCACCTGCTTTTTCGGTTACATCCTGCAAAGCACGTGTGGAAGAAAGGTTGGAAACCGTGTTGCCTTTTTTGTGGCTTAACACATAATCAGCCACAGCTACCAATGTATATTCTTCGCCAAACATCTCGCCATCTTCGCAAACAAGAGCGAGGCGGTCCACATCGGGATCAACGGCAATGCCGAGATTGGCTTTTTTCTTAATTACTTCTTTAGAAAGTTCTCCCAGGTTTTCGGGAAGCGGTTCGGGGTTATGGGCAAAATCACCGGTAGGTTCGCTGTTTATTAAAAAAAATGTTTCCACACCCAGTGCATTAAGTAGAGCGGGTATGGCTATCGCACCGGTGGAATTTATGCAATCAACAACAATTTTAAATTTTTTATTTGCTATGGCTTCTTTGTCCACCAGCGGCAATTTAAGGATGGCCTTAATATGATGCTGCAGTGAGGAACCGTCTTTGGTTAAGCTTCCCAGGGAGCTTACTTCGCTGAATTCAATTTTAGGGCTTTCGCTCAGGCGCAATATTTCATCGCCATCGGCAGCCGATATGAATTCGCCATGCGAGTTTAGCAGCTTGAGAGCGTTCCATTGCCTGGGATTGTGGCTTGCCGTAAGTATGATGCCGCCCTGTGCTTTGTGAAATACAACAGCCATTTCGGCAGTTGGCGTGGTGGTAAGCCCCAAGTCAATCACATCAATTCCTGATCCAAGCAATGCACCGGTAACAAGCTGCTGCACCATTTGTCCTGAAATACGTGCATCGCGCCCTACCACCACTTTGTTTTTCAATTTGCTTTTATAGTGCTTGTTTATCCAGCAGCCGTATGCCGAAGAAAATTTTACAATGTCGAAAGGAGTGAGCGATTCGCCCGGCTTTCCTCCAATGGTTCCCCGGATGCCGGAGATGGATTTTATTAAAGTCACTTGAATGGGGTTAAAAAGTGGTGCAAAGATATTAAATGCGATACCAGTTTTTTTTAAGCATGCTGATATAGAAGTTACATCGTCTCTGGTACGGGTTATTCATGTTTCGAGGCCAATTATGACAGCCTTGAGGTGAATCATTCGCGTTACGAAGTCAGTTACGCACGCTACGAAGTCAATTACGCATGTTACGAAGTCAGTTACGCACGTTACGAAGTCAGTTACGCACGTTACGAAGTCAATTACGCACGTTTCGAAGTCAGTTACGCATGTTACGAAGTCAATTATTGCCGCTTGGGAATGAATTACTGACTCTTGGGAGACAGTTACAGTCGTTTGGGAATTAACTATTGTCGTTTGGGAGTCAATTATTGCCTCTTGGGAGTTGGTTACGGTCGCTTGGGAATGAATTATTGGCTCTTTGCAGCCGGTTACAGTCGCTTGGGAATGAATTATTGGCTCTTTGCAGCCGGTTACAGTCGCTTGGGAATGAATTACTGTGGCTTTGCAGATAGTACCAGAGCCACCAAAATTTTAAATAAAAGCTTAAAATCAATAAGTTTTATGAAAATGATAAATAAAGTGGCTTTCTGAGGCTGTTTTACCCTCTGAAAAAAGAAAATTGGCTTCCGCTGAAGCGAAATGGGATTTCCTGACCGTGCGGCAGGCAGGCGTTGGAATGGGAGGGATGGGAAAAGGGTTTTGTGATCAAAAGAAGGAAGGGGTTTATTGTCTCTTAACATCAAAAGAGCCCGAAATATAACCCTGAACACTTAGACTATCAGAATATATCCAACAATCTCCATAATAACTTCCTTTAATGCGTCCACCTATAGAATCTATTTGTGTAACATTGGTTGAAATAAAAAAAGGTCCTGGTTCAATATCATAGTCCTTCCCATTTGAATCAGTCATAAAAATATTTAATACCAAAGTAGCACAGTTCCCTAAAAGAGGGCAAACGCTCATGTTAAAATTATTAATAAAAAATCCAGAGGATGCCGCTCCAGCCATATATATATTAATTGTGCTATTCCAAATAATGGAACCTTCTATGAGACTATTGTTATCCATGGTGATTAATTGATTTGTAAAAGGTCCTCCATTTAATATAAATGAATTGTCTGATGATGTCAAAGTATCGCATAAAAAAAGATTACCAACATTTAAAATATTCGGAGCAGTAAGACTTGTTATAGTTTGATGATGCGTATTAAATGCATTATAAGCTCTCAGCTCAAGTTGTGCATTTGGCAATGCCATTAAATTAAATGAACCTGTTAAGGTATATTGATAATAATAAAATCCACTTGAATTAGATAACAAAACACCTCCGGGTGTATTTTCACCATTGCAAGTTTTTATAATTCCTGCCACTCTGGTCGGGCAGGGAACTACCAAATCAGGTACAACAAAAACCTGGTTAGGCGATAATACAGAGATAATTTCAACCTGGCTATTTTGCACTAAGCCTGGATTATATATTGCCAAGACCTGGATAGTGAAAGTATAACCCGATGGAATCCAATTTTGATAGATGCCATTTTGGTCTGTTATCGTATTCCAGTTTCCATCAATTGTAACTACAATATTCGACACTGGAGTGCCTTCACAGTCCACGACCTTCCCCTTTACAAATGCTCTTGGCCCCGGATAATCACAATTCCACCAGCTAAAATGTGCAACCATTCCCACATAATTATTTCCAACCTTAGTTGCAGTGCCTTCCTCTTTCCATAAAGAAGTAGCATCATCAAAAAACCAAAGCGGTATGGTGGCAGGTGCGGTTGCCTGCTGTGAGGCGGCAATAGTCATGGTTAGGGTGGCAGTGGTTCCGGCAGCGAGTTGTAAAGCTTCACCGCTGCTACCTTTTAATTCAACACCGAGCATACCGTAGGTGTAAAGAGAAACGTTTTCACCGTTCAGGTTTTCTCCTGCCAAATCACCACCGGGAATCATAAAGCCAAAATTTGCCGCATCTGGTGAAAGATGTTTTACCGTTAAGCTTACGGTACCAGTATATGCTATCCCGGTTGCGGTTACAAAAGAGTTGGGAGCAAATTGCACGGAAGAATTATCGGGAAGCGTTACGGTTCCTCCGGCTGTAGCATTTAATGTATGCGTTTGCGCATTGCTTATCATAACCACGCGTACATAATTAACCGTATTGGCTGTACCAATAAAAGCATGAGCGCGGTTAAAATACCCAGCTTTAGAAAATTGCACAATGCAGCGTTTTTTATCAACGTTTACATCCTTCAAAACAAAAACACCGTACTGGTTGGTTGTTGCTGTTTGCGAATAAGCAGTTACTGTAACATTATTAACTGCCGCATTATTTTCATCCAGCACCATTCCGCTTATGGTTGTTCTGACAGTACTACCGCTGCCACCGCCACTGCTGTTAATTTCATCTTTACTGCAACTGTAAATTAAAATGAATAGCGAGGAAACAATGAGGAGAGAAGCAAGAAGTTTTTTCATGGTTGCAGGATTTGAAGATGTGAAGATAGTACTTTATTTAAGACACATCGCCTACCCGGAAAGTTGCTTTAGAGCCTGAAACTGATTAAAATTCCAAAGATTCTGCTCACGAAAAAATCGGGACAGGTTCAAAAAATTTCAATGGCTGACTGGTGCTATCTACATAAAATAAAAAGCATATTTTTGCGCCTCATTATAAAAAAAACATTTAAGAAATGACGAACACCAAAGAAGGTCAGACTATTGATATAAACGAAAAGATTGATAAAGCCGACCATTATATACAGGAAAACAAAAAGAGCCTTTCCATAATTGGCGGAGCAGTTGTTTTGGTAGTAGGAGGTTATTTTGCATATACTAATTTTATAGTAGGGCCGCAGGAAAAAGAAGCCAGCAGCAAGATGTTTTTTGCCGAACAATATTTCCAAAAAGACTCTTTGAATCTTGCTTTGAATGGCGATGGTAATAACCCTGGTTTTCTGGAGATTATAGATAACTATGGTTCGTCACAATCAGCAAACCTCGCAAATTATTATGCCGGAATTTGTTACCTCAAAAAAGGAGAATATGAAAATGCAATAGAATACCTTTCGGATTATGATGCCGAAGATGATGTTACCGGTGCCATTGCTTTGGGTGGGATTGGTGATGCTAATCTTGAGCTGGGAAAAAAAGACGATGCGTTAAAGTTTTATAAGAAGGCTTACAAGTGGGACGACAACCAGTTCAGCGCCCCTATTTATATGATGAAAGCCGCGATGGTTTATGAAATGAATAATGATTATAAATCGGCAAGCGAGCTTTATGAACGCATCAAAAAAGAATACCCCGCCAGTCAGACTGCCAACGAAGTGGATAAATATATTGCCCGCGCTGCATCACTGATGGGTAACTGAAATGTCATCTGCCGGAAAAAACCTTTCTTCGTTTGATTCTTCATCTGTACCCAATGCAAATGCTTACCGTTTTGGTATAGTTGTTTCGGAATGGAATAAAGAAATTACAGAGGCTCTTTATGCAGGAGCCTTTTCTGCTTTAAAGGAAAAAGGTGCGTTGGATGAAAACATTATCAGGCTGAATGTTCCCGGCAGCTTTGAGCTAACGGCAGGCGCAAAATGCATGGTCGAAAATGAGAAAGTGGATGCGGTAATTTGCATAGGGTGTGTAATTAAAGGCGAAACTTCTCATTTCGATTTTATTTGCAATGCTGTTTCCAATAGCCTTTCGAACCTGAATATTAAATACAGCATTCCTTTTATTTTCGGAGTGCTTACTACCGATAATTTAGTCCAGGCAAAAGAGCGTTCCGGTGGAAAACATGGCAACAAAGGAATTGAAGCAGCAATCACAGCAATTAAAATGGCAGCTTTAAAAAATCAGTTTAAGAAAGGTAAACAAATCGGGTTCCGTTAATCGCCAGATAAAACTCAATCAGATGAAATCAAAATCAAGCATTATTTTCTTATTCATTTTTATTTTTCAAAACGCATTTTCACAAAATCAGTTATTAAAGCTAGAAGATATCTGGGGTAACCCTCAGTTTGTTGCAAAGGGAGTTGCCGATTTGCGACCAATGAAAGACGGCATGCATTATACAAACACAGTTGCAAACGAGACCGACAAAACCACCGATATATTAATTTACGAATATAAAACCGGCATGGTAACCGATACACTGGTAAAAGGAAAATGGCTTATTGCCGGTAACGCAACAACGCCAATCAGCTTTTCTGATTACACATTGAGTAGTAATGAAAACAAAATACTTTTTACAACTGGTAAGGAACAAATTTACAGGCATTCATCTCGTGCCGATTTTTATGTTTACGACCGAACAACCAAAAAGCTGACTGCTGTATCCGAAAAAGGGAAACAAATGTATGCAGCGCTTTCACACGATGGAAACAAAGCAGCATTTGCGCGTGACAATAATCTTTTTATGAAAGATTTTATTCTCGATCGCGAAGTGCAGGTAACTTTTGACGGGCGTAAAAACGAAATTATCAACGGGGCAAACGATTGGGTGTACGAAGAAGAATTTTCCTTTAGTCGTTCTTTTGAATGGTCGCCTGATGGAAAACGAATTGCGTTTTACAAATTTGATGAAAGCCGGGTGCGCGAATTTACCCTTACTTACTACGATAGCCTCTATCCGCGCGAAGAAAAATATAAATATCCCAAAGCCGGTGAAGAAAATTCAATCGTAAATATTTTTATTTATGATGTGATTAGCGGAAAGACTTTAAGAGCTGAAACCGGTTCTGAAAAAGACCAGTACATTCCCCGTATTAAATGGACTACTGATGCTTCACAACTTTGCATCATGCGCATGAACCGTCATCAGAACAAATTGGAACTGCTGTTATGTAGTGCCGTAAATGGAAGTACAAAAGTTTTTTACACCGAAGAAAACAAATCATATATTGATATTGAAATTAATGATGAGATGGTTTTTACAAATGACAAGCTTCATTTCATTTGGATGAAGCCAATAAACGGATTTACGCATATCGGGTATTATAATATGAGTGGTGTAATGGAAAAACAAATTACCTCGGGCAATTGGGACGTAACAAAGTTTTATGGCTATGACGAAAAATCAAAAACATATTACTATCAAAGTTCCGAGGTAACCCCCATGGAAAAACAGGTTTATTCCATCACCGAAAAAGGAAAGAAAATTTCATTAAGTCCACCACATGGAGTTAATAAAGCAGATTTCAGCACCGACTTTAAATATTTTATCAATACACATTCCGATGCTAACTCACCATACCTTGTAACGCTTCATTCCAGTGATGGAAAACAGTTACGAGTTCTTGAAGAAAATAAAAGTGTGAAAGAAAACATGGCAAAATTTTCGCTCGGTAAAAAAGAATTTTTCAGCTTCAAAACTTCAGAGGGCATTGAACTCAACGGTTGGATGATAAAGCCGATTGGTGATTTTTCGAGTAAAAAGTTTCCGGTTTTTCAATACATGTACGGAGGTCCCGGTTCGCAAACTGTAAACGATTCATGGGAAGGAGCCAATTACTTTTACTGGCAGCTGCTTGCGCAAAAAGGATACATTGTTGTTTCGGTTGACAACCGCGGCACCGGGGCCCGTGGTGAAGATTTTGAGAAATGCACTTATAAAAACTTAGGGCATATTGAGGTGATAGACCAGGTTGAAGTTGCTAAATATTTGGGCACACTCCCTTACGTTGACAAAAGCCGTATCGGTGTTTTCGGGTGGAGCTAT
>JBIOHJ010000031.1:0-27448 GCA_044448905.1 Bacteroidia bacterium | reverse complement strand
TTAATACCGAAACAAAAAATGCTTTGCTTGTGGTTGCTTTATGTTATGAAATGGATAATACTTCTGATATAATTGTAAAAGCAAATTACAAAGAAGTTATTTCAACAGTTATTGAACAATATAATCTTTTGGAATTAGATGATGAAGCAAAATTGGTTCTCCGTTATTACAATAATTATTTTTCAAATAAGAAACTTGATGAACCTATTGCCAACCTTGATTACAACAATGAGTTAAAAACATTTACAAAAAAATACAATGGAATTATCAATATTGCTTTGTCCTTCAAACTTGAAAAAGAACAAATAGAAGAATTTAGAAGAACATTAGCTATTTTACTTAGCCAAGGCAAACTGAATGTTAAATTGCTTGACGAAAATATCAAAAAGAAAATTGATAGCGCACTTAAAAAGAAAACCAATCAGACAAAAGCATTTTTGCTTTTAGCAAACAAATTTCACAAAATACCAGAAATTGAAACGGTCTTAAAGAAATATCCGAGTATCACATTTAGTTATAAGTATCCGAATAAACTTCCTGAAAGCATAAAATATTTGCATACAAGAATCATTTATCCGCCACAAAATTATTTGTCGGCAGAAGATTTTCTGAACGATGAAATAATTCCTCTAATTCCAGAAAAAGAAAAATCAAATGGATTTATTTCAATCATCCCAATTGAAGGAACAGAAATTTATAGCTTCCCTGAAAACGCAGATGAAATTAAAAGTGAAAGTATGAGGTCAGGATTTGAATCAATCTCTGCAATCAAAACTGGTAGGTCTTTAAATCTTGCTGACATATATGTTGAAAGTATGCACGAAGAAATTCAAATTGAAAATCTTCTTTCAATTATTCCATTTAATATTTTTGTTCCTGGCTTACCTAAAAATACAAAATCATTTCTGATTGAAAATTATGAAAACTTAAAACAGCACTTCAACATTGAGAAATTATCTGACTGGGCTGATATTAATATTTCTGACCTTGCTACATTCTTTGTTGCAGCGGATGTGGCAAGAACTGACGAGAAAACAGGTCTTCAAAAGAAAAGAAAACGAAATGATGAAGGATGGACAAAAGTTGCTCAAGAAATAATTTCCCAAGCAATAATTCATAGAAATGCTATGTTACAAACCTAAATACTAAATAAAAAACTTATGAGTGAATATACAAGCGCAATGAAAGAAACAATAGAATTCATGGAAGGAATGTGGCAGACCGAAATTGAAAGTGAAGGTCAGAAAGAATCAATTAGTATTTTCATCAGTCGTGAAAATTGCAGATTAATTAGAAAAGCTAATGAAAAAGAAATTGAAAATATTGAGTTTAGCGGAAATGCTCATTGGTTTGGTAATGCTTTATGCTTTATCCATTCACAACTCAAATATTACATTCGTTATGCAAATGCGGAGAGGTTAATATTTGGCGAACATAGAAGTAATGTTATTGGTGATACAATTTGGGAATATGAATTCAAAAGAGTATCAAATCCTTAATAGCCACCTTTCCCAATCAAAGTTCAGGCAATTTAAGACACATTGGCAGCTTTTCAAACCGTTTTAGCTCAAAATAAACCCGAATAGCCAACAACTAAACCCGAATTAGCGTTGGATAAACCCGAATAGCACTTGGAGAAACAAGAATTGAGGTTGGAGAATGCAAATAAAAAAAGTTTATCCTCAATACAACATTTCCTAAATTTGCTCTGATGAAAAACAACATCCTCTGCAAACTCTTCGGTCACAAATGGCTTTTCAAAGACTACACCCATAACATAGACAGCGAAGGACAAAAATATCCTTACATCAAATCACGCATCTGCATCCGCTGTCAACATCGGCAGGTCACCAAAGACAATAAAATCTGGATTGCATCTCAACTATAAATACTTATTTGGGCGCATCCCTTTCCACCCTCAAACCAACCGCACGGGTCGGGCTTTCCGTTCCAAGTCCGTCCACCCGCAAAATCCCTTCACACTTCGGGCTTTCCACTACAATCCCTTGCGCGGGTAAACCACCATTTTTAATCAAATTTCATCATTTTCGCTTCCCAATCGGTCAGATTTGCGTCCTGTTCCATCAGAATCGCATCCTGTTCTGTCAGTTTGGCATCCTATAAAACGGTTTTCGCATCCTTCCAAACGGTTTTCAAGTCCTGTAAGACGGTTTTCCAATCCTGTATTTTAAATTTCAAACCCCACTTTTTGATTATCCCATCCGCACAAATGAATGTGCCTTGCCTATAAATCAGAAAGCCGTCCCGAAAAATC
The DNA here is from genome assembly GCA_044448905.1 of Bacteroidia bacterium. Lineage (GTDB taxonomy): Bacteria > Bacteroidota > Bacteroidia > AKYH767-A > OLB10 > JBIOHJ01. Next base: position 25,173 of record JBIOHJ010000031.1, on the reverse strand, counting down.
GGGACGGCTTTCGCACTCCTTATTATTATGTCCTTACGGACGAGTAAACTTTATTCCGGTAACAGTTTTGGTTTCGGGTGCAGTAGCTCCAAACAAACCTTTCACATAATTTTTACAGTCCTGCGCAACATCCACCATTCCTGTATTTTCCTCATACAATGCTTTGTCCCTTGTAATCCGCAAAGTTCCAACAGGAGCAATAATAGTTCCTATATTATCATTAGCCGTTTTCATTGCAGTAGCTAAAATTGTAAGCGTTGCAACTTGCAGTTCAACTTCATTCGGTGCATAATTAGCATCCGAAGCATAAAGGTCAACCAACTGCTTAAAAGTATCCGCCTTCTGAACAAAACCTTGGTGACTTGTGCTCACATCAGCAGGGTCAGGCGTTCCATCAGGTAGTAAGTCAACATCCACTCCGTAACCCCGAAAACGGTCAGCCAAACCTTTTGCATCTGCTTTTATTTGGTCACTTGCAGCAGTGCTTTTAAAATAGTTCAGCGTTCTTGTCACCAACTTTTCAGTCGGCTCAAATAATATTTGCCGGGCGTTTATAGGATTTTTTGCAGCTTGAATTGCAGCAGTCAAACTTTGGTGAGCAGTATCACCAGTTGTCCACAGCGTAGTCATGTTCGCAATCGTGAGACGAGCATTACTTGGATTGTAAGGCACACCGAAGGCAGTGCATTTATCAATAAGCAATTTAAAATTACTGATGTTGACGGAGTGACCAGTTTCTGAATTTGATGCCATGATAATTTTGTTTTAGGTAAGACAAATTTTACAAGGGCAAATGTAAAAAGAAATAATGAGATGCAAATACAAACAAAATCGCTTTGAACCCCACCGCATTTGCAAGCACATTTTATTTTTTCACAGCCCACAATCCCACCGCAGAAAAAAATAAAAAGAGCTTGCAAGCCAACACACGCGACACTGCAAACTCAACAGTGTGCAAACTCGCAACGACATCGCATTTCTGTTACACGCCTTGAACAAACAGTGTGCGAACTTCAAACATTTGTGCCTTGAACGAGCAGTAGCAGTATGCGTATAACAGTAAGATTAAAAGAAATAAAAAAAAGAAGGGCTTTGATAGGTAAACAAAGAGTTGTGGTTTTAACAAACAGTGTTGGGTTAACGAACGGTAGTGCTTCTAAACCCTTCTTTTTTTTACTTCTTTAATCCCTTCTTCGTTATGCGCAAGCCGTTTGGCGGTCTGCAAGCAATGAACATATGAAGGAACTCGAAACTTTTATCCGACACACAAAAATTAGAGTATTGCATTTCGCACAACCCTTGCGAAACCAAAAAATGCAATACACAAATTTTTCCCTTCCCGCTTCTTCGCAACATATTTGTTACTATATTTCAAACCTTAATTTATATCTTCAACACTAAACCTTTATTATCATGAAAAATTATCTCATCAGACAAACACTCGTTTGGGTGGTCTTGTTTAATTGCACAAGTAATATTTATGCACAAACCCTCACATTGCAACTTACACCAAGTAATTACAATGGATTTGCAATTAGCTGCTTCGGTGGTCGTGATGGTTCAATTGATTTAACTGTCACCGGAGGAACTGCTCCTTATACTTATGAATGGAGCAATGATCAACAAACAGAGGACATAAGTAACTTACCTGCTCAATACTACCGTGTCCATGTTGTTGATGCAAATGGAATTGAAGCAGATGGAGAAATAACATTAACCGAACCTGAACAACTAAGAATTGAAGTTTCTCTATACGAATATCCTAATTTATACAACATAAGTTTGTTTGGTGCTTGTAATGGCATTGCTACACTTACTTTATCAGGAGGGGTTACACCTTTCAATTTTCTTTGGAACGATGGAAGCACAAATCAAAATCGTTCAAATCTCTGTGCAAGAAATTATGGAGTTGTTGTAACCGATGCTAACGGTTGTGAAATTTCATCCGAGAGAATTTATCTGACGCAACCACCTGAAAACAATTGGAAGCAAACAGGAAATGCAAATACAAATTCTTCGACAGATTTTATAGGCACTACCGATGCGCTGGATTTGGTTTTGAAAACAAACAGTATTGAACGAATGAGACTTAAATCAAACGGTGAATTAAATATTTCTTCTTTATCCGGTTCAGGTAACAGAATGATTGTTGCTGATGCTGATGGAAAGCTAATCGCTTATCCTTGTTTTCCGTGGAGCACATGTGGAAACAATTTACTCGGTAATGATTTTTTTGGCTCATTAAACAATGTTGATGTAGTAGTTAAATCGAATTCACAGGAAGTTGTCAGATTTAAAACTTCAGGAGACATCGTAATAAATAAGTTTTCTCAAAGCGCAGATGGTTTATTATACAACACAGCAGGATGGATTGATAAAATTGATTTCACAAATCCCAATGATGTTTTAAGAGGTGACGGAACTTTCGGTGCATTGCCGGGTGGTGCAGGTTACTGGGCTTTGTCAGGTAGCAATCATTTATACAATACCAATTCATCGGGCAGAATCGGTATAGGTACAATTACGCCATCAGAAAAATTACAAGTAACCGATGGAAGTATTTATTTACAAGGAGAAAATCAAGGTTTGATTGTAGATGCTCAATCCGATAAAAGAGTTGGTTTAATTAAATATTCAGGCAGAGAAGCCGGAATTTGGAGAACATCTTCTCAGGATTTTGAAATAGGCAGAGTAAATGTCAGTGCATTGCCCGGAACTCCAAGTTCATTCACAACTGATTTATACATTGACGGAAACGGAAAAGTTGGTATTGGAACCACTCCACCGGCATCCGGCAATTATTTTCTTTTTGTTACAGGTGGAATAGCAACCAGAGATGTGAAGGTGCAAGCTACAGGTTGGCCAGATTATATTTTCGACACTTCATACCAACCCATTAGTATATATGAATTGGAACAATTTATAAAACAAAACAAACACTTACCCGGTATTCCTTCTGCAAAGGAAGTTGAAGAAAATGATGGTTATGAATTGGGCAGCATGGTTCAAAAACTTTTAGAAAAAACAGAAGAACAATCCCTTTATATTATTGAGCAGCAGAAACAGATTGATGAGTTAAAACTTCAAGTGAAAAAATTAGAAAGGAGGAAATAATATGAAACTCTTATCAAAAATAATTTTCACATCCTTCCTTCTAACGGGCAGCATAAATTCATTTGGTCAATATGTAACTATACACGAAAAACAATTTTATAATGGAAGCGGACAACCATTTTATCCTACGATTGTAAATTGGGGTGCAGGTATTATTTATAACCCTACTACAATGACATATCATTTATCTACTCATCACTCAAATGGCGCCAACAATGATTTTGAGTGCAGTGGAAATTTGCCTGACTGCGATTTACAAATTCTAAATGAATTCAATTATATCCGGGCAATGGGCTTCAATGGTATCCGGGTTAACAGCTTAAATCCCATATATGATGATGTAACAGGAAAACTATGTTTTATAGCAACTGACCCCTATACAACCCCTTCAAATTGGACAAATAGTAATATTCCGATGCAGGATCCTTCATTCACCGACCAAAATTCTCAAATATTTTTTGGTATGTATCAGAAAATTTTGACTATAGCGTCACAAGTCACAGTCCAGCCATTTTATGTTATCATTCAAACCGGATTTTCTAATAAGGTCGGGAATATAATTTATAATTGGGGAACAGTAATTCAGCCTCTGTACACTCAATTTCTCACAGAATTAGGTAACCAGTTGCAATCCTATCCTAACTTTATGGCTTACGATTTTTATAATGAGCCTTGCTTTGGTCTTTATGGTGAGCACTCTAAAGCGGAGGTGTGCGCTTTTTCTGAAGGCTGGTACGCGGCAGTAACCACGCATGATGCAAATCATCTCACCACAATAGGCAATTGCTGGGACGATGTCATGGAATTTGACCCGGCTGTTTTGAAAGTAGATTTTTTATCCCCGCATTTTTATCCTGCAGCACGGATTTTTCAGTATGAATATCCTGCCGGAACATTTAATGCAACACAATCAACAACCGCTGATTACGAAGCAAGGGTTGAGGGCACATTATATTGGCTCAATAACAACTTGCCAATGCCCTGGATTGTTGGTGAAAACGGATTTAGCGCCAGCAGCGGAAAATCCTATGCTGATGGTTTGGATGGCACTTTGTCAGAGCAGCAGGCTTATGCTGATTTTTCCCTTAACCGTGTCAGGGATTGTAACGGCAGTGGGTATAGCTGGTGGAACTACCAGGATAATTTTGACCATCTTGTGGGTGCACCGGGGTATGGAGGTGACTTTTATGGATTGCTTGAAAAAGATATTTTAACTTGTCCTTATCTTCAACCTTGCTCTGCGATGAATAAACCTGTGGATAGCTTTTTTTCTGGTTATACATATCCAACACCAGTTCCTGCCAATTGTGACCCGCCTTTAAATTATATTGACCCTTTCAACCATGCAGCAAACAGCACCACTCAGCAATATACTGTTACCGGGCATGTGGAAGACCAGTACGGGAATGATATAGGAGGGGCAATAGTTATTGGTTGGACGTTTCAACATACATTGAATGGTGAAGATAGGTATGCACCTCAATATACATTTTCCGATGAGAATGGAAATTTTACTATAATTCCTTATGATTATACTCCCCCATTTATTGAAAATGGATATTTTACAGCTATTCGTATTTCAGCCATCAGCACACAGGTAGATTGTATAAACTGGGGCACACCGGGAGCATTATATCATCCCCAGAATTTACAAAATGATTTAACAATTGATAATAGTCTTTATCCTTACAATAGAAATTATTTCGGGTACGATGAAACGGTTAATAATGTAACTGTGCCATATAATGCTCCATCGCCTGTAAATTTTAAAGGATGGAATACCCTTACAGTAAACACGATTGCTGGAAGCAATACCACTATAGAGGGTAACGGAACTACAGGTGCTACATCCGATTTCATAGCACGGAAAGAAATACATATAAACTCCGAATTTCATGCACAGCACGGAAGCGAAGTGCATATTTACCCTTCCTTAACCGTTTTTCCTGAGTGCATTGATTATACAGGCTACCGCACGTCTTCACAAAACATAATTTCTTCAATTAACGAACCGTCAGGCAAAAAATGGATAGAGCTTGCCTTTAATCAGAGAAATGAAATAACGGAGGTTGAAGTAATTCCCAACCCGAATAATGGCTACTGCACCCTGAAAATAAAGGGAACAAATACCTTTAACGGTGAACTGTTTGTTACCGATGTAACAGGGCGCAATGTGCTTAATAAAAACCTTCATTCAGCTATTGAGCAGTTAAATCTTTCAAAATTATCAAAAGGCATTTATTATCTTAAAATAAAAAACAGCAATCAACTCTTTAATAAAAAAATTATATTAAATTAGCATCACCATGAAAAAATATATTTTCATAATAATTACTGCTTTATTCATTAATGAAGCCCAATCTCAAAGCTGGCAATGGGCGATAAGCTGCGGCAAGAGCAATGGGGATGACATTGGAAGAATTGCGATTGACAACAATTCCAATCTGTATCTTGCAGGGACTTTCTATTCATCATTCGGTATATTCGGCACAGATACATTTATAACAAATGGAATAAGCGATATTGTTTTTGCAAAACTCAACAGCAGTGGTACTTTTCAATGGGTTCACCAGATTGGTGGAAATAATAGCCCAAGTGACCTCGAAGCAGCCGCAGGAGTTAATTATAATGCTGCTGCAAACTGTGTTTTTGTTGCAGGAATGTTTTATGACAGTATTTCATTAGGCGGCACAACATTACATTCTGGAGGTGCAAACGATATTTTTTTCGCAAAATATGATGCTAATGGCAATTGCGCCTGGGCAAAAAAGGCTGGAAGCAATAGCTTTGATTTGACAGTTAACATAACATCGGATGATAATGGAAATTTATATGTAATAGGAAATGTTAATGACACAGCTTATTTTGACACTTATGCTGTTCCCAAAGGTTATTTTTTAGTGAAATATAATAATAGTGGCAATTGTCAATGGGCAAAAAAAATAATCTCAGATGCAAGTATAAACGGCATTAGTTGTTATAATAATGAAATAGTTGTTGCTGGCAATACGGTTAATGACACTATTATTATTGATAGCGATACTTTGTTCTCAACAAACAATTTTGGTGCAGATTTGGTTATAGCAGCGTTCGATTTGAATGGAAGTTTAATTTGGGCAAAGTTGGACGCCAGTGGGACAGTTTCATATGCAGCGGAGGCAGAATATGATAATTCGGGAAATATTTATATCACTGGTGTAGTAGCAGGATTCGATACAGTAAAATTTGGTAATGTTATCTTTCCACCAAGTGGTACTCAAATATTCTTAGTCAAGTATGATAATAATGGCACCGTGACGTGGGCAAGAGAAAGTGCAAGCTCCTATGATTGTAGGATATTTGATTTATCTGTGAGCAATGGTGACGGAAGCTGTTATTTAACCGGGAGGTTTCAGGATACAATAACATTTGGCAATTATACAGTCAACGGTGCCTCATTTGGCGAGGAGCACATGTTCATATCCCGCTACGATGCTAATGGAGATTGTTTAGGTATCCGACATACACAGGTTGATATAGATGGACCAAATCCGGGCAGAGGTTATTCTGTTGTTCAGGATGCTAATAATATCTGTTATGTGGCTGGGCAGTTTAGCAATACTGCTAATTTTGATACTTATTCTTTGACGAGCGTATGGCAAAAAGATATTTTCATCGCCAAAATAGATGCCATAACTGGTATTGGAGGAAAAGAAATAAATCCAAACAACCACCTGCTTATTTATGCTAATCCTAATAAGGGAACATTCAATATTAAAGTTCCAGATGAGGTAAAAACTTTTAAAAAGGCATGGCTGCTTATTTTTGATAATACAGGCAGAGAAACTGCCCGTTTTTCATTAGATAACGAAAGCGATTATCCGTACTTGGATGTTACCAATGCTGCCAAAGGAATGTACACTGTTAAGTTAGTTCAAGGAGATAAAAATTATTCAGGGAAATTGATTGTTGAATAAAATGAAAAAAGTAAAAAGCACTTTATGCTTAGTGCTGCTTTTGCAGTCAGGGCTTGCCCAGTGGAATTATCACACTTATTTACCTTTACCTGTGATACCAAATTGGACAGTTTATTTTAATGATGCAGTTTTTACAAGCATTGACACAGGTTATTATTGTTTTACAACAAGCGGGCCTTCTCCAAGTTCACTGGATGATGCGGTGTTAAATCAGACAACCAATAACTGCAATACATGGGGTAACATTTTTTGGAATTCGGATATGGGAGTTTCTTCCTATGCCGTAAAATATTTTGAGCCCTATTTATATTATTTTAGGAATTGGCAGGGAATTTTTAGAATTCAAAGAACTATCAGTGGGAGTGGCTGGCAGTATCTACCTCAGACCTTTGGTTATTACCGCGATTTTTTTTCCAACGATACATCAGATTACAAGATTTTGTATACCGATTATTCTAACAGGATTATTTTAAGAACATTTGAAAATAATATTGAAATCCAGAAAGACACATTTTTTACCAATAAACCAGGTAAAATAAATTATCCTCTTGATACTTTAGGCATTCTTTTGAGTACATCTTTTCCCTCAACAGGATTCAATACAACTATTTTAAGATATATTCCTTCTGGTGGTTATAATATTGTCTATCAAAATCAAAATCAAAACTTGAGCGATTTATTTTTTCCATCAGTTGCTGTTGGATATATCTCTTGCGATTCCGGCTTAGTTTTACAAACAAATGATTCGGGATTGACATGGAACAATTTAATGACCGGATTTAATAATAAACTAAATTCAATATATTTTATTAATGATTCATGTGGCTATTCAGTTGGTAACTCGGGATTAATAATAAAAACCTCAGATTATGGACTGTACTGGCAGCAGCAAAATTGTCCAATTAATGCTAATCTCAATAAAGTACTTTTTGTTAATGATTCAATAGGATATATTTTATCCGGTCAGACGGTATTAAAAACTTTAAATGGTGGTATTACCTGGAAAGATGAAATGAATTTGAATATCCAAACTTTAAAATTAATACCAAATCCTTCAAGTAGTTTTGTAAATGTAATTCTTCCTATTAATTTTTCAAAAAACAAGCCTATAATCGCAATAATGTATGATATTGTTGGCAGGAAAACAGCACGCTTTTCATTAGATAACGAAAGCGATTATCCCCACTTTGATGTTGGCAATGCCGCAAAAGGAATGTACACAGTTAAATTGGTGCAGGGAGATAAAAGCTATGTAGGCAAATTAATTGTTGAATAACAAGTTGGGCATTCCCTTCCTTGCCGATGAAAAATCGGCAAAGAAGGTCACGCTTTCCGTTACAATCTTCCAGACTGAAAACGTCTGGAAGGATTTCCACTGCAATCGTTAATGCGAAATCACGTCCATAACAAACTTTCATCCAATAAAAAAACGCCTTGATGAAAAATCAAAGCGTTTTTTTATTATAAACTTTCCTATATGTTATGCAGCTACCAAACTAAAATTAATCGTCCTGTAACTTCCGGTTTCAACAATCACTTCTACCGATTGCGAAACAAAGCCCGGTGCTTCAACCGTGATACGGTAAGTTCCCGCAGCCAAACGCAAACTGTAATCTCCGTTTTCATCCGCTGAAGTTCCTTCAACCGGCTCACCGGCTTGCTGTGCAGTAATTCTTGCACCTGCTAACGGTAAATTATCTGAGGCACGTTTCACATTTCCTTTAATTCCGGCAACCGGAGGATTAATCAAATCCCACAATGATTGGAATGTGAATTTTACAAGTATATCCGCATCGTTAGTAAAAATAATCTGCCCGTCCTTCATCATATCCATGCCTGTTTTGAAAATGGCATTGTTCGCTTCTATTTTCTCTGCGGTTTGTTCGCTTGTTTGCTCTGCCACTTTGAAATCATTATATGTGGTATGAAAATCATCCTTATCGCCATCATAAGCTGCCTGAAATCCCACAGGCATATTATTTCCTGCTAAAAGTGCAACCGATTCTGCTGCAATAAAATTAGAACCCGATTGATTCAATGATTCAATGCTTTCCCAATCTTCATTTCCGGCTTCACTATAATACAACTGACCTGCTGCTTCAAATTTTGCTTTTTGCACTAACTCATCTGGGTATGCGGTAATAATATAGCTTTTCAGTTTTCTGAAATTCAACCTGCAAGTTTCACCTTGAGTTACCAATGAAACTCTTAAAGTTTCCGCTGGTTCGCTTCTTGCCTGTAAATCAGGCAATGCTTTTGCAGCAGCAATTGCCGCTTTCGCATCCGTACCGTACAATACAGTGTATAATGCTTTGTGGGCTGCAAAATCCAATTGGTGTCCGTCATAATTTTCCCACGCAGTTTCTAATATCGAATACAGGTCCTTCATCGAACACGGGTATTCATTTCTGATTTCTTCTGCCATAACTTTATTTTTTTAACTTGTTGTTTACTGATATAACTGCAAAGCATATACCGTTATTATATTTTTTTCTTTACAGGAATAATTCGTCACAATCGCTTCATCATTGCTAAAACTTTTAACATTTCTCAAATCTCAATCACAGTTTTTAAGAAAATTTTAACTGTTGGAAACAAAAATCCGCCTGTTGCTGACTGCAAAGAGATTGTAATTGATTCCCAAGCGACCGTAACCCACTCCCAAGAAGCAATAATTCATTCCGAAACGACTGTAATCAACTCCCAAGAGGCAGTAATTGACAGCAAAGTGACTGTGACTGACTACAAAGAGCCAGTAACTCACTCCCAAACGACTGTAACCAACTCCCAAACGACAATAATTCATTCCCAAGCGCCCGTAAGCAACTCCCAAGAGCCAGTAATTGACTCCCAAACGTGCGTAATTGACATCGTGACGTATGTAATTTACCTCGAAGCCCATGTTTAGAATTTACTCCTATATATATAAGGCATCGGAGTGAAAGCAACTTCATACTAAGCTCACGTTATCAACCACGAAACATAAATCATGCATCTCAAAAAAGCCCCGCTCCCTCTCCAAAAAAATTAGAGTATTGCATTTCGCACAATCAACGCTCGACCAAAAAATGCAATACACAAATTTTTTCCCTTCCCGCCCGACAGCAGTGTGCTGATTCGATGCCGTGTCGTTCTTAGGTGGCATCGGCTATGCGTATAACATAAAGCTTAAAAGAAATATTTTTTTTAAAGGCTTTGTTCAGTCAGCGAAGCAACATACTTTCTGTTTACATTTGTGGTTAACGAAACTGTGTGCAAGTTTATCCTTTAAAAAAAACACTTCTTTAAGCCCTTCTTCGTTATCGGATATGCTGATCGCTTCGATTAAGTGTCACAGCGAATTCAAACGGGGAAGCGGAAAACCGAATAGAGTACGCAAAAAATAAACCAACCACAAAATGAAAAAAAAATTTACTCTTCTTCTTTCAGCACTTTTTCTTTTCTGCAGTCTTATTAAAGCTCAGTCCTGGAGCGAGCTTGGGGGACTGAATGGATTGGCTGCTAATGGTACTATTGTGTTTATTTGCAGCGATGCATCCGGAAATATGTATGCTGGTGGAGGATTTACCAACAGTTCAGGAAACAGGTATGTTGCCAAATATAATGGAAGTTCCTGGAGCGAGCTGGGAGGACTGAATGGATTGGCGGCAAATGGTTGGATTCTTTCTATTTGCAGTGATGCATCAGGAAATATTTATCCGGCAGGAGACTTCACCAACAGTTCGGGAAAAAGGTATGTTGCCAAATATAACGGAAGCTCCTGGAACGAGCTGGGAGGAGTAAATGGATTGGCGCCTAATAGTTTAATTATGTCTGTTTGCAGCGATGCCTCCGGAAATATTTATTCAGCAGGATACTTCACCAACAGTTCAGGAAAAAAGTATGTCGCCAAATATAACGGAAGCTCCTGGAGCGAGCTGGGAGGGCTTAATGGATTGGCGGCTAATGATGATATTGAATCTATTTGCAGCGATGCCTCCGGAAATATTTATGCAGCAGGATGGTTCACAAACAGTTCCGGAAAATATTATGTTGCCAAATATAACGGAAGCTCCTGGAGCGAGCTGGGAGGACTGAATGGATTGTCGCCTAATAGTTGGATAGTTTCTGTTTGCAGCGATGCCTCCGGAAATGTTTATGCATCAGGAGGGTTTTACAACAGTTCAGGAAATAAGTATGTTGCCAAATATAACGGAACTTCCTGGAGCGAGCTGGGAGGACTGAATGGATTAGGGGCTAATGATTTTATTAATTCTGTTTGCAGCGATGCCTCCGGAAATATTTATGCAGCAGGACAGTTCACCAACAGTTCAGGAAATTGGTATGTTGCCAAATATAACGGAAGTGCATGGAGCGAGCTGGGGGGACTGAATGGATTGTCGGCTAATGATGTTATTGATTTTGTTTACAGCGATGCCTCGGGAAATATTTATACAGGAGGATATTTCCTCAACAGTTCGGGAAATATGTATGTTGCCAAATATGGATCAGCAACAGGCATAAATGAAACAAGCACAGCCGATATAGATATTTCGGTGTATCCCAATCCGGGCACAGGAGAGTTGAATTTTCAAAGTTCAAAGTTTAAAGTTGACCGGATAGAAATTGATAATATGCTTGGAAAAAAAATTTATGAGCAAACCATCAACTCTGATCACCCAACTCTGATCACTAAACTAAACCCCGGGATTTATTTTGTAAAATTATTTGCCGGAGAAAAAAGTTATTGCAAGAAATTAATTGTTGAGCATAATTGAAACGGAACAACTTCTAATGGGCAGTAGCACATCCGATAACACAAAGATTAAAAGAAATAAAAAAAAGAAGGGCTTTGAGAGGTAAACAAAGAGTTGAGCTTCTAACAAACAGTGTAGGTAAACGAATAGTAGTGGTTCTAAACCCTTCTTTTTTTTACTTCTTTAATCCCTTCTTCGTTATGCGTCACCAATGGCGGCACAGCATCTTGAAACATTCTGCAAGAAATGAACGCAAAAAAAATAATCGGGAATGCTGAAAACCGAATAGAGTAAGCAACAAGCAAAAAATAACTAACAATGAAAGCAACAATTAAAATTCTGACAAGCGTGTTACTCATTGCAATGACAGTAGCACTGGTATCTTTCAACCTTCCTAACGGTTGGGTAAAACGAGGGGACTCTCCCGAAAAATATGATGCCGGGATTGATAAAGGCGCGGGGCAAAATGGGAAAAATGCTGCGACTATTAAATCAATTGAGAAAAATATTGAAGGCTTCGGTTCTCTTGTCCAAAATTTTAATCCAAGTAAATTTCTGGGAAAGAAAATTAAACTTACTGGGTATCTGAAAAGCAATGACGTATCTGGTTCGGCTCGACTTTGGATGCGAATTGACCAACCGAATAAATATTCTCTTGAAAATATGCAGGACAGATTTATAAGAGGTAATAGTGATTGGACAAAGTGTGAGATAGTTTTAGATGTTCCTATGGATACAAAGAACATTGCATTTGGTGGTCTCCTATATGGCACTGGACAAATTTGGTTTGACAACTTAAAAATAGAGATAGCCAGCAATTCAGAAAAAGTAACAGGAGAATTGCAAGTAGGAGATTACGAATATAAAAATACGCTTGCTCAAAATACGGAACCAATAAATCTTGACTTTGAGAAGTAATATTGAACAAACATTTGTGCAAACTTTGGCTGATAAAGATAATAGTACAATGAAAAAACATTTTGCTGAAAAGGGTAGTGAACAAAAGAAAGAACAACCACTGAAGAAAGAATCAATTTGGAAAACTATCAGAAAATTTCTTCTTTATTGGTCAAAGGTTGACCCTAAATTATGATGATGAAAATACTGGGCTGCTGTTTTCATAGATTCAGCTTGGCGAACGCATAACACTAAGATTAAAAGAAATAAAATAAAGAAGGGCTTTGAGAGGTAAACAAAGAGTTGAGCTTCTAATAAACAGTGTAGGTAAACGAACAGTAGTGCTTCTAAATCCTTCTTTTTTTTACTTCTTTAATCCCTTCTTCGTTACCCGTCATGCTTGGCGGCATCGGAACTTCAAACTGATTGCAAGGAATAAACAGAAATGAAAAACATTTATTTGGTAATTATCTTGAAAGCGATAATGATTATTTTTATTGCTGGTTGCAAAAAAGATACGGAAGTAAATTATTATCCTGATTGTTTTGCTGGATTGCAAAGCGCTCCAAATTCAGATGGAGTAGGTTGTGGCAATCTTGTTGAAGCGAATCTAAGCGAACATCAAATAATAACAATTGGTATTAATGAAACAAATCTTGGAGTGACAACCAAATGTAAAACATTTGACATTTCAAAATATGCAAATGATATAAAAATTTATTATTATACATATGGACACCATCCTGACAGTGTTTATTTTTCTGATTATTGTAACGATGTTCTGGGTCAACCAATAAATAATTTGGGAACAAAAATAAAATGGACAGCAACGAGCGGAAAAGTTACAGTTGCGGTTTCTTATACAACAAAACCAGCGTGCGAGGAATATAAAATATCAATTGCTCTTGCAAATATTAAATTCATTAAAGAAAATTCTACTCAGGATACTACATTAATTTCTTTGATAATTAAAGATGCTTCTGTAGGACGTTGTGTGCCATGATTACAGCATTGCAAACATTGTAAGAAATTGCCTTGTAGCCAGAGTAGCACGAACGGATAACACTAAGATTAAAAGAAATAAAAAAAGAAGGGCTTTTTTTTCACCTGCCAATCCCGATACATCGGAAGCGAAGCCCTTGACATGTTTCAGAATATAAATTTAAACCTGGCAGGAGAGTAACTACTTGTCAGGTTACAAAATGTATTAATGACACATCGGTGTTAAAATCTTTACAACAGGGTTAGTGAATAATTTTTATGATGTTTTAACTTTGAAGAAAATTAGTCCCGTTTATTTTTTTAAAACCAGGTTCAATTTATCACGAATTAAATATTCAGAATAACTCATGCAGCCAGTTAAATTTCCGTTTTTGTTTTTGTGTCTTGCTTTGAGCATAAGCGCGACTCATTTGTTTTCACAGGGGAAAATCGGAATTTTTGCCGGTGCCGGTTACATGTATTATAATGGTGACCTGGGTGATAAATCGAATAAAGTGTTTACCAAACCTGTTTTTTTCCATCCGTATGTTTGTATCGGGGCTTCGCACTGGCTTACCGGGCACATTGAAGGTTCGTTATTCCTACTACACGGAAAAGTAGATGGAGCGGATTCCCTTTCGCTCGAAAAAAATAATCTTGCGCGTAATCTTAGTTTTGAATCTCCAATTGATGAATTATCGTTGCGTTTTGAATTGAATACGTTTCACAGGTATGAAAGAAGCAGGCTTAATACATATATATTCACCGGTGCTTCCGTATTTCATTTCAATCCTAAAGCAAAGCTGAACGGAACCTGGTACGAATTGCAGCCCCTGGGAACCGAAGGGCAATATATAACAGGTGGCGGATACGCAAGGCCGTATAAGCTTTTCCAGCTCGATGTGCCCCTCGGATTTGGAATTGCACTTCAATTGAGCAGGCGGTTCCGCCTGAAAGCGGAGTTCTGCCATCACCTGTTATTTACCGATTATCTTGATGACGTGAGCACTGTTTATCCCGATGTCGAATCGTTACTGGCAACTCCCGGAGGTGAGCTTGCTGTGGCACTGTCCGGCAGGCAATTAAACGGAAAATATCCCAAGGCAAACAGCCAAAGGGGTAATTCGAAATTTAAAGACGCATTTACTACTTTCGGTTTTACACTCGTGTACAACCCGGGAATTATGCAGTGCCCGGCAACTTTTAAATCTACCCGCATCAGGAAACACAGGTATTAAAATCTTTCCCTTCGCCTGACGTGTTGCCTCTTATTTCACCTGTCAGGTCAAGAAGCTCTGGCAGGTTGCTCAATAGAAATGTAAGCCTGGTAGTAGGAATCAAAAGCCACCAAGATTATACTTTTTAGTAAAGTTGAAACGGGTGCTTTTATACGGTCCAGTTCAAATATATTTGTCACATCTGAAACATCGTAAGAAGTGAGATAGGAATTACTTACTTCATCAGTTGTAAACAAAGCGCGTCCGCTGGTGCTTAACCAGGTATTGTGAGGAAAATTATTAGTAGTATTTTGTGTTGCAAGCAACACTGGATTTGCTTTATTAGAAACATTGTACACGCCCACATAACCGGCATAAATATGAGCTGCCCACAGGGTATCATTTCTTACATACCCGTCATGAATATACGGCCCGGGAGTATGCCCCATGTAAACCGGGTTTCATGGAAAATACCCGGGAGCCGCCTGTCAGGTCGCGAAGCCCCTGACAGGTTTCAGAACAGAAATCTAAACACAACCCCGATATTGTGTAGAAAAGCATCATTCGCTGCTCACAATCATTTTACGAGTAAGTGTTTTGCCATTGCTTGTTAATGAATAAAAATGAATGCCAGGTGCTAAAGATTGTTTTTGAATGGTAATTGTGTGCATACCTGCAGCATAATTCCCTGATACGGGTACAGAAACCGTCATTCCATACAGGTTGGTTATTTTAATTTCGGCAAACCCGCCCGAAGGGATGCCAAATGTAATTTTTGTTGTCGCATTAAAAGGATTGGGAATATTTTCAGAAAGCGTCAAGCCGTTAGTTGAAGGCATTTCTTCGATACCTACTGTGCACAGGGTTGCATCGGGCGCAATGCACAAATCTTCTATTTCCCATCCTTCGTCCTGTGTGAAAATATCGCTCATAAACAAAAAGCGGAAAATAACATTTACAGGCGATCCTGAAAAAGACGGAAAACATAACAGATGCTGTTTTTGCTCCCATGCTGAATTTGTGCCGCTCCATCCCGGTACATAAGGAGGAGTAATGGGATTGATTGCAATAATATTTGTTGAATTCATCCATTGTGGATCCAGGCTGTTGCCGATGATATTCCATGATGTTGCATAATCTGTAGAATACTGGAGGGTGCCCCCATCGGTTAAAAATTCGGTTTTAAATTTTGTCCAGAAGCTAAAGTTGTAAGAGGTATTTGAATTCAGAATAATTACAGGGGAAATAAGTGCCGACTGATCGTTAGGCGGGTAGTTCCCCGTTAGCGAGGTAACCCATGCTTTGAGTCCACTATACGCGCCTGAAAGATACGTTTTGGAAGGCGAACCATATTTCCAGGATGAAACATTGGAATAAGTAACTGAATTGACAGCCAAAAAGAATTGCTGTGTCTCAAAATCCTGACAATAAGGTATGCCTGAAGTGAGATCAACAGAATTGACTACTGAAAATGTTGTGCATAGTGAATCATCGTTCGGGTACAAATCGGCTGACCCGTTAGGATTACTGGTTTCAACACATGCAGTGTGAATTCCAGGCATTGCGGTCCAGCAATTAGAAAAAATATGAACCGGTGAGACAGCGCCCGGCACCAATGGCGGGGAAAAGTTTACAACATCCGAATCAATTAAATTTCCATCCACAAATAAATTTGCTGTCAGTGTGGTAATATCAACGGTTCCCGAATTGCCAAACTCAGCTTTAAACAGAAGGCACTGTCCCGGAAAATAAAGAGGTACCGGGTTATTTACAGCGATCGAATTGGCCGATGCGCTGAGCGGAGGTGGAATGTTGATGCAAAAATCATCAATGGATATTCCGTCAAGAATTACGCTGGCATCCGAGCAGAATACAAAACGGAATTGGACTGTTTGCCCGTTAAGCACAGAAAGATTCCTGTATTCGCAATATTTCCATCCGTTTGAATTACCCGCCCACCCGGACATGTTGCTGCACCACAACTGGCTATTATACCAGTTAGTACCTGCAGTATCATTATATAGTCCGAGCATAATCCAGTTGAGACCTCCATTAATGGTGTATTCCAGCCGTGTGCCATCCCAGTTGTTTTCAGTGTTTCTGTTTTGCCAAAAGCTTAATTCAGCATCAGCGCCAAGGGGTATTTCAAATAGAGGAGAATAAAGCGCAACGTCAGCATTCTCAAAATAAGTAGTAGTTAAATTAATATCCCATGCATTGGCGCCTGTATGGGTACCGGTAGTTGCGCCATAAGCCGGCATTCCCCGTTGCCAGATAGTGGATGGTGAGCCTCCCGTTAGTATGGAATTATTCCAGTAATCAGGAAGGCTATCATACGAATCACAATAAGGAGAAGCATACGTAACCTGAAAAAGAGTTAAGCCGTGTAATGCTGAGCATAATGTGTCATTGGCATGATCGCCATCTGCAGTTAAGGATGTCCATGCACATAAATTGAATGTACCAGCCGGGATTGTATAATTAAAACCCGATAAAATAAATGGTGATACCGATGCACCGGGTGCAAGATTTCCATTCCAGGCATAGGGCCCAACCGGTGATCCGTTATTGACTTTAAAATAAATATTTACAGATGTTAATGCTGAAGAACCATAATTTCTGAATCCCACCACTACACTGTCTGTTTGTCCCTGCTGCAGAAAGTTACCTGAAAAAGATAATACATCGGTTACACCGGCATCGGTGGCTGAAGGAATTGAAATACAGAAGTCATCAATGGTAACGCCATGCGCAATTGGTCCGCTGGGCGCGGAAACAAAAATGAAACGGAACTGAATGGTCGGATGCGTGCCGAGTACAGTCTGGAGAAAATATCGTGAATATATCCATCCAAATGAATTATCATCCCATGCGCTTTTAAAAACGGTAGTCAGCATTTGCCTGTTATACCAGTTAAGCGCGTTCGGGTCGTTATATGTTCCGAGTTGTTGCCACGTTAACCCGGTGTCCACTGAGTATTCAATAAAAAATCCGTCAGTAGGAACAGTAGTGTACCGCTTTTGCCAAAATGATAACGAAGGGTTTGAAGCGCCAGATACATTGTAGAAAGCAGAATATAATGTATCGCGCGCATTGGCAGCGTAAGGTGAATTTAGATTAATATCCCATGCTTTTGTACCCGAATGAGCACCGGTTGTAACCCCATAGTTCGGTGTTCCAAGTTGCCATTCAGAAGGTGAAAATAAATTCGGAGGAACGTAAAAGCCACCGTTTCCTGTTTCAAAATCGTCACATACGGGTGCCGTTAGAAATGGAATTCCGAAACCCGTTACGCAACTGGTATCATTAAAAAAAACTGAATCTCCGGCAAGGGTGGTATATGCACAAACAGAATAGGTGCCGGGTGGAACGTTAAAGCAAGGAAATGTATCAATAACTGTTGCGCCCGGTGCAAGGCTGCCATTCCATATTTGCGATACCGGTGATCCGCCATTCAATGTATAAGAAACCGTAACCTGGGTAATAGTTTGCTGACCGTAATTTTTTATTTTAACAATGACAGGCAAACAGGTTCCTTCTATGTTTATTCCTGAAGGCGACAAGATCTGTTTTACACCTGCATCAATTTGTGCAGGAATCGTTATGCAAAAATCATCAATGGCAAAACCAGGAGCGGTAACAATTGCATCAGAACAAAAGTTGAACCGCAACCATGCGTAGGGTACATTATCCAATCCGGCTGAGCTCAATGAGTATTCAGCCTGAATCCATCCGTTTACATTTCCGGTGATTAATCCTGAATTACCACTCCATCCAGGCAATCCATTACAATTAATGATTTGGAAGTTATACCAGTTTGATCCGTTCGGATCATTATAAGTTCCTAATTGCAACCAGTTAATGCTGTCTAAAGAATATTCGAGATGCACCCCGTCCCAATTCTGCTCCGTATTGAAATTTAACCAGCAGCTAAGTTGCGCATTATAAACTCCTGAAAAGCTAAGCTGCGGTGAAACCAGAAATGAATTCGAATTGTTCAGATAAGGAGTAGTAAGACCTACCTCCCACACGTTAGGGGCAGAATGTGGCGCTGATGGAAATCCGCCCGATGGGGTTCCTAACTGCCAGGGGGTACCCGAAAGAGAGGTATCAGTCCAGTTATTCTGGCTGTCGAAATTATCGCAATAAGGAAATGAAAACTGGTATGCGGTAAATTGAACACAACCTGCTGCAGGATACTGAGCGGGATTTGCACACGCACTATTATCGTTTGCTGTAATAAAATAACAAACCGAATCGCTGTCGTTAACAGCCGGCATTATTCCTGTATAAATATTGCCGCCAGCAAAACTCATCGGAATATCCTGCACTATTCCGCCATTAACAGAATAATGCAGCATCACCGATGCGGGATTTATTCCTGAAGCATCAGTAATCTGTGCGCTAATTGTAAAAGGTCCCAAGTAGTAAATGTTATTTGGAATAACGGGCGGGTTAAGCGAGATTGACGGTGGAAACATTTCGCAAGTTGATGCTGCAACAACAATATCATCAATAAACCAACCGTTTTTACCAAAACCACCGGGAGCGCTCAGATCCATAAGAACCCACCTGATTTTGACATTTGAAACATTTCCGGCAATGGATGAAATATTAAAATTTTCGGTTTTCCACCATGCATTTGTCGGGTCTATCACCTGTGCCGGCAGCCAGTCAACGTAAGTAGCGTCACTGAAATTATTATTCTGATTTGCAAATGTCATGCTATCGGGTTGTCCAGGCATCATGTGCTGTGCCGCAAGCTGCACCCAGCTGGTCCCATTAAAAACCTGAACAATTGCTCCATCAAAAAAATGCACCTTGCATATATGTTTAAATTGCAGTGACGCAAATGCGTATGCCGACAGATCAATACTTATTGTTTCAAGAATGCATGTATCATTGAGTATTATGCTTGCCGAATCGCTCTGCAAACCGCTTACCTGCAATCGTGTATTGGCAAACCATCCAGGGGCAACCAATGAATTTACACTGTCAATTACTTCCATGTTTTCGTGAAAGACTATTGTTTGCGCTTCAATAGTGAGCGAATAAATTAAAGCAATGCAAAGTGCTGCAATTTTTTTCATTTCAATTTTTTTTGATGCAGGTATTAATTAAAAAAGTTGCTGTATAATTACAGCAACTTTTATTTTATTGTCAGAATCACAAGGAGATATTAATGTGCGATAACCTTGACCACACTTCTCCCGTCATGCTTTGATAATTCAAGAAAATAAATACCGCTTCTCATCTCGGAAACAGGAACCCGCAAAACGTTAAATCCGTTTTTCAACAGGTATTTATTTTCATAAACTATCCCGCCCAGTATATTATGAACCTGCAGTGTTGTTGTTTCGATTCTGTCATTGGTAAGCTCTACCTCAAAATAATTTGTTGCAGGGTTAGGAAAAACATTTAAATGAAAAATACTTTCGGGATTCTCATTTACACTGGTTGGACCGACAATCAAATTAACTACAGTATTAGTATAGACCGGTGGATTAAAGTCGAAAACAATTTGTGCATTATTTGAAATATATTTTCCGATATTTAATCCCGGTTGACATTTAATTCTGAATTCAACAAAACCATGGCTGTGCGGCTCATCAATAATCGCGGGCGGCAAATTCATATTGTAAAATGAAAATTCAAGCCTGTTGGGGCTTACTAAACCTACCACACATGCTTTGCTTGCGGCAACAAGTTCAAACGAGCCTAAATTAAGATCATAATCAATAAGGTCACTTACCTTTACAAAATTAGCTGCGGCTGTTCCCAGGTTTTGAAAATATATTGTATAAGTTAACCAGTCCTGGTTGGTTACAAACGAAAGGTTCAAATCGCCCTCAGGGCTTACTGCTTTATAGTTTGGATCAAAAGAACTTTGAATGATATCCCAGAAAGAATCTGAATTATCAGTTGGTGTAATGTCTCCCGCTACGGGAGTGATAGTTGCTGTGCAATAAACACTATCTCCGAGCAAAGCTAATGTATCAGTAAGCGCATCAACATATATTATTCCTCCTGAAAACATATTAAGTGAAGGAAAATTCCATGTTATCATATTACCATTTACGTTAGTGGGCACAGGAGTCGAAGAAACAAAGGCTAATTCAGGATCAAGAGTAAGCTGAACATCCACATTGGTTTGATTAGTGCTTCCAACATTATCGTATGTAATAATAATCGGATACAGCTGTCCGGGTACAGGTGCTGATGAATGATTTAAACTAACCTTAAGATCGTTCATATTGGGAACAGGTTGCAAGGCAAAATCATTTCCTCCATAGAATGTTCCCCCGCCCGAAGTATTGACGGTGTACAAAGCCGGGTTCGGAATGGTATACAAAGGCGGATTTGGAATATCTACATCAAAACTTCCGGCAACGGTTTGAAACAAATACTTGCCATTTATAAAAGTAGAAGCGTAAGTATTGCCGGTACCCATATGAACAAGCGTACCGGAGGAGTAAAAATCGCTTCCATCAAATACATTATTTGAATTTAAATCATAATATACTGTTCCGGCAATGGTGTCAGGATTTGCAAATGCGCCAACCACCACCACCTCATCATCTCTCCTTACGGAGCCTATCAAAACTCCGTTTCGGTATTCATTCACTTTAAACCCTATCACACTTATCTGAATGGCAGAGGGAGTAAAGTTTATCTGGCCTGTGAATGGATCAAATGTGGTTGGTACCAATGTAGCCAACGGTTGCATATATGTTAAAGGGTTAATATATGGAATCGCACCGGTGGCACCCGTCATACATTGGCCATCCTGAATTGGAGAAAATTCATAGCTAAGCGAGTCACCATCAGGATCATAGGCGCTGTAATCCACAAGAGAGGGAATACCTGCGCAATAATAATTAACTGGTACAGCATTAAATTCAGGCGAACTGTTACCGGGATAATCAAGATTATTAAAACGCGTTTCAACATAAGCACCGTATCCACCGGCACCGGCAATATTGGTTATTGCAGGATTGCGGCAACATTCAGAATAAGAAACAATCCAGTCATTACACAGGGGAACCGTAACAGAACCATAGTAGTTGTATTCTTCAAACGCAAAGATGTTACCCCCCGTGCAAAATGTCGGACCTACAACAGAACATGAATTAAAAGGAACGGGGAATCCTGAATTAGCAGAGTCCATCGCCAAAATAGAAGTAAAGGCTGTAGCGCAGTTAGAAATAGATCGAAAACAAACTACGGGTGCAGTAGGCGCAGGAATTCCTGAACAATCCCTGTAAAGCTTCAGCTTAAATTTATAATTTCCTGCATTGACATATTCATAAGTAATTCTCAAACCAACAATATGAGAAGCGAAAATTTGCTGTGTGGTTAAGAACAAAAATAAAACCAAGATAAGTGATTTGCATTTTTTCATAGATTAAGGTTTTGGTTGAATGGTACAAGTATAAGAAAATTTATTATTTAATGCACTTTATTATTAAAAGATGCTGCAAACATAAATTCTTCCCCGAACAGTCTATAAAATTAATCTCATACAAGTGGATGATTTTTTATTGTATATAAACGAGTTTTATTAATACCTATCGCTGTGAATAGCTTAGTAATCATAATCCTGGCATTAGTTTCTTATTAATTTGCCGTGGTAAAACACTGATTTTTTTAACAGGCTCGTCTGTAGTTTTATTTCTAACTTCGCTTCAAATTTTTAACATGAAAAGATTACAACTACTGAGCGGAAAATTTCTTCTTACATTTTTGATTCTTATAGGATTAAATACGCTTTCATTTTCGCAAAATGCAAAATCATCGAAGGAATATTCCAAATATCCTTTCTGGATTGAAATGATAGAAGATCCCAGTGTAAATTATTTTGAGGCAGTGAAAGCATATGATGAGTTTTGGGCAAACCGAAAGAAACCGAAGGAAGAAGATGAAATAATCGGGGAGAAATTTTACAGCTCCACTGCGGAGAAAAAGAAAAAATCGTTGTGGGACAGGTTATTTGTAACCCGCGAAGAAAAACAGGAAGCCGAAGCCAATAAATATAAATTCGATTGCAAAAAATTCGAACACTGGAAATTTGTAATGCAGCCCTATGTACAACCGGACGGAAGAATTCTTTCCACTGATGAACAGCTTGAACTTTGGAAGAAACAACGCTCAGGAAATTAAAATCGGGTTTAAGAAAAAACAAAAAATAATTCGTCAAAGATTCATTCGATGAAAATAAAAAATACTTTCCTCTTCATAATTTTTTTTCTTTTCTGCAATCAATTGTTTTCGCAGATTGCCGGAAACTGGAATTTAGTGGGTCCTGATTTATTTCCTACAAATGTCAGCGGGCAGATAAACGGAATCGGAAGGGTTTGTCAGATTAAATTTCATCCATCCGACCCTCAAACAA
Source organism: Bacteroidia bacterium (assembly GCA_044448905.1). GTDB lineage: Bacteria > Bacteroidota > Bacteroidia > AKYH767-A > OLB10 > JBIOHJ01. The sequence continues at coordinate 1,880 of JBIOHJ010000031.1, read as the reverse complement.
TGTATGCTGCTTCTGCTTCGGGTGGATTATGGATTACAATCAACAATTCACAGACCTGGCAAAAGCTCGGAACCGATTTTCTTCCCCATACTGCCTGTGCTTCTGTTTGTATTGATTATACGAATGACAGCATTATTTATCTCGGCACCGGTGATCCGAATTATTACGGAAACGGAATAGGCATCTGGAAAACAACCGACAAAGGCGCTACATGGAACATTGCCAACAACGGCTATGGCTACCGTTTGGCTGTTGAAATATTAATGAGTCCTTTTAATCACGAAGAATTGATTGCTGCCACCAACAGCGGGATCTTAAAAACAATTGATGCCGGGTTAAACTGGACAATAAAACTTGTTGGGGGTGATTTTAAAGATATGAAATTTAAAGCGGTGGCAAACACTTCAATAATTTTTGCTGTTACTTCATCACAGCTTTGGCGTTCGGTTGATATGGGCGATACCTGGACACAAATTACCAACGGTGTAGTAATTCCCGGTGGCGGAAGCGGGCAGGGATTCAGGCTGGCTGTTACTCCTGCCGACTCAAATGTTGTTTATCTTGGAATGATTAAAGATGAAGGAACGATTTTAAAGTCTACTGATGGAGGAAATTCTTTCACTACAGTTTATCATAATCCTTCTCAAAGTTTAGTTGGGTATGATGCAGGTGGCGGGGGACAGGGAAATTATAATTTCAGCATGTGCAGCGACCTGACCAATGCTGATATTGTTTATGTGGTGGCTCATGTTGTCTGGAAATCATTAGACGGGGGAATTACATGGACGCAACTAACAGATTGGTGGGCAAACCTTCACACCGACATGCACGACATTAAAGTTAATCCATACAACACCATCCAGGTTTTTAATGCCAATGATGGAGGTGTTTGGTTGAGCACTGATGGAGGTGACAACTGGAATCCGAAAAGCGATGGGCTTGGTGCAACTGAAATTTATCATGCGGGAACGAGCCCGACAAAAAAAGATATGATAAGCATCGGCACGCAGGATAACGGTGAACTTTATTTTTCAAACACCTCATGGAAAACCAATCGCGGTGGCGATTGGGGCTCGAAAGCAACTTTTGATTATCTGAACAACTCAATGGTGTATTATCACGAAAACGGCAAGCGAAGAAATCTTTTAGGTGGTGGAGAAAATTCTTTTGGCTTGCCTTTTACATCTTCGAACTTGACTGTATTTGATTTTCCTCCTTTACAAACCGGGGTTGCCTTTGCACAGAACATGAATGTGTACCGCACTGACAATTTATATTCCGGTATTCCGTATTGGTTTCCGATTTCGACTTTCACCCAGCAGGCGCGCGCCATGGCTTCTAATCCTGCTAATGCAAATTTGCTTTATGTTGTAACAACTGCTAACCAGTTATGGCGCAGTGATGATGCAACCAACCAGTTTAACACCCCAACGTTTGTAAATTACCCGACACCAATAGGTGTTGGAAGCTGGGCGAGTATTGCTCCCATCGCTAATAACACGAATATAGTTTATGTTTCGTGCGGAAGTAAGGTGTACCGTTCAGATGACAAAGGAGTAACCTGGACAAATGTTACCTACAATCTTCCAAATGTAAATATCATCCGGGTTATTCACGATGTGTATTCAACCGATGAATCAATTTATGTGGGAACGGCAAAAGGAGTTTATTATAAAAATTATTCAATGTCAAGCTGGCTGAATTATTCAAACGGACTTCCTACTATTTCCGACATCACGGATTTTATGATTTACAATAACGGAACATCGGCAAGTGTTTTACGTGTGAGCTATTACGGGCGCGGAGTGTGGGAATCTTCTTTAAATACTTCGCTGGCACCTGTTGCTGCGTTTTCCTCTTCACAAAATATTTTATGCGCG
>JBIOHJ010000030.1:0-27940 GCA_044448905.1 Bacteroidia bacterium | reverse complement strand
ATACTACTAAACAAAATATTGCGCGTATGCTGGGCCCCCTTGTATTAAAAAAATATTTTTCGGGATGTTGGGTTTCGGGAATGCCACAACGTGTGTATGCTAAAAAATTAGGATTTAAGGAAGAAGAGATTTGTGAAGGCATGTATTCTGCCAATTTTGATTTTTTTCATTCCCAATACAATAAAAATATTTTATCTAAACAAAAATCATTTCCTAAAATAATTCTTTATGTGGGTCGTTATGCTGAACTGAAAGGCGTTGATGAATTATGGAAAGCTTTTGTACATTTCCAGGAAAAAAATCCTTGTGATTGGGAATTGTGGTGCATAGGAAAAGGCGATTTGATTTCAGTTTTTCCAAAACATGATAAAATAAAAAACTTCGGATTTGTGCAGCCGCATGATATGAATCAGTATATAAGTAAGGGTGGAATATTTATTTTGCCTGCGCATTACGAACACTGGGGAGTAGTAGTGCATGAGTTTGCTGCGGCAGGATTTCCGTTAATTTGCAGTCATACAACCAGTGCAGCCACAGCATTTCTAAAAGATAATTATAATGGATTCTATCATGAACCGCAAAATGTAAATTCGCTGGTTGATGCGTTTGATAAAATTTCAAATCTTACTAACGAAGAATTAAATGCTATGGGCGAGCGAAGCGCGCAGCTTGCAAAACAAATGACTCCTGAAATTTGGGGCAGCCTTGTATGGAGGTTTATCACCGAAAATAAATTAGTCAACTTCAGGTTTGATATTAACAGCACCATCGCAAAAAATAAAAGTTATGCCTGAAAATTTAAAAACCGATTTATCAAAATTCGACAGTTCGTGGTTTAAGCCTGGAAATAAAATTTGTTGGGTGCTGTGGCATATTACCAGTTCGTTGTTTTTTATTAATCCGCTATTTACGTTAACTGCTCCAAAAGTCTTTTTTCTGCGCCTGTTTGGAGCAAAGGTTGGTAAAGGCACTGTTATAAAAACAAGAGTGGTTATTAAATTTCCATGGAATCTTGAAATTGGAGATTATGTTTGGCTGGGCGAAAACTGCTGGATTGAAAACCAGGCGAAAGTCAAAATAGGAAACAACTGTTGCCTTTCGCAAGGGGCTATGCTGCTTACCGGAAATCACAATTATAAAAAAACCACGTTTGATTTGGAGATTGGCGATATTACATTGGAAGAAGGTGTTTGGATTGGTGCGCATGCTGTTGTATGTCCGGGTATAACATGCAAATCGCATGCAGTATTGAGTGTAAATTCAGTGGCTACATCAACGTTAGAGGCATACACGATATATAAAGGCAACCCGGCTGTTAAAGTGCGTGAGCGGGTGATAAATTCATAAATGAAAATTTCTATTATAACCATAACCTATAACAGCCAGCATACGGTTGAGGACACTATTAAATCGGTGGTTGAGCAGGATTATCCCGATGTTGAGTATATTGTTATTGACGGAAAATCGAAAGATGGTACGCTTGCAATTGTTGATAAATATAAAAACAGGGTTTCGAAAATTATTTCGGAAAAAGACCATGGGCTTTATGATGCATTGAATAAAGGAATAAAAAATGCAACGGGTGATGTGGTGGGATTGCTTCACTCGGATGATTTGTATTCTGATAAAAAAGTAATTTCAAAAATTGCGAACCTGTTTAAAAAAGATTCGGAATTGCAGGCTGTGTATGCCGACCTTGTATTTGTAAGCCGCACTAACCTGGATAAAGTTTTGCGCACATGGAAGTCGGGCGAGTACGAGGAAGATGCATTTTTAAAAGGATGGATGCCTCCGCACCCTACTTTTTTTGTGAAGCGCGATTGCTATGAAAAATTCGGATACTTTAATATTAAGCTGAAGCTTTCGGCTGATTACGAGCTGATGCTGCGCATGATTCATAAAAACAAAATTAAAATTGCATACCTGCCCGAAACCATTGTTAAAATGCGGATGGGCGGTGTGAGCAACGTTAGCTTCTTTGTAAAACTTAAAGCCAATATTGAAGATAAATTAGCGTGGCGACTAAACGGCATCAAACCCAAAACCCTTACTACGCTTAAAAAACCCATTTCAAAAATTCGCCAGTATTTGAAATGGGGGAGCTAATTGACCTAATTGATTTAATTTCTAATTGACCTAAAAAATAAAGAATGTTCAATTTCCAAAATCACACATTCGAATATTTGTGATTTGTTCAGGTCAATTAGGTTAATTAGAAATTAGAAATTTAAACATCATATATCCGTAACCCCTCCCGAAATAATAAATTTCATCATTTCGGTTCCTGAAGCGTTGATACGGGTTACATTTTCGGATGGAACTATAAAAAGCTGCCCGTTAAAGCCATACGAAAACGGGAAATAAACCGCCAGCTTACCCAAAGGAATTCCCAGGTTAGTTAAATCGTTTTCAGTAACAAAACCAATGCGCTGCATTTCGGGGTCTTTTGTCATAGTAACCAAAACGGGCTGGGTGAATCTTTTCTTTTCGCCCACGAAGGCTTCAATTAAATCTTTTACCGATGAGTAAACTATTTTTACGAGCGGTGTGCGTTCAAAAACTTTTTCAAAAATCCGGAAAGCCGGGTTGGCAAAAAGGGTGCTGGCAAAATATCCGAAAATGGTAATGAGCACAAATATGGCAAGGATGCCCAGCCCGGGAATATCTATATCGTGCATGCCGGGAATTTTTACCGGCACCTGGAATGGCAGCAGGCTGTCAATCCATAGTATGGCTTTAAACAATACAACAAATGTTACCACTACAGGTACGGTAACTAATAATCCCTGCAGGAAATAGTTGAATATTTTTTTTGTCATGGCGGTTTAGTTTTGCTGGTGCAAATATCCGAAAGAGTCAGCCACTAAAAGAGTTAGCCACTAATTACACGAATTTTCACGAATTAAATTTTAAAAACATTAGTGTTAATTCGTGTAATTAGTGGCTGACAACAATTTTTTGGGTTATCCTTCCCTTTTCACCACTCACCGTTACAAAATACATCCCGCTCGTCAACATTGAACATTGAACATTAAACATTGAACATTTCCTGGTTATGGTTTTTGTGAAAAGTATTTTTCCTAACACATCGGTTATGCGTATTTCATCGCCAACTGCGAACTGATAACTGATTACCGAATACTTATTTGCGGGACTGGGAAAAATGGTAATTGCGGATTGCGGATTTTGGATTGTTGTTTGGGTAGTTGTGGTAATAGTTGTGTCATTTATTTTTACTATCCAGTAATCACTCCCTCCATTGCTATTTTCAGTTTTATCCCCTGAAACATTAGAAGTAGAATGTCCTCCTATAATATATCCGCCATCACTGGTTATTCCTACGGATGTGGCCCAATCGGTAGTATCTCCACCAATCGTATTTTGCCATTGGATATTAGCGTTTGCATCAAGTTTTATTATCCAGTAATCATGGCCACCTAAACAATTTTCTGTTTTATCCCCGGAGATATTTGAAGTGGAATATCCTCCGCAGATATATTTTCCGTCAATAGTTTCTGAAATGGAATATAATTGATCCGTATTGCCTCCCCCTATGGTTTTTTGCCATTGAATGTTTCCTGTCGAGTCGAGTTTTATTACCCAGTAATCAGGCGTAGCTAAAGTGGTGTCCCTGTTGTTTTCTGTCTTATCACCCGAAATGCCTGAATGTGAATATCCGCCAAGAATATACCCTCCATCGTTGGTTTGCTTTATAGAATAAAGATAATCCGCCCCGCCTCCCCCAATCGTATTCTGCCATTGTATAGAGCCAAACATGTCTAGCTTTACTACCCAATAATCAAAGTCCCCCAAACAATTTTCCGTTTTATCTCCGGAAATATCTGAACCGGAAAATCCTCCGCAAACATATCCCCCATCAATCGTCAGAGAAATAGAAGTTAACACCTCCCAACTATCACCTCCTATAGTGTTCTGCCATTGAATATTACCCAACGAATCCAATTTTATCACCCAGTAATCATCATATCCCGAATTGTTTTCTGTTTTATCACCTGAAATATTTGAGCCAGAATATCCTCCGCAGATATATCCATCATCACTAGTCTGTATAATTGCACTTAAATAATCAAAGCCTCCACCACCGATAGTATTCTGCCATTGTATATCACCAAGCATGTCCAGCTTTATTACCCAATAGTCAAAGCCACCCAAGCAATTTTCCGTTTTATCAACTGAAATATTTGAATTAGATCTCCCTCCACAGATATAACCTCCGTCAGAGGTTTGGGAAATGGATGTTATTACATCGTAACCGCTTCCCCCAATCGTATTCTGCCATTGGATATTGCCGGAGATATCAATTTTTACTACCCAGTAATCATGCTGCCCCAAACAGTTTTCTGTTTTATCTCCTGAAATGTTTGAAATAGATCCGCCTCCACAGATATAACCTCCATCAGAGGTTTGGGAAATGGAATTTAATCCATCATGATTGCCTCCCCCAATCGTATTCTGCCACTGAATGTTTTGAGAAAAACCACGAATAAAAAGCAAGTGGAAAGAAACAAGCAGGAGGAAAAGTTTTTTCATTCATCAAACCTACTCTTTTAATCTGTAATATCAAAATGCATTTAGGCAATCTAATAAGACGATATTTGTCTCAGCCTTTCCACTTTTTCTATTAAATCCGTTTGTTCTATCTTCTCCTTTATTTTATTGTAAACATCGTGTTCTGCCAGCCAGCCAACCAACGCAGTTTCGGAATGAATCTTCAACTTTGTTTTTTCATACATCTTTGTTAAGTGCTTTTTGATGGCGCCAACCGACAGGTTTTCAATTTCTTTTATCTGTTTATTTGACAATCCCTGCGAAAGGCAATAAAAAATTCTTACTTCTATTTCATTAAAGCTTATTGCATCCTTTTCTAATCCCGAAATACTGATGGTTAAAACGGTTTTATACATGTACAAAGCATGACTGAATAAACCGGTAAACCAATTAATTTTATTAACCCGAAAAAGTAGCCGATCGGCTACTTTTTTATATTCCGCAAAACCAGTTCTTTGTTACGCATACTAGATGCATTGTTACGCAATACCCGATACCTATGCAGCAACCCATTTCCGTTATCCCGCAATCCTGCCGCGCTTATAACAGAGGCTTGAGGACTAACGCGGCAGGTTTGCGGAATGGCGCGGGAGGTTTGCGGACTGACGCGGTGACCTTGCGGCTGTCAGCGCGTCAGTTACGGAGCTATGAATTTGCATTACTGCTTGTCAACTTTAAATTTTAAACCTTTAAACCCAAACATCATGGCAAAACCCATCCAACAAAAATCGAAGTATAATATTTCACATGCCGAAATGATTGAATCGGCAAAAACAAAACGCGGATTTTTCCTCGAGGACAAAGCCGGCTTTGTTGCATTTGATGCCGATTTTGACGACCCCTATGCTGCCGACTGGCTTACCGCCATAACTGCTGCCGAAGCGGTTCCTACCGATGAAACGATTGATGACCAGCTAACGCAGCTGACAGCCGATGTGGAAACAGAAATGAAAAAATGCCGCAATAAATTCCAGGACACCAAGTATTTTATTGAAAAGGCTTTCCCGAACAACCAGCCCGTGTGGAACGAGTTCGGGTATAATAATTATAACGATGCACGGAGGGTTCAGGTGAAGATGCTTCAGTTTATGAAAACATTTCACACGGTTTGCGAAAAATACAAGGTGAAATTAGATGCAGCCGGATACCCGCAGGCGAAGATTGACGAGATACCACCGCTTCGCACCCTGCTCGATGCTGCAAACACAGCACAGGAGGTTTTCATCGGCAACCTGCCGGTGCAAACTCAAGAGCGCATCAGCAAGCATAATATTGTATGGGACATTGAAGTTCGGGTATGCACAGCCGGTAAAAATATTTTTCAGGATGATTATGCTAAATACCAGCGCTACCTGCTGCCACCGGGGGAAGAAAGCCCCGAAGCGCTGAGCATAACCGGTCTGGTAAGCGACCAGGCTAACGGAAATGCGCTTGAAGGCGCCCTCCTTGTTTTGCAGCCTGTGGCTATTGAAACCGAAAGCGGGGCTGACGGGCGTTACAGCTTTGGCGGCTTGCCCGATGGAGATTATACACTGGCAGTTTCGTTAACTGATTATGTTTCTCAACACATCCCCATAACTATAACAGGCGGCAATGCCGTGGAGGTGAATGTGCAATTGGTGCATGTGTAACAAGAAGCCCCACCTAACCTTCCGTCAGCTGACGGAGAGGAATGCCTGCGCACTGGAAAGTCCCCCTTGGGGGATTTAGGGGGCTTTTATTCTTCTCCCGCCTCATCCCCTTTGCCATAAATCTTTTTCAGATTTTTATCGGTTTCGGCTTCTTTAATGGCTTTAATGGAGTTATCAATTTTGGTTTTCAATTCTTTATAGCGTGCGGCTTCGTCTATGCCGGTGTTATCTTTCGCTTTTGTTTCGCATGTTTTGCTCAGTGCGCTCATAGCCTGTATGCCCGAAAGCTTTACATACCAGGGCGCTGCGTTTTTAGCTACATCTTCAAGGTAAACTAAACCGGTTTCGATGGTTTGCGGCTTGCAGCGGGTTAAGAATTTTCCATAGTCAAGTGTTGTTTGATATTTCTGGCCACCGCTTGCGCTTTCCATAGCGGTAAGCATAAACGAATTATTTTCATCCGAGCCATATTCAGCATAAACACCCGCAACTATATTACGGACGCGTTTGTTCTCATCGCTTTCAAATTTCTTAACAATAGCCAATCCCTTTTCTTTTTCAATTGACGCAATATTGTTTATAGCTTTTTCCATCACATCATACGAACGATCGTTAACCGCCTGTTCATAAAATGCTGTAAGATCGTTGCCTGAATAATTCTTGGCAAGAAAAGATAAAGCCGCTTCGCGAACTGCTGCCTTAGGATCATTTTTTGCCATATCAATTAAGTCAGCCTTCAGCTTGCTGCTGTCAGCCGATTTTGCAATAGTGCCGCATCGCCCTATTGCATATTTTCGAATAGCCCATGAGTTATCTTTTAACGCTTTGGTAATTATTTTAGCTGAAGCTGAGCCGGCCGAATAGCTCTTGCCCAGTTTTTGCAATGCCTCATAACGGTCCATAAACAACGGGGCCTGTTCATACTGATAAATCCACTCGTCATTGGAATGGTTATCGGTTTTAGTACACACCAGCATTTTTTCAGCATCAACATTAACAAGTGCGGGCTTGCCGTTAGTTTTAAATGAAAAGGTCTCTGATGTTTTGTTTATTTCAATATCATGTCGGGTTACCCCACTGTTATCATAAACATCTACTTTTAACGGTATTTTAAACAACGGATTTTTTTCGAAATCCTGCTTTTGAGTAATCATAACGTTTTGCATGCCCGTTGAATCAACATATTCATATTTGATATCCAAATCGGGGTGCCCGTTATCAAAATACCATTGGTTAAAAAACCAGTTTAAATCGCGCCCTGTTACCTCTTCAAATGCCAGCCGCAGGTTGTGCACCTCGGCCGGTTTAAATTTATTAGAGTTAAGATACAATTGCAATGATTTGAAAAAAGCATCATCGCCAACCGTCTTGCGTAACATGTGCAGTATCCGTCCGCCTTTCTGGTACGAAACCACATCAAAAATTTCTTCCTGGTTTTCGTAATTAAACCGAACAAGATTTTTTTCACGCGCAGTACCCTGCCCTTTGTAATTATCAAGGTCTTTGTTCAGCCCGTAATCAGCTTCATCACGCCCGTATTTATATTCATCCCACAAATATTCACCATAAGTGGCAAACGATTCATTTAATGTAATATTTGACCACGATTCGCAGGTTACCAAATCGCCAAACCATTGGTGAAACAATTCGTGCGAAATCACCGACTCGTAAGTCTCATCAAGCAAAGCGCGGTCATCGCGCTGCATAAATTCACCGTGCAGCGTAGCCGAAGTATTTTCCATAGCTCCCGAAACATAATCGTGCACCACTACCTGTGCATATTTATCCCACGCATAATCCACGCCTAATTTTTTTGAAAAAAATTCAATCATTTCCGGTGTGTTCCCGAAAATCTGCTTTGCATATTTTTCATACTCGGCATCCACATAATAATTCACTTCTATATTGCGCCACTTGTCTTTCACAATTTTAAAATTGCTTACCGCCATCATTGCCAGGTAAGGAGCTGCCGGCAAAGATTGTTTCCAGTAATCGGTTCGCGAACCTTCGCGCCCGTTAACAATTGAAGAAATAAGCGACCCGTTAGAAAGTGTAACCAATGAAGTATCCACAGTAATGTAAATTTCCTGTGTCATGCGTTCATTAGGTGAATCAATTGTCGGGAACCAAACGGAATTTGCCTGCGTTTCGCCTTGTGTCCATACCTGCCTTGGCTTTCTTTTTTCTTTTCCATCGGCATTAATAAAATAGAGTCCTTTATCTGATGCAATAGCTGCACTGCCTCCAACTTCTTTCAATTCATCGGGTTTGGCAACATAATCAATATACAATTGGTATTGTTCATCGCGTGTATATGTTTTATCAAGTTTTATTTTAAGGCTGTCATTTTCATTTTTGTATTGGAGTAATGATTTTTTTTCGCCCGAAAGCAAACTCAATTCTTTAATTTCCATTCCACGGGCGTTTAAAAATAGACTGTCCGTTGAATAGAAATACGGTTTCATGGTCAACGTTGCCTGGCCAAATAAATATTTTTTTTCCCAATCAAAACTCACGCGCAATTCCATGTGAATAATATCGCTGAGGCGCGAATTGGATGCACGGTAAATTTCAGGCTCAGGAATTTTTTTCTCTTCGCTTTTTGGAGCAGGCTGTTGTGTGCCCGTTTGTTGGGTTGTTTTGCACGATGCAATAAATAAAGCAGCTGCAACCAGTAAAAAAAAATTTATTTTCATCCCTCGTTATTTTTAGGATGCCAAAGGTGATAAAATAAAGCGAGTGCTGCAAAACCCTGCCTGCCGTTTACATTATAATGTGGGAAAAATTGCCGGTATTCGCTCTTCAGGCAATTGCTTTGCGCTGCAAAAAATCTTTTAATTCAACCGGGGGCATTGAATTATTTACCGACTGACTATTACTTGAGCTCAGATGCTCATAAAAATTTATAAGGGTGTGGGTAATAAAAATAAAAGAAAAAATAATTTTATGAATGGCATAACGCCAACCTGTGTTTTGCTGTTCGGTATTTATTGTTTTTTTGATATTACGATAATGCTTGCCATTAAATATATATAAATCATCAAGCAAATGAATTATCAGGTTGTATTTAGGGCGGATATGTGCAAAGATTTTAGAACGTGATTTAAAATCGAGCCTTGCGAAATATTCACGATATTTCTCATTCACATCCTTTTTGTTGAGTATAGCCAAAAGTATGATGTGCTCAAACAGGTAAGGGAGTGCTGGAATTTTAATGTTTTCGCTATTCACGGTTGCCGAGGCAAGAACTTCCCCTGCATTCATAAATACAATTCCGTTTCGTTCGAAGCTAATTTTGATTTTTAAAATCAACGAAGAATGGTCTGTAAAATGCAGACTGATAATTTGCGAGTGCAGCGATTTTTTAGTTTTAATCGTTGAAATGTCCTTACCGGTGGAGATCACATGAAGCAATGCCGAATAATCATCGGGGTCCACCAACATCTCCAATTGATGTTCCTGGGGGAGTTCAGTAATATCATCATAAATATCTTTGAGCAGAACATAATTAAGTCCAGAGCAATTCTTTACCAAAAAAAATAAAAATCTGTTCCTGCAGGTATGCATGTTATTCTAATTCGAGGAGTGCTTCATTCCAGATGTCCATTAAGCGATGCAATTGCATCTGTGAAAACTTCTGGCTGTTATAAATTCGCAAATAATGTGTGATGCTGAATAAAAGGTAAATCCTGTAATGCAAATCAACATTTATCCGGTACTTTTCAATTATGGATTTACAAATTGAATGGCCAATAGCATGATCAATGCTCTTCTTTATCGTTTTAAAATCATGATTGGTTGAAAGTGTTTTCGGCAAAAAGAGGAAGTGAAATAAATCAGTGAGCATTGGAATGCCGCAATCCGAAGTTTCCCAATTATACCTGTATAGCCTCTTATCATCACCATTTAAATTCCATGGAGTAATGTCGCCATGCGAAAAGCTTACGGCAATTTTTTCATTCGTATCAATGCAATCGAATACTTTTTTCAGTCTCGAACTGACTGATAAAATTTTCTGGTCTTCAAACGGGTTTACAATTTCACATTCTTTATTAAACCATTGCATTTGGTTTAAAATTGTATCCCATGCGCTTGTGTTAGCAATAATTTTTTCCTGGTAATTGGAAGCGTAAAGTTTTTTGAGCGAATGAAGCTGTATTCCCAGAATTTTGCCAGAAGTAAAAAATTTTGCAGGTTTATCTTTTGAAAATTTTGAAAATAATGGCCGAATATCTTCAGATGCCTGCGGAATACTTAATGCAGTATGGTCATACTTTGCTAAAACGGTGAGTATCGTCATTCGTTTATCAAATTGCCTGTTGTATGTAATCTGACTGTTCACTGTTTTACTTGTTTTGGATTCTCAAAGTTGCAAACATATTGATCGGGGCATATAAACCTTTTGTATGATTTTACAAAAAAGATACTAACATAAAATCGTTCAAAAACCTTACCAATATTGGGTTTGGGAAAACGAAATGAGTTAATATACGATAAAAATACGTACTTGACCCCGTGCCCAACTATTCAAATCAACAAAGAATGAAAAACTTAAAATTAATAAAACCACATAGCAACCTTTTTTAAGAAAGGGGTTGCTTCGGTAGCGGATGATTGGTTATTGTTATTTTCAATTTCAATTTTTGATTTTTTTAGTGTTGCTTTATTTCCCTTGCCGGAAGTACTTCCTATCATATTCAGCACAAAAAACAAATTTTCAATTTTATAATCGCTGCGAATGTTCTCAGCAATTTCAAAAGTTTTTTGCGTATCGGAACCGTAAGGGGTAATAAACAAATTTGTATCGCTTAATTTCATTAACGGAACAGCGTCAAGCGAAGAATTTGTATCGGGTGAATCAATAATTATAAAGTCATAATGTTGTTTAAATTCATTAAAGATGTTGCCCATTTTATGGTTAATCAATAATGAATTTGTGCCGTTTGTGAATTCACCGCCAACCAGCACATCGAGGTCGGGAATAGCAGTAATAGAAATTGCTTCCTGCAGGTTTATTTTCTTTTGAACTACTTCCGCTAAGGTATGCCGGGGTTCAATATCAAAAATCTTTTCCAGGCTATTATCAAAAACATTCATTGTTATCATTAAAACTTTTAGATCGGATGCGGCTAATGTTTTTGCAAGGTGCGAAACAAAAAATGTTTTCCCATCACCCTGGTTAGCAGAAGTAACTGTGATGACATGTTTCTGGCTTTCATTTCTTAACAACAAAAGCTTTGTACAGATATTCCCGAATTCAGATGTCACCTCCTTGTTATTTCTGTTTTCGATACTGGCAAAAAACGGAATGGATTTGTGATCATCAATGATTTTTCTGTTTGTAATGGTGAGCCTCTTAAAGTTACCAGCAATAAGCGTACATATACAACCTGTTAGTAATCCGAACAATATTGCAAGTATCCAAACTGTATTTGCTTTCATATTTATTGATTCGCGGGGTAATGTTGCGACTTGTTTTGAACTGTCTTCTGCGAAGGGAATGGCTCCCGCATACATTGCTTCTGTTCTTTTATCCACAAGATAATTGTAAAGTTTTTCAACTAAATAAAGATTGCGGTTAAGTGTTTGCAATTGACTTTCTTTTTCGGGCAACACACCAAACCCTGATTTAGCCAATGCAATCTGCTTGTTTATTTCATCCGTTTGAAGGGCTGTTTTCTTACGCGTGTTTCTGATGCCTTCGGCAATAGTATTTTTCAGAAAATTAATTTCGGTATTCAGTGTTGAATTTTGATTATCATATTGTGTTTTATTTGTCGAAATCTTTTCATTCAGCTTAGTAATGTAATCTGCAAAAACCGGATCAGTGATTGTGCCATATTCCGGGGCAGCATTTTCTGTTGTGCGGTTTTGGCGCATGTAATCACTCAGGTTATCCAATGCCAATGTTTGCATCTGAAGATTCATTTTTTGCAACTCAAGGTTTTCGAGATGGTTTAACTGCGCATCCGCCTGAAGTGGAAATTCGGTAATAGCATTTTCGGTTTTATATTTTGCAACTGCTGCTTGAGCATTGTCAAGTTCCATAGCAACTTTTGCGAGCTGTTCATGTATTAAATCAAGGTTTCCGGATGAGTTTTTTTGCTCAGAAAAAGATACAGCAATTTCATTGGCCAGATTCATTGTCTTTTCAGGAACCGTATTCGTAACGGTAATAGTCGTTGTTCCATTTCCTGAAGAAATATCTACGGAGTTTTTCAGAAGTGTTTCTGCAAGCGCCTTATCAGAGTAAATAATAAACTGTAAGTTTTTACTCAGCAACGTTTCGCATCGTGCCGGAATTAACTCTGAATTTTTATTTACAGTAAAATTCAAATCGGTCTCGTGAATTTCTTTACCGAATTCGCCCTGGCGGCTTCTTTCTATTCCATTATGTTCATATGTCAGAACGAAAGCATTGTTGCCTGAATATTTAAATTCAAAGTCCTGCTTATAAAATTTTTCTTTTTTTAAAGAATATGAAACTGTAATTGGAGAGCTTGTGTACAATTCGGTTTTAAACAATGGTTCAATTTGAAAATATTCTACAAATTGTTTTTGTTTATTTACGGCATTAATAACGGCTGTATAAGTTCCGGTTTTGTTTTCGACTGTTTTAATTTCTGCGGTTGTGCGAAAATATTTTGCAGAAAAATAATTATACTTAATGGCTAACAGTGACGCAGCTATGAGGAAAAATAAAATAATTTTCCATCCGCCTGAAATCTTTGTAACGAAGTTTGATTTACTCATGATTCTCTTTTGTCCCGATGCATCGGGATGACTGATTTTATATCATATGTAAACTGTTTTTCGCCCTGGTTGGTTACGTTTTTCTGAAAATCTTACATCGCGGTGAAACGAATCCGTTTCTTAAGGGTTATTTTTGCGGGAAATTTAATTAAAATATGCGTTTAAAATATTGATTATCAACTATATATATTAATTGTGAACACAAAAGAATTTAAAGCCATTTTAAAAACAAACGCCTTTGTGCTTGCTGACTTTTATGCCGACTGGTGTGAACCCTGCAAAATACTTGACGATATTTTAGAGGAAGTTAAGGCTGATTTGAGAGAGAAAATTTTTATTCAGAAAATTGATGTGGATAAATCAACAGGGTTTTCGGAATTCTACCATGTAAAGAGTGTGCCGGTGCTGATTCTTTTCAAAAATGGAAAACAGGTGTGGCGGATGAATGGGTTTTTAACTTCAAATGATTTGATAAAAGTGTTTAAGAAGTTCTCCGGATGAAAAAACGGCTTCGTTAGATCACTTTGGAAAGCGTATCACGGAAAAAACAACGTGCAGCCTTAAATCAGGCAAATGTCTTTTAAATGAAGCCTGAATGAAAATCAGGTTTCAGCAACTTCGATAACAAAAATCAGGCTGGATGATTTTTTTTTCTCAAACCACGATTTGAAATTTGTTTTTGCGCCATTTAGAATTCCTTTTATCATGCCCAACGAGCCTTTGTATTTTTCACTTAACATGGAAACATAATATGCATCAAGCGGCATAGTAAGTTCTTTTACAACCCTAAATTGATGACTCGACATTAAACGATGCATTGAATCGGGGTTAAAGTGATATAAATGCCTGGGCAAGTCGTAAGCAGCCCAATGTTTTTTATAATATACAGCATCGGCAGCATCGCAATTGGGAACTGCAATAATGAGTTTGCCCTTTTGTTTCAGTAGTTTTCTAAATACAATAATGGTTTGGTTGATTTGATGAATGTGCTCAAGCACATGCCATAACGTAATAACATCAAAGCTTTTCTCCGGAAGGCTGTTAATTAGATTCGGCTCAATAACTTCAAGCCCGTAATTGTTAATTGTAAACATTCTCGCTTGTTCGCTCGGCTCAACTCCTTTTACACTCCACTCTGCTTTTTTCATCCCGTTAAGGAATTCACCGGTTCCGCAGCCGTAATCGAGGATGAATTTTCCATCGGGGAAAACCGATTTTATAAGATTAGCCTTTCGGGAAATGGTGAATCTGCGTGCGACTTTATAAAGTGAGTTAATTATCCCTCTTGATGTATTGGAATGTGAAATATAGTCTTCCGACTGATAGTATTTACCAATTTCAGACTCTGCCGGACGAGGGTTGGTGAATTTAAACCCACAAGACGCACATTGAACAATATGGAATGTTTCATGTGAAACGGTGAAGTCTTTGCAGGAAAGAAAAGGATTGAACTGTGTTCCCAAACAAACAGGGCAAGCAGATAAAGTTTCCAAACCGACCTGTTCCACGTGAAATTATTTACCAAGATAAACCATAAGCACGGAAATATCGGAAGGGGAAACCCCGCTTATACGCGATGCCTGACCGAGGGTACGGGGTTTAATACTAGAAAGTTTTTGCTTTGCTTCGTTGGATAGCGAGGGAAGATTAAGGTAGTCGAAATCAGAATGTAAAATAATGTCTTCGAAACGGCCCATCCGTTCAACAAATTCAATTTCCTTTTCGATATACCCTTCATATTTCATCATGATTTCGGCTTGTTCGATGATTTCATCAGAAATATCACCTTCTTTATAAAAAAAGGTTTTTAAGGCCTCACTTGCATAATGCAAATCTTTAAAGCTGATTTGAGGACGGGAGATGAGATTAAAGAGTTTTGTTTTTCGGTCAATGGTATCTGTTTCACGTGAAATAAGAACCTCATTAACTTCTTCCGGAACTATGCTTGTTTCCTTAAAGAATCGGATTAGCTTTTCCGATTTATCAATCTTTTCCATCACTTTATCATGCCTGTCTTTTCCGGCCAAACCAATTTCATTCGATTTTGGGGTGAGGCGAATATCGGCATTGTCCTGCCTTAATAATGTGCGGAATTCTGCTCTTGATGTAAACATCCGGTATGGTTCATCAGTGCCTTTTGTTACCAAATCATCAATCAGCACTCCAATGTATGCATCTGACCTTTTAAGGACAACCGGCTCTTTATTATTAATTTTTAAATGCGCATTAATTCCAGCCATTAGCCCCTGGCAGGCGGCTTCTTCGTAACCAGTGGTTCCGTTAATCTGGCCTGCGAAATAGAGGTTTTCAACCAATTTGGTTTCGAGGGTGGGGTTAAGCTGATCCGGAGGGAAGTAGTCGTACTCGATGGCATAACCGGGACGAAACATTTTGGCTTTTTCCAACCCTGGAATTTGCTGCAATGCTTTGTATTGAACTTCTTCTGGTAAGGAAGAAGAGAACCCGTTAAGGTAAACCTCCACGGTATTCCAACCTTCGGGTTCAATAAACAACTGGTGGCGTTCTTTATCGGCAAAACGGTTTATTTTATCTTCAATAGAAGGACAATATCGTGGTCCTGTGCCCTGAATCCTTCCGGTGAACATAGGCGATTTTTCGAACCCGCTTTTTAGAATGTCATGAACTGCTGCGTTGGTGTAAGTGATATGGCAGCTTTTTTGTGCCCTGGCATCCGTACTGGTACGGATAGCTGCTTCGAAGGGAGATGTCCCGTTTAGGTAACTGAACTTGCCGGGGTTTTCATCACCTTTTTGTTCTTCTGTTTTGGAATAATCAATAGTGCGCCCGTCTATTCGCGGAGGGGTTCCTGTTTTCATGCGTCCACTGTGAAAGCCAATACCAATAAGGGTTTCGGTGATTCCTGTGGAGGCTTTTTCGCCTGTTCTTCCACCTCCGAATTTTTTTTCTCCTATATGTATGATCCCGTTCAGAAAGGTGCCGTTGGTTAAAACAACCGCTTTGGCTTTGAATTCGATGCCCATGCCTGTTATTACCCCTGTCAGTTGTCCTTTGTCAGTGGTCAGTTGGGTTACCATATCCTGCCAGAAGTCAACATTGGGTGTTTGTTCTAACATTATGCGCCATTGTTCGGCAAACATTGCCCGGTCGTTTTGGGATCGGGGGCTCCACATGGCGGGACCTTTGGAACGGTTTAACATGCGGAACTGTATGGTGCTTCTATCGGATACAATACCCGAATATCCGCCCAAAGCATCAATCTCTCTTACGATTTGCCCTTTGGCAATACCTCCCATGGCGGGATTGCACGACATCTGCGCAATGGTTTGCATGTTCATGGTTATCAAAAGAACTTTTGAGCCCATGTTGGCTGCAGCCGCAGCGGCTTCGCATCCGGCATGACCGGCACCTACTACTATTATATCGTAATTGGGATGCATGATTTTTTTCAGAGGCAAAAGTACTTAATAGTAATTAGTCGGAAGCAGTTAGTTCGGAGTTCAGAGACTATTGCCCAAGATTAAGCATTAAATTTTCTTGCTCAAAATCAGCCCTTTCAAAAAATATTTTAAAAATAATTTGGTTTATATTATAAACTACTTTATATTTGTGCCTTATTTATAAAACAAATTATTAATTCATCAAACAAAAAAAACAATTTATCATGGAAAACGAAAAACAATTTTCAGAATCAGAAAGCATTCATGTAATTCAGCGAATGATTACTACTGCAAAAAACGAATTGGTTGACGACAGTTTCCAGTTCAGGCTATGGGGCTGGCTCGTATTTGCCGCCAGCATGGGGCATTACATTCTTTGGCAAATAGACTTTGGCAAGCCGCACCTGGTTTGGCTGCTGATGCCTTTGGGCGGAATCGTGTCATATATTTATGGTAAACGCCAGAACGAAAAACAGCGTGTGAAAACATACGTTGACGATGTGATGAAATATGTATTGCTGGCATTTCTTTTTTCGCTCCTTATTGTTTTGTTTTTTATGAGCAAGCTTGGGTTAAATTGCTACCCGATGGTTATGGTCATATATGCCATATGGTTATTTGCATCGGGTGGAGCATTGCAGTTTCGCCCGCTGATTGTTGGCGGTGTTGCAAACTGGCTGCTGGGTATTACGGCATTCTTTGTTACGTTTGATATTCAATTGCTGTTGCTAGCTGCTGCTGTGCTTATCGGGTTTATTATTCCCGGGCATTTGCTGAAAGCGAAATATGAAAAATCGAAAACGGCTGTTGCTGCTTAATTTGTACGGGTATGACAAATAATTTTAAAGAGTTGGACCCGCTGCTGCACTCGCAGTTGCGGTTGTCCGTTGTTTCACTCCTGGTAGGACTTAAGGAAGCTGAGTTTTCTTTTGTGAAAGAAAAAACGGGGGCTACTTCAGGTAACCTGAGCGTGCAGGTTTCGAAGCTCGATGAAGCCGGGTATATTAAAGTGAAAAAAGAATTTAAAAGCAATTATCCGTGCACTACGCTTTCCATTACTCAAAAAGGTGTGCGTGCATTTGAGGAGTACGTGAATAACCTGAAGCCGTATATTAATGTGAAGCAGTGAGGAATTTTTTACTGCTTCACTACCTTCCTCACCACTCTTACTTCATCGGTTATCACTTCTACGAAATAAATTCCGTTCGCCCAGTTTGCAGTTTACAGTTTGCGGTTAACAGTTTTTGTGAATAAATTATTCTTCCAAACATATCATATATTTTTATTTCTGCTTTGTCTCCGAACTCGGAACTGCTTATTATTAACTCTTCCGAAAAGGGGTTGGGGAAAATAGAAATTGAAAATTGGAAATTGGAAATTGTTTCAATGCCTGTGGGGAATACTGCATCAAGTTTCGCAATAAATATATCTGATTGACCGGCATTTGTTAAAGAAGTAGCTGATGTAAATATAAGTGTTGTACTTGAAAACGACCCGGTCGCATATAAATAACCGGCCGCATCAAAAGCAAAAGAACGGCCATTATCGGCATTTGCCCCTACAGCATGTTGTGCCCAAACAAAATTGCCGGAACTGTCCATCCTGGAAATGAAAATATCAATGTTTCCTCCGGAAGTAAAAACGGCCACACCAACACCCGGGTCAAAGTCAACCATTCCTGTGAAACCTCCAATTGTGTAAATATTGCCGAAAGGATCAACTATAATATCATTGCCGGTGTCATAAGTTGATCCCCCGATTTTTTTTGCCCACACGAAGTTTCCTGAACTGTCTAATTTAGAAATGAAAATGTCGTTTGATCCTGATGTCGATATCAAATTATATGTTCCGGCACCCGGGTCAAAATCGGCTGTTAATTTGAAATTGCCTGTAGTGTAAACATTACCGGAAATATCAGAAGCAATGGAGGTTGCATAATCGCCATCGGTTCCTCCCAATGCTTTTGCCCAAATAAAATTGCCGGCACTATCTAATTTGGAAATGAAAATGTCGTCTGATCCTGCCGATGTCATATTATATGTTCCGGTACCCGGGTCAAAGTCGACTGTTCCGGAAAAGTAACCGGTGGTGTAAACATCTGTGCTGCCTGCCGGGCACCTGGCTATGAATATGCCCCAGTCATAGCCGGTTCCACGCATTGCCTTTACCCAAATTAAATTACCCGAGCTGCTATATTTGGAAACAAAAATATCGGTGTTGCCGGCCGAGGTTAAATTGAATACTCCCGCACCGGGATCAAAGTCAACGGTTGCCCGAAAATAACCCATGCAGTAAACAGCACCCGTTCCTGCCGGGTCAATGGTAATGGAGTAGCCAGCGTCATCTTCGGCTCCGCCCATTGTTTTTGCCCAAATAAAATTGCCTGAGGTGTCGAGCTTGCAAATAAAAATATCAGAATAACCGGGTGTGGCAGAAGTTAAATTAAATACTCCTGCACCGGGGTCAAAGTCGGTTGTTCCCCTGAAGTGGCCTGAGATGTAAACAGCTCCGCTTCCGGACGGGTCAAAAGCTATTGACCGTCCGTTATCCGTATCTATTCCGCCTATTGCTTTTGCCCAAACAAAATTACCACCGGAATCTGTTTTGGACACAAAAACATCAAAAGAACCATTAGCCGAAGTCAAATTGAATACTCCGGCACCCGGGTCAAAGTCAACAATATCTACAAAGGTGCCGGTAGTGTAAATATTGCCATTTGCATCAGTAATGAGAGAGTTACCTCCATCGCTGCCTCCTCCTCCCATCCCCTTTGCCCATAGCCAGGCAGGTGTCTGTGCATTAACATTAACCGAGAAAATAATTGCTGCGACTAATAAGTAAATCTTTTTCATTGTTTAAGCAAATTTTTTTAGGGGTTTTTGTTGTCCTGTAATAGTCTCTCCGTTTTTTCACGGAGGGCTATGAAATAAAAGATATATGAGAGCAAAAATACTTTAGATAAATATTTTACTTTATCCCTAATAATAGGGATTTTGGGATTAGGATATAGCTCAGCATTAAAAGTATCTTTGTACCCATAAACACGATGCTTATGAAAACTTATACTTCTTTATTAATTCCTGTGCTGTTAATTACGCTGAAATGTTCAGCACAAAATCTGGATGCCAATGGAGTACCGTTATCAGCAACAGATGTTAATAATAATATCCCTTACCTGCAAACTCCGTCCATGTCACCATTTGTGTACGACTCTTCGCGCATGATGACTGAAATTAACGTCAGCGGCTCGGCTGATGCGTACCCGTGGCTTTCGGCTGACGGGCTGCGCTTATATTATTACAGCGGTGTTTTTAATAATATTGCTTTTACAAGCCGTGCCAATACTGCGAGTTATTTTGACCCCCCGGTTTTGGCCAATATTGTGTTTCCGATGGGTACACTTTCCTGCTGGTTTTCAGCTGATGAGTTGGACGTTTACTATCTTCATAATGGACTTTATTATGCTCACCGCACTTCCATTGCTTCGGCATTCGGCCCAGCGGTGGCAATAACAGTTACCGGAGTAGCGCCTTATTCGGCATGTTCACTCGATCCCACCCAGAACGAGCTTTATTTTTTTGTCAACAATAGCATAAAGCGGTGTGACCGCACCGGACCGACTTCATTTAACTATGTCTATTCACTGACCTCTCCTACGGGCTGGTTCAATCCCGGGCAGATTTCTAAAGACGGTCTGGTATTTTTTGCAGGTGTTCCGGGCCCCCTCAAATCCGATATTTTTTCTCTGGAACGTACTGCTATTGGAAGTAATTTTTCAAATCCGCAGCCGGTGCAGGGAATAAATATTCCGGGCAACCCTTATACCTCTCAGCCTACCATGTCTGACAACCTGGAATGGGCGGTAGTGCTTAGTAACGTAGTTGATTCATGGTCGGAAGATGAACTTGCCATTGCCCACAACGGAACCACCACTTCGGTATTTGATCCCGCAAAAGAAAATTTTAAACCAATGGTTTACCCGAATCCTGTTGCAGACAGGCTGCGCTTCCGTATGAGTAAAGCAGCCGGCAATAAACCGGTACTGGAAATTTACTCAGCTCAGAATACTTTGATTGAAAAACAGCTTATTGATGCAAACGAAAGCATTGACGTGAGCCATTATGCTTACGGAGTTTACTTTTATAAGATTTATACTGCCGGTAATACAGCAGTGCATAGCGGAAAGTTTGCTGTAATGCATTAAAAGGAATGATGAATTATGAATTAAGGAGTATGTTTTTTTTATTCATAATTCATATTTTCTAATTCTCTTTTATTCCTTCACCACTTTCCCCACCACCCGCTCCTTTTGAGTTATCACTTCAACAAAATAAATTCCGTTACTCCAGTTTACAGTTTGCAGTTTACTGTTTACGGTTTGCAGCTTTTGCACATAACCTAACCTGCCGTATATGTCTTTTATTTTTATTTCACCTGTCTCCGAACTCCGAACTGCTAGCTCCCCACTAAATGGGTTGGGGGAAATGCTAGCTTGTAATTTAGGATTTGAAATTGATGAAATGCCAGTCAAAAGTACAAGTGAATCCATGCCGTAAAAATTTTGATACTGCTCAAACGTTATACCGGGCGTGATACTTTTAAATTGAATATAAGTATGCGCAGTGTCGGTATTATGTAACAGGTACCGGAAGTACATTAAAAATTGCTTTGTGGCTCCTGCATGTATTGTGAAGGTAATAGTATCAATCCAGGAATAGCAATTTCCCCCAACGCATATTGCAGTTTCCCATAACCCCGAAACGGGAACGATATTTATTAATCGTACCGCTTCAACTATAACTGAATCCTGGCTGTTGTTTACAATATCTGCTGTTGCCGCAAAGGATTGCATTGCAGTTGCGCCATACACAACAGAATCAGAAGTCAGATAAAAGTTTACCGTTTGTGCTTTTAAGAAAGTTGACAGCAGGTAAAAGATAATAAATGTGTAAATTTTCTTCATGCTATTTAATTTATCACAATAAATTCCCTCACTCAAAGATAAGCTAATTCATAATTCAGCATTCATAATTTTTAATTCTTCTCATTTAATCCTTTGCACAGCCCATCCGCTTCTATCGGGCAATGCGCCACGCTTAAACCGGAAACCATATTTTTTTTCAATTTTCTTAACCAGTCGCGTGGGTGGGTATTTGGGTTTCCAGCCGGTTTTCTTAATGGTTATGGCTTCGCCCGGCTGCAGCGAAACAATGGCATTAAATGCAGGGGAGCTTCGACCGCGCCCGTGTAATGCAAGGTGGTCGAATTCCTCTGAACTTAGTTTTTCTATCGTTTTTTCCATATTTTTTATTGTTTTGTTTTCTATGTGTACTCTATACGTACTTTTAAATACTCTATTTATATTCTATCCTTCCTTTCAGGTATTCAATCGCTCTTTATAACTATTCAATAGTTCTTTTCAGGTATTCAATAGTTTCTTTTAAGTAATCTATTCTTCTTTATAAGTATTCCTCTATTCTTTTAAAGTATTCTATTCTTCCTTTTAAGTATTCAATAGTTCCTTTCAGGTATTCTATCCGACACTGTTTTCCCCTTAAAAAACCATGCTGGAACTTTCAACATGGTTAATTTTCGGAATTAACCGGATGGTTTTACACCACGGGTGTCGAGTCGGTGGGCTGGCTTCCTACTAAGGACTCCTGTCCATTTTCGTCAACCAGCTGCCCTATAAAATTGCGCAGCTGGTTGTACAAAATAAAATCAGTTTCGGCTTCGGCAAGCGTTCCTGCCAATCCGCTCACCAAAGTGGGGTTAGCCGGGGCATAATCCTCAACTATTTTGGTAACAAACGACAGGCGCTTATCCTGCAGGTTAGGAAGTTCAACACGTTCTTCCTTGGTTAAATTAATTCCGAACGGCAAATTTGTTTTTAGCGCATCAATAGCCGCCTGGATTGCCGTTTTCTGGGCTGGCGTAAGCGCTATATTTAATTTATTAAATGGCATAGCCTTAATTTTTTAAATTACTGGAATAAGATGAAAGGTCATTCACCGCCATCTGTTGCGGTGTTTTATTTAAAGAGTCGGACCCGCCAGCGGGCAGATAGCGGCTCTAACCCGCGCAGCCTTTGAAAGAAAGGGCTGAATAAAAATAATTTTGCGTGTACAGGCTTCCGTTATACCGGGATGAAAAAAAATATTTCGGTAAAGAAAACATTGCCTGCAAGGGTTGGTTTGGAATTGAAGAGCGAATCTAAAACGATTAAAATTAAAAAGCAAGCAACACGAAAAATATTTTTACAAAAATATATTGTGTGTGGGCTGCGAAACCATAAAACTATTCCAATAAAAAAATCCCGCTGCAAGTGCGGGATTTTTCTTTGAGGTCGCGAGCAGATTTGAACTGCTGTACAAGGTTTTGCAGACCTCTGCCTAACCACTCGGCCACGCGACCAATTTTTTTATACGAACGCAAACATAATATTTTTTAAACGAGATAAAAAACCTCTTTTGGCTAATACGAACAATAATAGGGTAAAGTTTAAAATGTTTCTTTTTCAGGGTAATGACAGAACGAAAGAAGTTTTGTTTACCTGCCCGTTAACAGGCGGGTTGTGCTTGGTAACCCGCACCGAAATTTTTATAAATGCTTTTATTTGTGATGAAATGTTTTCAAGAATACGGTTTGCAACATGCTCAATGAGTTTTGAGCGTATTGCCATTTCTTTTCGCACCGCATCATGCACCATTGTATAATCAACTGTGTCCTTCAGGTCATCCGACTTCAATGCCTTGCTCACATCAGCCCATATATACACATCCACCGTATAATTGCCTCCAATAATTCCCTCCTCTTCCAAACAGCCATGATACGCATAACATTCTATTCCTTCTATCGAAATAACCTGTTCCAATTAGATTTATTTTTTTTGGGATTTAGTGTCTTTGTGGCATTTTTTATTTTGCTGAAAACAAACAACCATTATCCCAATGTCTTTTTCGCCCAATTATCTTTTAAAGAAACTGTTCTATTAAAAATAATTTTTTCCGTTGTCGAATCTTTGTCCACGCAAAAATATCCCTTACGCAAAAATTGGAATTTGTCCCCAACCTTTGCGTTTTTTAACGAAGGTTCCGCTACTGCTGATGAAATAATCTGCAAGCTGTCCGGGTTTATATATTCTTTAAAATCCCTTTCTTCAGCCGAAGGGTTTTCTACTTTAAACAACCGGTCATATAAGCGAACTTCAACTTCCAGTGCGTTAGATGCGCTAACCCAATGAATAGTTCCTTTTACATTGATGCCGCTGGTATCGTTCCCGCTTTTGCTTTCGGGAATATAGGTGCAGTGAATTTCAGAAACATTTCCCGCAGCATCTTTTTTAAACGATTCACATTTTATGATGTATGCCGATTTCAATCGCACCATTAATCCGGGAGCAAGGCGGAAATATTTTTTTTCAGGAATTTCTTTAAAATCATCGCGCTCAATCCACAGCTCTTTTGAAAAAGGAATTTTTCTCATTCCTCCTTTATCTTCCACTTCAGGATTATTTTCACCGTGCATTATTTCAGTTTTGCCATTCGGATAATTTGTAATGATGAGCTTTACCGGATTCATAACCACCATTGCGCGGGTTGAGTTTTTATTCAAGTCTTCGCGTATGCAAAATTCAAGCAGCCCCACATCAATTACATTTTCGCGTCTTGCAACTCCAACGCGGTCGCAAAACTCGCGGATGCTTTCAGGTGTGTACCCCCTTCTGCGCAATCCCGAAATAGTTGGCATGCGCGGGTCATCCCACCCCGAAACATGTTTATCATTTACCAATTGAAGTAATTTGCGCTTGCTCACTACCGTGTAATTTAAATTCAATCTCGCGAATTCATATTGATGCGATGGAAAAATTTCAAGCTTCTCAATAAACCATTCGTATAACGGCCGGTGTACCTCAAACTCCAGGGTGCAGATGGAGTGGGTTATGTTTTCAATCGCATCGCTTTGCCCATGTGCAAAATCATACATCGGGTAAATGCACCATTTGTCTTTTGTGCGGTGATGATGCGCATGTTTAATGCGGTACATAAGCGGGTCACGCAAATGCATGTTAGGCGAAGCCATGTCAATTTTAGCACGTAATACTTTTTCTCCGTCTTTATATTCACCGCTACGCATACGTTCAAATAAATCAAGGTTCTCTTCACTACTCCGGTTGCGATGAGGTGAATTTTTTCCCGCTTCGGTTGGCGTTCCTTTCTGTGAAGCAATTTCTTCTGCCGAAGAATCATCTACATACGCTAATCCTTTTCTAATTAACATTGCCGCGAAATCATACAGCTTATCAAAATAATCGGAAGCATAAAATTCGTTTGCCCATTCAAAACCAAGCCAGCGAATATCCTCCTTGATGCTTTCCACATATTCGGTTTCTTCCTTTTCGGGATTGGTATCATCAAACCGAAGATTTGTTTTTCCGCCAAATTGTTTTGCTAATCCAAAATTCAGGCAAATGGATTTTGAATGGCCAATGTGCAAATACCCATTCGGCTCGGGAGGAAACCGCGTAAGCACACCCCCACCGTGCTTGCCCGATTTTACATCTTCAGCAATTATCTCTTCTAAAAAATTTGGCCCTTTCTCGGTTGACATGTTTTTTCAATCTTTGATAATCTGTGCAATCAGTGGCTTATTATTTTCAATCCATTCTTTATTCTTTCACAAGCTTCTTCTTTCCCCAGCAGCTCAGTCATTGGAAATAAATCAACCCCTATACTTTGTCCGCTCAATAAAATGCGGAATAACTGCAAAACTTCTCCCGGTTTTAAATTATTTTTCGCTGTGGTTTCTTTAAATATGTTCTCAATTTCCGATGAAGTAAAATTATTTAATCCCGATAAATTATTTTCAAGCTGATGAAAGAATTCT
This sequence comes from Bacteroidia bacterium, assembly GCA_044448905.1. Taxonomy (GTDB): domain Bacteria; phylum Bacteroidota; class Bacteroidia; order AKYH767-A; family OLB10; genus JBIOHJ01. Next base: position 2,682 of record JBIOHJ010000030.1, on the reverse strand, counting down.
GCATAATGCGCTTTCCATTTCTTCTGAATTGCCTGTTCGTCATATTGTGTTGGCGCTTCAAATAAATACTTCCCTTTTTCAATCATCTCATGTTCAAACTGCACGCGTGGTTTTAATAATTGAATGTGCCTACCCAAAAAAGAACCGCTGATTCTTTTATCGTCATCACTAAAACCAAATTCTTGTTTCAAAGATATTCTCAGGCGAGCCGTTAGTTCAGTGTCCGGTTTTTTTTGCAGCCACTGTTCATTAAACCATTTTGCTTTTTCGGGATCGAAACGCGCTCCTGCTTTATGTACATGTTCAAAAGAAAAGCTTTGAATAAGCCCTTCCATCGAAAAAATTTCCTGTTCCGTTCCGGGGTTCCATCCGAGCAGTGCAAGCATATTAATAAATGCTTCAGGGTAATATCCTTTTTCGCGATAGCCCGAAGAAATTTCTCCCGTCATGGGATCTTTCCATTCCAAAGGAAAAACAGGAAATCCTCCCTTATCGCCATCCCGTTTGCTGAGCTTGCCTTTTCCATCGGGTTTTAAAATTAGGGGCAAGTGTGCATACTGCGGCATTTTACTTTCCCACTCAAGAAATTTATAAATCAAAATATGCGCTGGCGCTGAAGGCAGCCATTCTTCCCCACGGATGGCATGTGTGATTTCCATCAGCACATCATCAACAATGTGCGCAAGATGATAGGTGGGCATTCCATCACTCTTCAGTAAAACTTTATCATCAACTAAATTGGAATGAACTGTTACACCTCCGCGAATTAAATCCGTAAAACTTATTTCCTGGTTTGCCGGAACTTTTAAACGGATAACATACGGTTCGTTTGCTGAAATTTTTTTCTCTGTTTCGTCAGGTGAATGCGATAAAGAATTATTCAAGCTCATTCGCGAAGATGAATCGTAAGAAAATGTTTTCTTTTCAGTTTCAGCTTTTTTACGAATTGCATCTAATTCTTCTGCTTTGTCAAAAGCATAATAAGCATGCCCGCTTTGAATTAATTGCTCTGCATATTTCCTGTAAATTTCTTTTCGTTCACTCTGGCGGTAAGGAAAAAATTTTCCGCCAGCAGAAACTCCTTCGTCAATTTTTATTCCGCACCAGCTTAATGAATCAATAATATATTGTTCGGCTCCGGCAACAAAGCGGTTTTGGTCGGTATCTTCAATGCGTAATAAAAAATCGCCTTCGTGTTTTTTTGCAAATAAATATGAATACAATGCCGTGCGCACACCGCCAATGTGTAACGGTCCTGTAGGTGAGGGAGCGAAGCGGGTTCGTATTTTCATTTGTAAATACAAAATACGGGTCAAAAAACCCTGCTGGCAATTTTTCTGATCGTCTCAGAACTTCCCATTGTGTAGTAATGAAGGCAGGGCGCGCCAAATTCAATCAGCTCTTTTGACTGGTTAACGCACCAGTCTATTCCAATTTGTTTTGCATCTTCATCACTTTTGCATTTTTCAACTTCTGTTTCCAAATCATCCGGAATATCTATTTTAAAAGTTTTAGGAAGCAGTGCAACCTGCTTGCGTGTGGTGAGAGGCTTTAATCCCGGAATTATCGGGATGGTTATACCCGACTCACGACATGCGTTTACAAATTCAAAATATTTTTTATTTTCGAAGAACATTTGTGTAACAATGTAATCAGCGCCAGCTTCAATCTTTTGCTTTAAAAATTTTATATCCGACTTCATGTTTGGTGCTTCAAAATGTTTTTCGGGATACCCCGCAACTCCAATGCAAAAATTAGTTGACATCACATCCGTAAGTTCATCATCTAAAAATTTACCGGAGTTTAAATTAACAACCTGTTTTACTAAATCAATTGCATAATTGTGTCCGCCATCTTCGGGAACAAAGTGTGCTTCGGTTTTAATAGCATCCCCCCGTAATAAAAGTACATTGTCAATTCCAAGAAAATTCAAATCAATCAATGCATTTTCGGTTTCTTCACGGGTAAAGCCCCCGCAAATAATATGCGGAACTGCATCGGTTTTATAACGATGAATCAACGCAGCACAAATCCCTACAGTGCCAGGGCGTTTGCGGATGGATACCTTTTCCAAAAATCCGCCTTCTCGTTTTTTATAAACAAACTCTTCCCTGTGATACGTTACATCAATAAACGGGGGATTAAATTCCATTAACGGATCAATGGATTGAAAAATAGACTCAATGCTCTTGCCTTTGAGCGGGGGAATAATTTCAATGGAAAATAATGTCTTTTTCGCATTCTTAAGATGCCCGGTAACTTTCATAAAGGAAGGTGTAAAATAAAAACGTTCCCTCCGCCTTAGACGGAGAGAACGCAAACTTACGGTATAAAAAACTTATTTTATTTATTTCTTGTCGCTGGTGATTTTTGTTATGATGCCTGAGTACTTTTTGTCGACATACTTAACAATGTAATAGTATGTTCCGTCAGGCAAATCCTCGCCTTTCCACCTGTTACCTGGATTATCATTATCATAATTGTTTGTTTCCAATACGGCTTGCCCCCATCGGTTGAATATCTGTACCATGTGCGAAAATGATTTATCGAAATTCAAAATCTCCCATCCATCATTAAGGCCATCACCATTTGGGGTTATTATATTGCTAAATACAGGATCGCAGGCTTCTTCTTCTACATTTATTTCTATGGTGTTTTTACATGTGTTAGAGTCGGTTACTT
>JBIOHJ010000029.1:0-28080 GCA_044448905.1 Bacteroidia bacterium | reverse complement strand
TATGGCGGTAACACCGCTCATAATGTTTTATTTCCTTCGAGCGCGAACATCAACGGCAATAATACCATTCATAAAGCTACTTTTATGAATGGAAATGTTAACATCAGCGGTAACTCTTCCTTTGATTCGTTGCTGTTTAATAATCCCGGCAATACAGTAACTTTAAGTTCAGGAACCACGCAAACTGTTAATGATGCGTTGCTTGAAAATGCTCTTCCCGGATTTCCCATTTTAATGCATTCTTCTTCTCTCGGTTCTCAGGCAACAATAAGTAAAAGTTCAGGAAATGTTTGTTTAAACTATTTTATCATGCAGGATATGAATGCAACAGGCGGTGCGCAGTTTTATGCCGGAGATTATAGTGTAAACCTTGGCAATAACACAGGCTGGAGCTTTACAAGCTGCGCTCCTGCCATAAGCAATGTATGGCCTGGTGATGCTAATTATGATTTAACCTGTGATAACATTGATATACTATATATAGGTGTTGCATATAATGATACGGGTTATGTACGTTCAGGGGCAAACTTAACCTGGACTGCCCAGCCAGCACTTGACTGGCTGTCACAATTCCTTACCGGTCAAAATGCAAAACATGCCGATTGCGATGGCAACGGAATTGTTGACGCAAACGATACGCTTGCAGTTTCGTTGAATTACGGATTGATACATCCTCCACGGTTATCCTCACCCGATTTCTTTTTGTCAGGACCAGATTTGTATTTTGAAATGCCTGCAGGCAATCTTGTTCCGGGAAGCAATGTGAGTGTTCCGATAAAATTAGGAACTCCGCCAAATCCCGCAAACAATGTATACGGCATTGCATTTACCATTGGTTATGACCCTGCTTTAGTACAGGCAGGAAGCGTGTACCTGGATTATTCCACATCATGGATTGCAACACCAACTAATTTTATTCATCTCGAAAAAGATTTTTCCGCTTTCGGAAATTTCGATATGGGATTGTGCAGGATAAACCATACCAATGTTTCGGGTAACGGAACCATTGCTACATTGCATTTCACGGTTGCGTCAACCGCTTCGGGATGGCTTACACTTTCATTCAGCGATGTGCTTGCGATTTCCGCCAATGAGCTTCCCGTTCCTGTTAATCCATTGCCATCTGTTGTTTACACCAATGTGGAAGAACATGTATCCAGCGAAACGCTTTCTATCTATCCTAACCCGGTAAATGATTATTTGTATTTCAATACCCATAACAATTCGTTTGAACGCATCGAAATATTCGACAAGCTTGGAAGAAAAGTTATTGAAGCAAATCCAAACATTAATAAAATTTATCTTGGAAACATTCCATCAGGAATGTACCTGCTTTCGGCAACTGATAAAGAAACTAAAGGAACAATTAAATTAAAGTTTATAAAGCAATAATAATCCGTTGATTTTCCCTAATCAACAGTTATTAAATTGTACTATTCCAAGAGCCCTTTAGGGGGTACTCTGTTTTTGCTATATTTGAAGCTCCAATTTTATAACCAATCAAAAAAACATGAGAAAAATTTACTTGACAGCTTTAATGCTGTTTACGTGCGTATTATGCAATGCGCAAAATTTTAATCTTACATTACAGGATAACATTACCTACCCGGGGCTTGCAAACATTGGCGGGTATGTTGACGGCTCAGGCAATGAATATGCACTGGTGGGAACCGTTAATGGCTTGTCTATTGTTGATGTTACCACGCCAACCAATGCCGTTGAAATATTTGCCGTTCCCGGTGTGCAGTCGGATTGGCGCGAAGTAAAAACATGGCTTAATTATGCTTATGTTACTACAGAAGGCGGCAATGGATTGCAGATTATTGATATGACTAACCTGCCGGCTTCATACCAGGTAAAACAATACCTTGGCAATGGCGCCATTAACGGGCAGATTGATAATATTCATGCACTGCACATTGACAATGGTTATTGCTATTTATACGGAAGCAATTTATTTAATGGAGCTGCTGTAATTCTCGATTTGAATGCCGATCCGTGGAACCCAAATTATCTCGGGCACACACCCGATAACGGATCCTCATCGCAATCATATATCCATGACGGTTATGTACGCAACGATACGCTGTGGGCAGGATATATTTATATTGGAGAAGTGCGCGTGTATAATTGCGCCAACAAAGCAAACCCTGTTTTACTAACGTCATGGACAACTCCCGGAACGTTTACGCACAACACATGGCTTTCACAGGATTCGCATACACTGTTCACAACCGATGAAGTAAATGATTCGTACCTTACTTCATACGATGTAACCAACCTGGCTAATGTTACCGAGTTTGGGAGATTTCAGACTACCCCGGGCAGCGGCTCAATTGTTCACAACACACACATTGTACAAGCCAGTGGCGGTGAGTTTGCCGTAACCTCATGGTATAAAGACGGGGTAGTGATTACCGATGTAACACGTCCTGAAAATATGGTACAAACCGGGCGATATGATACGTACACACAAGGCTCTGGTGGAGGTTTTGATGGTGATTGGGGTGTTTATCCTTTTTTACCTTCCGGAACCATTGTAGCATCCGATATGTCGAACGGGTTGTTTGTTCTTGCACCTACTTACGTACGCGCCTGTTACCTTGAAGGCATTGTAACGGACAGTGTAACCGGGCTTCCTCTTAATAATGCCATTATTCAGATTCTGACAACAGCCCTTTCGAAGAATTCAAATATTACCGGTGAATATAAAATGGGAACTATAACGGCAGGCACCTATTCCGTTCAGTGTTCAAAGGCCGGTTACATTACAAAAACAGCTACCGGTGTTGTTTTAAGCAACGGAGTGCTTACCATACAGGATTTTGAACTTGCTCCTGTTTCGAGCATTGTTTTAACCGGGCAGGTTGTAGAATCAGGAACATTAAACCCCATTCCTTTTGCGAATGTTATTGTTTCGAATGGCACCTTTCAGAATAATTTAGTTGCAAATGCATCAGGTAATTTTGCAATCAGCAATTTCGTACCGGGTATTTATGATGTGGTTGGCGGAAAATGGGGATGGAGAACCAATTGTTTAAATACTAATCTTACCGGAGCTGTGCCCATCCAGATTGTCTGCGATAAAGGATATTATGATGATTTTATTTTTGATTTTAACTGGACTACTGCATCGGGAACTTCGGCAAATGACTGGGAACGCGGTGAGCCTATTGGTACCACTTCAATGGGAACACAAGCCAACCCCGAATTTGATGTGCCTAACGACTGCGGTGTTGAATGCTATGTTACTGATAATGGTGGCGGGACCGCAACACAGAATGATGTGGATGAAGGTTATGTTGATTTGCTTTCACCCGTTTTTGACGCAACACTTTATACGAACCCGCAGATAAATTACTACCGGTGGTTTGCTGACCTGATTATTATGGGGAATGGAAACCCTGCCGACACCATGAAAGTATTTCTTACCAATGGAATCACAACGGTTACTCTTGAAACAATACTTGTCAGTTCGCCCAACAACAGTTCATGGGTTGCGCGTTCTTACGTGATTGCAAACTATCTTACCCCTACAGCCAACATGCAATTATGGGTACGCACAGCAGATTTCGGGCCTGTTTACAGTATTGTTGAAGCAGGTTTAGACAAATTTGAAGTGGTGGAAGGACCGTTAGCGGTAAATGAAATTGCTAGAGGCGATTTAATGATAAAAGCCTTTCCGAATCCTTTCAGCAATTCAGTAAAAATTGAAATCAATACGGCTTTGATAAGCGATAAAGCAACCTTAGTAGTTACCGATGTTACCGGAAGAATTTTAATCAATGAGCCTGTAAATAAAACTACGCAGAGCATCGAATTAGGTGACCAACTTGCTGAAGGAATATATTTTGTCCGTTTGCTGACGGACGATAACGGCAGCAAATCAGATGTATTGAAAATCACAAAGACAAATTAAGCACGCCTCTATTCAAAAAAATCCCCTGTCAGTGACAGGGGATTTTTTTTTGCTAATTTATGCAACGCAAAAAACTAATCGCCCATTAATTCAAGCAATTGTTTTGCTTTAAAGGAGTATGTGCCATTACCGGAAACAACTTCAGCCAGCAGGCTCTTCGACTCGCTGAAACGTTTAAGCCTGTTTAAAATTAAAATTGTGTACCAGCGGGCTTCTTCATAAAATCGCGAATTTTTCTTCTTTAATACCCAATCAAAATCAGCTAACGCATTTTCGTTTTGCTGTAATTGATAGAAAACAAACCCCCGATAATATTTCGCGCTGATGTCTCCGGGCTTTTTACTTAATATTTTTTCGATCTCAATTAATGCCTCATTAAATTTGGATTCATCAACCAGCTTAAAAATGGCATCAACCTGTTCTTTATAGCTCAGCTTGGTTGGAGGAGGTTGATTTGTTTTATCAATATTTAAATCAGTTGTTGCTTCTACAGAGGGTTTTACATCCGGCTTTTTATTTTGCTCTTTTTCTTTATCCGGAGTTTTGGCAGCTGGTATTTTGTTTTCGGGAATCAAATGCTCCTTACTATCCTTATTAAGTTCTGATACCGGGAGTAATGGGTTTTTGTCAGGTGTTTTTTCCGGTTCATTTTTTATTTCAACGGAATTATTTTCAGGAACGATTAATTCATTCTCGTTCTCTGATGATATATTACTGGTTTTTACTTCCTCCGTTGAAGCAAGAATTTGATTATTCCCGGATTCCGGATGCTTAAGTTCAGGCTCAACCCCTATTTGCGAATTGGATGTGTTTAAATTAGTGCTGGCTGATGGCTGATTAAAAAATTCAATATATCCTGCATACGAGACAATCAATGAACCCGTAACAAAAGCACAAATCCAAACTGCTTTCCTGTTTGGGCGTTTTATTATTTTTTTAGCTTTATAGTTGGTGTCAAATAAATGCGAAATGATTTGTTCCGTTTCCGAATCATCTTTCGCATTCAACGCATCACGGTAAGCAGTTATGCATTTTTCACAAAACAATAAATGATTTTCCAGCTTATCCTTTTCCTTTGAAGAAAGTAATCCCGAAGCATAATACATCAGTTTTTTTTGGGAAATGCACTGATGCTTTTCAACGGATATTTGCTGATCAATAATCAAGAGTCAATGGAAGATAAACATATGATTGAATAAGCAAAAATATTTCAAAGCGAAAGTAAAAGCAATAGCATTCGGAAAAGCTAACCGGTGAATAACTAACAGGAATTGTTGAAAAGTTTTTAATTGAGCTTAAAAGAAATCACAGGCAATTTGTGCTCCTGCTTTTGCTCATCCAGGTAAACTGCATTCTTTAAAATGACAGTATCTCCTTTACCAGCCTTCATTATTGCGTTCCTTGCAAGAATGGGAATGCCTCCCTCCTCGCCTGTTCCGTATTCACGTGTCTGCAGCGGATTTAAAGTAAACACACTGATGTCAAATCGATGCAGTATATAAACCTTGCCGTCATCACAACCTACCCGCAATGGTTTTGATTCAGACCATTTAATAACATTTTCAATTTTTATTTCTGTTATAGTGGAATCCTGATATGGCTTACACATCTTAATTGCTTTTACATCCTGTGAAAAGCCTGCCTGAGAACAAAAAGCAATCACTGAAATTAAAACAAGTATTCTATTCATCATTTATAACCCAGAAACTGAAAACTCGAAACTTTTTAATTCATCGTTATCTTCTTTGGAAACTTTGTCAGAATATCTTTTACAGCATCTTTGTTAACTGTAAAAGTCATCATTTTCAATTTCACAAAATCCTCGTGATAAAAATAATAGCCGAGTGCATTTTTATTGTTATGTCCACCGCTTCCTGAATCTTTAATAAGATACCACATTCCGTTTGATTTCTCAGCGTAACCCACCAGGTGCAAAGCATGATCATCAGTTGTAGTTTCATTGGAAAAACGAAACTGCCTTGCATTTTCATCAATGTATTCCGAAGGAATATCATAAGAAGGAATCATGGCAACTCCAATTTCAGAATTAATACCGCTTTCTGAAACATCTCCGCCAATAGAAAGCGTGTAACCATTTTTGATTGCGCTTTTTATTGCCTGCATAAAATCATCGAGCGGAGCATTATAATAATCGGCAGAGCGCCACCAGTTGTCGGGCACTTTATATTCAGATTGTGTCCAATAAGGCTTTTGCATCAATGACATGAAATCAACATAATCATCAGGAAATATTTTAGCAACGTTTTTTAAAAACTCAGGCGGAGCCATTTTTTTATTATTGTAAACAATTGATGATGGCGGCTCACCCATATAATGATTCATTATTGATTTGATTGTTGAAATAACTGCTTCATCATTCCATGCATTTGTGTTTTTTACTGTTTGCAGATAATTATTCATCTCATTAAACATTTTAGAATGATCATGAAATTTCTGTCCGGGTTGCATTCCGTTATAAGATTCCCAGGGAACGATTCCGTATTTTTTCATCATCAATTGTACAGCGTTTGTTTCGGAACCTTCACCAAAAAAAGATTTCCCTCTTGTTCGGACAAACTCTTTTGCTTTTTCCACATACTGCCAATACACGGTATATAATTCCGACAAGCGGATATTTTGCTTTGTCAAACGATAAATCTCCGATTCATAAAAAGAGGTAGTCGAAAAACACCAGCAGGTACCCGTTTCACCTTGCGAAACCGGGTTTCCTGCATATACTTTAGTAAATTCATCCAGCGATTTGGGAACATCAACCCCATCATAACTCATCTTAAATCTCAGGTTTAGTTCCTCAGAGGGTTTATTAAATAGTTCTACACCCTTTTGAATCTCCTCATAAAAAGTATTTTTTACTTTTTTGAATTCGCCTTTATTTTTTTGAACATTTTGAGCAAATAAGCTTTCGGAAAAAACAAAAAGCGTGGCAATGAGTAACAACTTTTTCATATCAATAAATTTTTGGTTGAAACAAAAGTATTCATTTCAAATAAAACATTATCAATTGTAAACATTTATTTTACTCAAATAAAAAAAAGCCCTCCGTCAGCTGACGGAGGGCTTTTTATAAATTCGTTTTAGAATTAGTCCTTTTTAGGATCAGGATTGATCACATTATTTCCATCATGCTTGCCGGAATACAAACGTATTTTTTCGGCAGGCTTCGCATCGTAAGTGCCGGTTGCCGGTGTTGTGGTATCATAACTACTACCAGTACCAGTGCTGTCAATTGTTACTGTATTGGGATCTGACTGGGTAGGGTCGGAATTAAATTGTGAATCGGTATTGGGATCGGCAACGGGATCAGTTTGCTGTGTTTGTTGATCTTGCTTTTCCTGTGTTTGCGAAAACGATTTTTCACAAATAAATATCGTCATCAAAAGAATGACGACAGAGACTAATTTTGATTTGTTCATTGTTCTTGTTTTAGTTTTTTTTAAATTCTGTTTTGCCAAAGTCAAATGTAATTGATTTATTGTTTAGCAAAGTTAAGCAATTTGTTTGTTCATACACTAAATCACATAAAAATGTTGCGGGAACCCAAATTTTAGTTAGTTAGATTTGTAAAAATATTACATCGTACTTCAAAGCTTGTTCAACAGGATTGATATGAATTGTAATAATAACAATGAAACGTAAATACAATTTGCAAATAAAACAACAACCTTGGCAGCATGATAAAACTTCAAAAAATAAATAAATCTTACAAGCTCGGGCAAAACACACTTCATGTATTAAAGGGCATAGATCTGAATATTGAAAAGGGAGAGTTGGTTTCTATAATGGGTGCGTCAGGTTCAGGAAAATCCACATTGTTAAATATTATTGGTGTACTGGATAATTACGATACCGGGGAATACCAGCTGAATGGAACACTGATGAAAAATATGAACGAAACCAAAGCTGCTTATTATCGCAACCAGTATATTGGTTTTGTTTTTCAGTCATTCAACCTCATCAATTTTAAAAGCGCAGTTGAAAATGTTGCACTTCCCCTTTACTATCAGAAAGTAAGCCGCAAAAAACGAAATAAGATTGCAATGGAATATCTTGAACGTGTCGGGATAAAGGAATGGGCTGAACACACTCCAAACGAAATGTCGGGAGGTCAGAAGCAACGGGTAGCTATTGCGCGCGCATTAATTGCAAAGCCAAAAGTTATACTTGCCGATGAACCTACCGGTGCGCTCGATTCGCAGACATCTCATGAAGTGATGGAACTGATTAAAGAAGTAAATAAATCAGGAATAACAGTTGTAATTGTAACCCATGAAAATGAAATCTCAGCAATGACTCAAAGAATTATCAAGCTTAAGGACGGATTAATTGTTAATTAAATAATTTTTATAAATCACAAAAGATAATCCAATTGACCTGAAATCGTAAATCCAAAATCTAAAAATGTTCGATCTCGATAAATGGCAGGAAATTTTTGCAACAATCCGTAAAAACCGTTTGCGTACTTTTCTCACTGCTTTTAGTGTGGCATGGGGAATTTTTATGCTTATTATTTTACTGGGAGCAGGACGCGGCCTTGAAAACGGTGTTGCAAACCAGTTTATGCAGGATGCAACCAACAGCATCTGGCTCGGTGGCGGACAAACCAGTATGCCATACAAAGGAAATAAACCGGGAAGGCCTATTCAGCTTACTTTGGCAGACCTCGAAAAAATACGTGCTATGCCCGAAGTGGAAAAAATTACCGCTTCGTTCGGTGCATGGCGTTCACAGCGGAATCTGGTTTACAAAAAAGAAAAAGGAACTTTTCTTGCGCGTCCTTGTTTGCCTGACCATAAGTATCTTGAAAACATCACATACATTGACGGAAGGTTTCTCAACGAACATGATATTTCTGAATACCGCAAAGTGTGTGTAATGGGAAAGCCGGTTAAGAAAGCATTATTTCATGATGAAGATGCGCTTGGAAAATATATTTCGGTTGATGGAATCCCATATAAAGTGATTGGTGTGTTTGAAGACGGAAATGAACAGGACATGAATCGTATTTATATTCCTTTATCAACTGCACAACGTGCTTACAATGGTCAGGGAAAAATAAATACTATCTGGTTTATTCCAAAAGATAAATCGGTGCAGGCTTCAGGAAGATTAATGGAAAACTTAAAAGTCTCGCTGGCTGAAAAATACCAGTTTGATATAAAAGATGACAAAGCAATGTGGGCATTTAACAGCACCGAAGAATTCATGCGCCTTATGAATGTAATGCTTGGCATTCAAATTTTTGTATGGATAATTGGTATAGGAACTATCATCGCTGGCATTGTCGGAATCAGCAATATTATGATGATTGTGGTAAAAGAGCGAACCAAAGAAATAGGGATACGCAAGGCGTTAGGAGCGACACCCTGGTCAATTGTGAGCATGATTTTGCAGGAATCGGTTTATATTACAACAGTGGCAGGATACGTGGGATTGGTTTTAGGAGTTTTGGTTTTGGAGACAGTTCCGCAGTATATTCCCGAATCACCATTCTTCCGTAATCCTGAAGTGGATTTTAAAATTGCCATTTCCGCTACTTTGGTTTTAATCTTTGCAGGAAGTTTAGCCGGATTATTTCCTTCATTAAATGCATCCAGAATAAAACCGATTGTTGCTTTAAGAGACGAGTAGAAATTTTAAATGAAAATGTAAATCGTACATCAAAATGTTCGACATAGATAAATGGCAGGAAATATATAGTACGCTTCGCAAAAATCCATTGCGGACTATTCTTACTGCATTTGGTGTGTTCTGGGGAATTTTTATGCTTGTTATTATGCTGGGTTCGGGAAACGGATTGAAGAATGGAGTAAACCAGGATTTTGCAGGGGTTAAAACCAATAGTTTTTTTGTTTGGGCGCAGCGCACTTCAAAGCCTTATCTGGGTATGCAGCCGGGAAGGATGTTTAATTACGACAATGATGATGCGGTTGCGTTGAAATCAATACCTGAACTATCGGTTGTAGCTCCCCGTAATCAGCTTGGAGGTTATGAAAATGTGAATACAGTTATCCGCGGAAAGAAGAACGGGGCGTTCGACATCATGGGCGATTATCCTCAGTATAATAAAATTGAAGCGCGTAAAATGACTGACGGCAGATTTATAAATGAGCTTGATATTAAAGAAAAAAGGAAGGTAGCTGTTATCGGATCGCAGGTTCGTGACATTCTTTTTGAGAAAACTGAAAATGCGATTAATGATTACATTATCATAAACGGTATTTATTTTAAAGTGATTGGAATTTTTAATCCTTCAGGATCAGGAGAAGATAGCGAAGAGCAGGCAAAAACCATTCATGTTCCGTTTACATCTTTCCAGAATGCTTTTAATTATGGAAACAGGGTGGGTTTTTTTGCGATTACATCGAAGGAAAATATACCGGCATCGGAAGCGGAAGATAAAGTGATCGCTTTGTTAAAACAACGCCATAAAATTGCGCCTGAAGACCAGCTTGCCATAGGGCACTGGAATATGGAAAAAGAATTTGGTAAAATACAAGGGCTGTTTATGGGCATCAGCATGTTGGTCTGGATTGTCGGGATAGGAACTTTGCTTGCGGGTGTGATTGGCGTTAGCAACATTATGCTCATTGTTGTTAAAGAACGAACCAAAGAAATCGGCATACGCAGAGCTATCGGTGCTCCACCTACCGCAATTGTCACACAAATTATTCTCGAGTCGGTTGTTCTTACTTCGGTTGCGGGTTATTTTGGTTTGGTGCTTGGCGTTGGTTTGCTCGAAGTTGTTTCTTCAGCTATAGGCACCAGCGGAGGCATGTTCCGCAATCCCGAAGTAGATATTAATATCGCACTAAAAGCTTTAACCATACTGATTATTTCAGGTGCGCTTGCGGGGTTAATGCCTGCACGAAGAGCAGTAAGCGTTACAACTGTGGATGCGTTGAGAAGTGAATAAAGTAGTAGTGGCAGTAAATAAATAACTTTGAGCCTTGAACTTTTAATTTTGAAATACTAAACCCTTTTTATGAAATTTAAATCCATTTTAAGAATTATTATCGGCATTGTTGTTTTGGTGATTTTCATCGGAACCATTTATTACCTCTATGCCAAGAGCCAGAAGAAACCGGTTACCTTCCAGACCGAATCTCCTTTTGTAACTAACATTATTAAAAAGACGGTAGCCACCGGTTCGGTTATACCACGAAAAGAAATTGCAATTAAAAGCAAGGTATCGGGTATTGTGGAGAAAATTTTTGTTATTGCCGGTGACCATATTAAGAACGGAGATGTGATAGCCCGGGTAAAGATTATCCCCGACATGGTAACGCTTAATAATGCCGAAAGCCGTGTAAACCGTGCTCGCTTATCCATGGAAAATGCGCAGAAAGATTACGACCGGAATTTTGAATTGTTTAAAAGTGGTGTGATTTCGAAAACCGATTTCCAGCAAACCGAACTTACTTTTAACAATGCAAAAGAAGAATTTGAATCAGCACAAAGCAATCTCGACTTGATTAAAGAGGGAGCTTCTAAACGTGCCGGAGCTACGACAAATACGCTTATCCGCACCACCATCACAGGAATGGTTTTGGATGTTCCGGTTAAAGAAGGCAACTCGGTAATTGAAAGCAATACCTTTAACGAGGGAACCACCATTGCTTCGGTGGCTGATATGGGTGAAATGATTTTTGAAGGCAAGGTGGATGAATCGGAAGTGGGAAAGCTTAAAGAAAATATGGAACTGGTTCTTACCATCGGAGCCATCGAAAAAGAAAGTTTTAAAGCCCTCCTCGAATACATTGCGCCCAAAGGAGTTTCGGAAAGCGGTGCCATCCAGTTCCAGATACGGGCTAAGGTAACGTTAGACAAGAATACTTTTATCCGCGCGGGCTATAGCGCCAATGCCGATATTATTTTACAGCGCAAAGACAGTGTGCTTTCTATTAAAGAAGGACTGATAACCTTCAGCGGTGACTCGGCTTTTGTGGAAGTGGAAACTTCACCGCAAACTTTTGTGAAGCGGCAAATTAAAACCGGCTTAAGCGATGGTATTAACATCGAGGTGCTCGAAGGCGTTGCCAAAACCGATAAGCTGAAGGGCGCTGAAGTGAAGGAGGAAGAGGAGAAGAAAGAAGGCGGCAGCTAACTATTTTCTTAAAGTTTTTCTACGTTTCACCTCGCAGGCCGCTTTTAGCCCCTGCAGGTTTTATTTTATTAGATCTCTTTCATAATTCAAGGTTGAGATGATATGAAATAAGAAAATAGAGCCCATTTCCTTCACAGGCTCAAGTCTGAAGCAAAGGAGTGAGAAAGGGACTTGAACAGTTAAATATAGTGAAAGCATCATATTAAAATATGATTTTGTAATCCTGTTCATTTACAATTGTTTTATTAATTACGTTTGTCTGGATTTTAATTTGAATTATTTTGTTGTTTAAAATAAAACTGACAATCAGCAGATTCTTAAACATAACTTTCATACTACTTTGTTCTGCTCCTATATTTTGCACTCAAATGTTTTAATTAAATAAATTAATTGACATGAAAGACAAAATGTTTTTTACTGCAATAATTATTTTGTTTAATACCTATTTGCTGACGGGACAATGGACGCAATCTGATGAGCCGCAAGGCGGAATGTGCTGGTCAATAGAGCAGGTGGGCAATGAAATCTGGACAGGATATAATTATGGAGTTTATGTTTCAACGAATGATGGCGCCACATGGACTCATCACCCTACAATTTATTCTCCGACTATGGATATTCATGCTTTTGGCGACACTATTATTTTATTGCAGCAAGGGTATACAGCGCCTTTTAATTACCGGATGGAAACAGTGACGAGCTTTGACGGAGGTTTGACCTGGGGAAACCCGGTGACTGCAGAAACCGATAATTCTTATTATTTATGGGGAGAGCGAAAAATTTATGTCAACGACTCAGCGCTTATCATGAGCAGCAACAGCGAAACATATTATTCTTCTGTTGATTTCGGACAATCATGGGATTCCATATTTCTCCCCGGAATGTGGCATCAAATTACAGCTATCGGTAAAAACTTTATTACCTGTTATGGAAGTGATACCATATCATCAGTCAATTATTATTCGGACGATGGCGGCAACACCTGGAATTTTTTAGATTCAAATTATGTTTCAGGAAATGCGCTTATTATTGACAGTACTTTTTATTTCAGCACCGGTTATACAGACAGTGCATCTCAGTGGCATTACTTTATTGCACGCACTTCAGACTTTGGATTGACATGGGATACGCTGGCATTTGATCTTCATACAGCCCCAGGGCAATTGCAATTCTTCAACAACAAAATCAATTACACTTTTTATTACACCAATCCGATAAACCCGGTAGCATTTGAATCTACGGATGGCGGGAATACATGGAATCCTTCTTCGGTGCCCGTTGAGCTTTTCTGGGTTGACGAGGATCGCAGCATATTGCTCTCAAACTGGGAATGGTTACTTAACATGGGTACCAGCGGGCTTTACAGGTATAATGATGTAACCGGAGTATATTATCATACCGAAACCGGAATTAAAGCGCATGGTGTGGTTTTTTTGAGGGCTAATAATGGGGCACTGTTTGCAACAGCGGATGGAAAAACATATACAAGCTATGATGCAGGAGCTACATACAGCCCGGTTCCTTCCTTTGTAGCAGCAGCTAATTTCAGCTTTAAAGGGGATACCATTGTGGGTTTTACGACTTCAACCAATTACAACCAGAAAATAAGTGTTTCATACGATAATGGACATACCTGGGATAGTATAGTTCCTGTAAGTCCCTATTGGAATAACCCGTTTTACATTCTGCAATCAGAAGGTAAAATTTATATACACAATAACTATTATGTATCAGTCAGCAATGATTGGGGACAAACGTGGGACAGTTTAAGCATGACGCTTGATTCGGTGTGCGGCCCTTTTCAATATTCAACTCGTATAAAAGCTATGGCTGTATGCAACAAGGAGCTATTTATAGTTGACCAAAACAATCGTGTAATAGCAAAGTTGGATACAGTTACCCAGAGCTGGAAATGGAAAACATGTATTACTCCATTTGCCGTGTCAACGGTTTTACTGGTACCGTTAGGCACTAAAATACTTTATTCTTCAGCATTACAATTTCTTGTATCAGCCGACTCTGGAAATACATGGTACACGCCTGCACGAAACGGGTATCCCACAGGTCAGCAAATCAGGTCCATAACTGAAATAGACGGGGTTTGGTTTTCACCCTGCCTGGGAGATATTTATTATTCTTTTGATTCGGGTGATAACTGGCAGCAGCTTGCTACTAATTTTGATATGATGGTTTCGACCGGCCCGGAAGGCAGTATTACTTCACTAAACGAAATTCTATATGCGGGAGGAAACAATGTATGGCGGAATAATGACACGTTGCAACTCATTTCGGGCAATGTATTTTTTGATGATAACAATAACGGAATAAAAGATACTGGTGAGGAAGGAATCTCCGGAATTGTTTTACATACTTATCCAAATAATATTGCATTTAACACAGATTCGCTGGGTAATTATGCTTTTTTGACTGCCGCAGTGGGAGACACTCTACAGCCTTCGGTACCGACTAATTTCTGCTCGGTCAATCCACCGTATTATTTAACCAACGGAGCTGCGTCCAACGCAGATTTCGGGATTTATTTTTTTCCGGGGATACAGGATTTAGCAGTGGATATTACCAACCGATGCCCGTTCCGCCCGGGCTTTAATACCCTGATTGATGTTTCAGTTTCGAATTATGGCACTGTTGAAATTCCGTCACAGCTGGAGGTTGTGCTCGATACGAGCCTGCTGTTTATTAATGCTTCTGTGAGCCCGGTACAAATTAATGGCGACACATTAATTTTCGCAATTGATACACTGCGTCTTCTTGAATCGGAAATAATAACCATCGAAACCGAAACTCCTTTTACCGTACCGCTTGCAACCCCTATTGTGTGCAGCGCTGCTATTTTCCCGTTGACTAACGATACGGTACCCGTAAATAATTATTCGGAATTCTCAACTACGGTAATCGGTTCTTTTGACCCGAACGATAAATCGGCTTTGGCGGGGCAATATTTTACTCCCACACAAGTGCAAAACGGGGAAGAGATGGTTTATACCATCCGGTTTCAAAATACAGGGGGCATTCCGGCTGATAATATCCACATAACGGACAGCCTGAGCTATTTTTTCGATATTTCAAGCTTCCGGGTTATCTCTTCGAGCCATGCTATGTACTTTACGGTTGAAGGTAACGGAATTCTAAACTTTTATTTCGACAATATCTTTCTTCCGCCTGCAATTACCGATGAGCCGGGCAGCCATGGTTTTGTAAAATTTGCCCTTAAATGCAAGCCTTCCGCTTCGCTGGGTGACGCGATTGATAATACGGCTTATATATATTTTGATTTTAATCCTCCGATTGAGACCAATACTGTTACCACTATAATAGCCGAACCCCCATTTAATTTACACACAGAGGAAATAATAAATATTACTAACGTTACTGTATATCCCAACCCTGCAAATAATATTCTTAACGGAACTTTTGATTCGGATAAAATAAAATCGTTCACACTTATTATTTATAACCCGGTTGGTGAAGTCATCAGCACATCAGAACTGGAAGGAAGTAGTTTTAAAATAAATGTGAGCGGCTTTCGCACCGGATTGTATTACGGGAAAATTTTTGTTGCGGATTTACGCAAACAGTTTTTTTTCAGGTTTGTGGTAATGAAGTAAACCGACCGTTAAATAAAAATTAATTTTGTTTTGACTGATTGTATCGTCCTGAAAAGCGCGGCACGACTCTTGCGAAAATATTTTTCTGCAATTACACAATAATTTCCTGATTCCTTCATTATAACTCAGCAACCAAAAATCTTTTTTATGAAAAAATGATGCTCTGTTCTTCTTCCCGGTAAACGGGTAGAACTTTTATGCTCCGTATAAATGGAGCATCACATGAAAAGAAAAATAAATTTCCTGCTCCTTATGCATGGCAAAGGAGCAGACAGCCGCAGCGATGCAGAGCTTGCTCTCGGCTGCCGCAACGGTGACAGGCATTGCTTTGATATTCTTGCTGTTCGTTACCGCAAACAATTTCACCCGTATTTCAGCCGCCTGCTGCGCAGCAGCGCCCGGGCTGATGATGTCATGCAGCAGGCGTTGCTCATTGCATGGCTCAGGCTGAGCACAGGCCGTTACAAAGAGGAAGAACATTTTGGCGATTGGCTTTTCATCATTGCCTACCACGAAGCCATGTTTGCGATACGGAAAGAGAAACCCTTGCGGCACCCTGAGCAAATGCCCGAACAGCCCGAAGAAGCGCAGGATGATGAGCGTGAAGAGCAAAAGATAATTCTCGATGCCCTCATAGCAAAGCTTCCCGAAAGCGAACGGCAGGTAATCATCATGCACGACAAAATGGAAATGGATTATAAAGAAATCGGCAGGCAGCTTGGCATACACCCTGACAGCGCCCTCAGAGCTCATGAACGGGCAGTTATTGATCTGAAACGGATGCTGGGCAAGACAAAATAAAAATTTTTATATAGCCACTGCCTTTTTGCCGTGGATCAGTAAAACTACATTTCCGATGAGGATGTGTCCGCTGTGCCCGGGGACATCGCCTCTGTGTCATTGGCAGGCTCCAATGTGTATAAGGCTATAGCCACTGTGTTATTGGCAGACTCCAATGTGTTTGAGGACATTGCCATTGTGTTAGTGGCAGGCGCCAATGTGTTTGAGGACATAGCCATTATGTTAGTGGCAGGCGCCAATGTATTTGAGGACATTGCCACCGTGTTAATGGCAGGCGCCAATGTGTTTGAGGACATTGCCACCGTGTTATTGGCAGACGCCAATGTGCCTGGGGACATCGCCACCGTGTTATTGGCAGACGCCAATGTACATAAGTGTACCGGGAAACAGGAAAAAGATGAAGAAAATATTAAGCCGGAAAATTTTTTTTAAAATCATGTCGGGTTTTGGCGTTGCCGTGCATTTATAGTATAAATCAAGTTCAGAATAAATAAAACAAAAAATTAAAAAATTAAAGTTATGGCAAAATCAGGCAAAAGACCTCTCGCAGTATTCCTGACCAGGAACTACCGGAAGATTGGCGACTTCATCATCAAAGCAAAAGCAATTGTGTTAGACATTACCAACAGCCCTGGCTTTTTCGTAACTCCCGATCCTCCGCTGGCAACCGTTACTGCCGACATCGGCAAGCTGGAAGATGCCGAAACCACTGCTCAAACGCGTGTGGTAGGCAGCGCAGCAGCGCGCGACCTCGAATATGACAATGTGCTCGAACACATTCATGGTTTGCTTGGCTATGTGCAAAAGCTGGCTGACAAAGCTGCGGACGAAGCTGCGGCTATCGCCATCATACAGGCATCGGGTTATAGCCTTAAGGTGAATGGTATTTTCGTGAAACCGCCTCTTTCCGTTAAGCAGGCTTTTGCAACAGGCGAAGTGATTCTAAGGGCAAAGGCGGCAGGCAGGCGTGCTTCGTACGACTGGCAGATGAGCACCGATGGAACCACATGGTCTGACCTTCCTTCGACACTTAAAGCAAAAACCATTGTTGACGGGCTAACGGTTGATGTGAGAACATATTTCCGCTTCCGCGCCATTCTTCCTTCAGGTACCGGGAGCTGGAGCGCATCGGTGAGCATTGTGGTGCAGTAACCGGGTAATAATCCTTCAGGGACATAAAAACCGCACGCGGTTTGCAAAATTTCAGAGAAGCATGAGGCTGTGCTTCTCTGATTTTTTTTTTGCCTTCTTTTTCCTCCCCATAAAAAAAGAGTTTTAACCTGGCGGGAAATTTTTTTTGGGTTTGTGTTGAGGGGGAGGTTGCAATAAAAATTTGTGAGATTGAAAATGAATGTGGAATATTGCGGTGGTGAAAACATTTCAGTGTGCTCGCAAAATAGCGCTTGACACTGAAAGAAAAAAAATTTATGAGCGACATTAAAGACAATAAAAAAGAATCAAAGCCAATAGTAGTAAGTAGCTTCTCTAAAGAATTACTTTTAATTGTATTTGGGGTACTAATCGGAATTCTTGGTAATCAAGTGTTCTTCAAAGAGAATAAAGATTACGAAATGAAGACTGAATTACAGAAGGACCTACTTAAGGAACAATATCAATTTTTAAACAGAATTCTTCTTTTCACTCACCGTTATGAGATTTCAACTGCAATTTATTATACTCAACCCGTGTATATAAGAACCTTTATGGAAAAAGGAACAAATAAAGTCGT
Organism: Bacteroidia bacterium; assembly: GCA_044448905.1. Classification (GTDB taxonomy): domain Bacteria; phylum Bacteroidota; class Bacteroidia; order AKYH767-A; family OLB10; genus JBIOHJ01. The sequence goes on along the minus strand of JBIOHJ010000029.1, from coordinate 9,880 downwards.
TAAGACTGATACAATACCGATGGGAATTCAAGACACATTATTTATTACACTACCCTCGTTTCTTATTAAAGACGACAGGAGAAAACAATTTATCGATGATATCGAATATATAAAAACAAATAAAGATAAAATTGACCACGAAATATACGCAAAATTCGAAGAATTATTGGACATCACAATTCATAATCCAATACCAAAGTCATCTGATAAAACTGAATTGAAAAATAGTTCATGGAATAAAAAGGAAGTTCAAGATGAATGGCTCAAAAAACTATCTGAGCTTTACTATTTGACCCATAGTAAACTTTATTAAATCTGCATCATTTCACGTGGACGAGTCGTGCCATTTCGCGTTAAGGATGTACGGTGGAAAGGATGGAATGATTTCCAAAATATAAATATTTTAATTAGATGGACTTATCCTTAGGGGAGAAATATTTTGATAAAATGACTGAAGGAGAGCTTTTAGAAAATTATGGATTAATTACCAAATATCCATATGGAAATCTTACTCTCAAAGAAGTTTCAGCAGTATACTTCAAACATTTTCCTATTTTACCACAACTAGCATATACTAATCCAACAAATAATGATAAACAAACTTTTTTCCGCGCTAACAGATGGTCGAGTTTACCATTAAAAATACATCTTGTTTCATATCCTGATCCAAAACGCGGCATTAAAGTAAATCGGGGAAGGGCAAACTTTGAAGATCAACCTGTTCTATATGGTTGTACACAATCAAATGCAGCCTTAAAAGAAATAAATGTTAAGGCAGGAGAAATAATAATAATTGGTAAATGGAAAATGAAACTTTCTCAATTACAAGCAGGATTTTTAGCTATCAATTTAAAAGCAACTGAAAAAAGATTTACAGATTTGAGAGATTATATTATTAATGCATTTTCTAAAAGGGATTCAAATATTCCAGACAGGAAAAGAAAAATATTACTATTGATTTGGAGTAAGTTATACTTAGCTAAATATTATGATATTTCTGCTTTTATTTCTTGGATGGGTTTATATTCTCCGGTTCGAAAATGGAATTATATTGTTTATCCTTCAGTCGCCAATGAATTGAATACAGTGAATTATGCTATTCATCCTGAAATAATAAATAATAATATTGCATATCCAATTATGTTTGAAGCAATAAAGATTAATGAAATAAATTGGCCCAATATTGATGCTAGAATCTTTGCAGTGGGCTTTCCTTATTGTGAGGATATTAAATGGAGCACTGATATGAAAGATTTAAAAAAATTCAAATTGTAATTTCCCCTTTGTACTTGCAGTGTCCCCGTAGTAGTGAGCATTCCTCTCGTTCCATTTTATTATTTTAGCTCCGGCTTTTGAGGCAAGATGCCTGCAAAATAAAAAACACATAGTATTAATCTAAATCATCATGAAAAAAATCTTAACTGTATCGTCCTTAGTTTTATTTGTGTCTATAAGTTTATTTGCACAAAATTTAGACAGCCTGAAATTATCGGGCAAAGAAATCCCCGAAGGATATTCGATTTCAAAAGAAAACAATTGCATTTCCATCCAGGCATGTACCTTTTATAACAACCCCGGCATGTATGAAGTTCTGATAGGAAAAGTAAAAAACAAAAGCTTTCAAAGTTTTGAAAGCAAAAAAGACATAGGAAGCATCATGTATTTTGAATTTGAAAATGGTTTTAAAGGAGAAGGCTTTTTAGATGGACTGTTATGGGGCGGAGACAAGCCGACAAAAGAACACCCCGAAGAATATTTTTCAAAAGGTAATTTTCTCATCATCTGGAGTTTCAATAAAGGAAGCCAGCTAAAGAAAATATCAGAGGACAAGATCAAGATGCTATTGAAATAAGATAAATTTTAATTTCACCAGGTCGCTCCCGTAACAGCGAACGTGCCGCTCGTTCCATTTTATTATTTTAGCTTCCGGCTAATTGAGGCAAGATGCTTTTAAACCATAAAAGAACTATGGCAAAAAACAAAACAGCAGAAACCACCGGCAGCGTAAAAGATTTTATAAATGCAGTGCCCGATGAGCAAAAGCGCAAAGACAGCTTTGCATTAATAAGAAAGATGCAGGCAATTACCGGCAGCGGGCCAAAAATGTGGGGCCCCAGCATTATCGGCTTTGGCAGCTATCATTACAAATATGCCAGCGGGCACGAGGGCGATGCCCCGCGCCTCGGCTTTTCGCCTCGCAATGCCGCCATCTCCATATATATTTATACTGACACAGCCGAAAACAAAAAACTTCTTAAAGACCTTGGTAAATTCAAAATGGGCAAGGTGTGCATTTACATCAAAAAACTATCCGACATTAATGATGCCGTGTGGCAAAAAATAGCAAAAAATAGTTATGCGCTTTATAAAAGGAAATACCCGTAGGAGCGGGCAGCCTGTCCGTCTTTTTTAATTTCAAGGGTCTCCTCCCATTTCGGAAGGACTACGAAATATTCAACCATGCTTTTCGTGCAAAATTTTCTCAGAGTAGGCAAGCATAACCGAAGAAAGCAGGAAAACCACATGAATAATAACCTGCCATTTTACATGCTCCATATCCTGGTTCGTGATATTAATAAATGTTTTGAGCAAATGAATACCCGATACACCCACAAGCGAACCGGCAAGCTTTACTTTTAACGTTCCGGCATCCACTTTTTTGAGCCACTCGGGGCGGTCCTCGTGCGATTCGATATCTATCTTGCTTACAAAAGTTGAATACCCTCCTATGATGACCATGATAAGCAGGTTGGCAACCATGGTAATATCCACCAAGCCAAGTACACCGAGCAGCAAAGCCGATTCTGTAATTTCGGTAATGGTCGCGCACATGTGAATTAGCTCCACTATAAATTTATATGCATAGAGCAAGCCGCCCACAATTAAACCTGCATACAAGGGAGCCTGCAGCCACCGGCTCGAAAAAATCAGCCATTCCAATATTGATTCTAATTTCTTAAGCATAATTTAAATTGAGAGTTTTTGATACCTCCTGTTAAGTTGAATGGCCAAAATTAATCATTCAGCTTAACAATTTTTTCGACAAAAGAGTTTCCGTCAATAACGGCTTCAATAAAATACACTCCGGGAGTGAGGTGAGAAATGTTTATGGTTTGCTTTTGTTTGATATGGTTCGAAACGGTTTGAACTTCTTTTCCCATCATATCATAAATCTTTATTTCTTCAATTGTCAATTGTGAATTGTGAATTGTTAATTCGCCTTTTGCCGGATTCGGGTAAATCAAAAAAGGTAAATGCTCAGCCTTCCTTGTGATTTTAATAATATCCGAATAATCAAACGCGCCATTAAAATCAATTTGCTTTAAGCGGTAATAAAGAACCGTTGAATGTATATTGAAATCTTTAAACTCATATTCGCGAACACTGTTCGCGTTTCCTGCACCATTCACAAACCCGGTTTTCGCGAAATGATTTCCATCAGCTGATTTTTCAATTTCAAAACCATAATTATTTATTTCACTTTGGGTAACCCAATTCAGCTGATTGTAATTTTCGAAAGCAATGCCGGTGAAAGAAGATAGTTCAACAGGCAGGGGCGATGCATTGGTGACAGCAAAATAATCAAAACCCGCTTCCAGGGTATTGGGAGTGGCTGACTGGTCGGCTGTATAAATTATCAACCGCATGTTTGCAGTTGGAGCAATATAAGTTGAAACTCTGTATGACCTGCTCGCCCATTGCGACATGCCGGGTGGTGAAGCCGCAAGCACATTTTCAAGAACCACTGTAGTAATACCGTTAGTAAGGCTTATCCTCAAGGTATCGTTTGCCGGATTACCGGAAGGAATATTAAAAAACCAACGGCTGTAATTAACGTAAGGGTCGGAATAGGATGTCAAGTTGAAAATTGGTGAGGTAAGTGTAGTGGAACCGTTATCCACATCATCAAAGGCGTAAGTACCTCCCCCATTTCCTGTTACATAACACAGCTTCGAACAATCAAAAGAAGCATCCACACCAGGGTTTGCATCACCGGGCACTGAATAGGTTGTACCGACAGGTACTCCCCTCGCCCATGCTCCCGTTGAGGCATTTCCGGAAACTGTCCAGCTGTAATTAAATGTAAAGTCATCATATATGCCGGTATCCAATGAAAAAGCAATAGGCGATGAGGCCGATGTTACGTTCATAGTTATACAACGGTTTTTATAAAGCCATTTCCCGATAGTTATATCATAATTACCTCCGTAAAAACCTGTAATGGTAAAATTACCTCCTGCATTTGTGGTTGTATTATAGGTATAGGAAGCGTTTTCAAATTTTACATTGGCTGATGGTACAAAAATTCCGGAGGCATTGCTTTTAACATTCCCGGTAACGGTGAATGAAGTAAGAGGAACCAGCTCGGCATTTATGGTTGTAAGGATACCGTTAGTAAGTGAAACATTGCTGATTGTTTTAGTTATATATCCTGCTTTTGAATACTGGATGTTATAGGTTCCGGTAGCAGGGGTGCCTGTTTTATATTCTCCATTAATTTTTGTGAGGTCAGTTATTGATGTTGCAAGAATCTGAACCGAGGCACTTCCTATAGGCAAGCCCGTTATGCTGTCGGTGACCAATCCTTCGAGGTAACATCCTCTTACGTAATTAGGAGTTAATATAAACAAGCCCTGTTCAATATCGGATACAACAATATTTCCTGACGGGAGGAATGGATACACTCCCCACACACTGTTAAAACCATTTCCCGATAATGAAATATTGCAATCGTAATAACCGGTTGTGATAAGATTTCCGCGCCTTGACGCATCTACAATTGTAATTCCGTCACGATACCATGATGTAATTGCAAAGTCATTTCGCACATGTGTGTTATGAACAATAGAACCGGATGCCGGATTCTGCGATTGAATCCTGTCGAGCTCAATTATATTATAGGGATCGCGGATGTCATAAGCGGTGAGATAAGAATTGCTCACTTCATCCGTGGTAAGCAAAATACGGCTGTTGTCGGTAAGCCATGTGTTATGCGTGAATGCTCCGGGAGTACTTTGATAGGATACCAATACAGGAGCCGATTTGTTGGTAACATTCCAGACGGCAAAGTAACCTCCGTAAATGTGCCCCGCATATAAAGTATCATTGCGAACATAACCGTCATGCACGTACGCATTAACAGGTCCCGTGCAATATCCCATGTAAACCGGGTTCCATGGGTCGGGTATTAGATTTACTATTAAGGCCGCACCTCCATACAGGTTTGTTCCGAACAAATAGAGATAACCTGCTTCGATGTGCAGGGCATGCGCTTTATTAAGCAAATTATTTATGGCTCCGGTACCGCGCCAGTATTTGGTATTGACTGAAGCAGGCAAATTAGAAAGATCAATAATCAGGATACCCGGATTAGGGCTGGTTGCTTCGGTTGTTACAAAAGCATAATTACCCCACGTTTTTATTTCGCGCCAGAAAGAAGTATTGCCGGGTACAGCAAATTTCTGAATTGGTGCAGCCGGGTTTGTTACATCAATAATCCGTACGCCATCTTCGATTCCTAAAAGAGCATATTCATTTCCTGAAGCATCCACATAGCCGCAAATGTTGGATGTTTCAAGTCCCGGAAAAGTCATTTGCGAGCGAAATGTAAGGTTCAACTGCGCAAAAGCAGTTTGGAAAAAGTAAATTGAACAAATGAGAGGTAGAAGTTTTTTCATTAAAAGAATTCAGTAAACAAACTTAATGAAACATTTTCAGGCATGAGTTGAAGAAATTGAAAATTTTTGAACCGCGTGTATTTGTTTGCAGTTTCAAAAGACATTATGGTTAATTTTTCACAAACTTTCTTACTATACTTTGGTTTCCGGTTGTTAACTCCACAAAATAAATTCCACTTGAAAAATTGCTTACATCTATCTTAGTATTCGGTAACCAATTATCGGTTCGGTGACAAATTCTGCCTGAAATATCTTTAATGGCCAATTCAATTTTCTTTTTCCCTCCGGACTCTGAACTGATTACTATAAACTCATCGGCCGGGTTTGGATACACTGCAAAATCCAAACTGTTAACAGCAAACTCACTTATTCCTGTAGTGCTGTCGGGAGTATATTCCCACAGGTCACCCAGGTATCCTCCATTATTTCCTAACCCGATGTAGCCTTTGTTTCCAATCGAAAAACCAAAAGCATCGTTTCGTGCGACTCCGCCAAAATTCGCTTTCTGTGTCCAGGTATCTGTAAGAGAATTGTATTGCCAGAAATCAGACTGGTTACTACCTGTACTCCCGGTTCCTATATAGCCATTTAATCCGATTGCAAATCCGGTAGCCCACCAACGGGCAGCACCCCCGAAGTTTGCTTTTTGCATCCATGAATTTGTTAAGGGATCGTACCTCCAGAAAAACTGAACATTACCAGCACCCGTTTGCCCGGTTCCGGCATAACCGAAATTACCAATACTGAAACCTACTGCATAAATAATGGGGCCACCTCCAAAATTTGCTTTCTGTGTCCAGGTATCATTGACAGGATCGTATTCCCAGAAATCATTTCTTAAAACCGGGTAATTGATATCGGTTCCAGTACCCATATATCCTTTGCTTCCAATAGCAAAAGCAAATCCATAACCCATAGCACCACCTCCGTAATTTGCTTTAGGAATCCATGAATTATTAATTGGGTTGTATTCATAAAAATCGCTCTGGTAACTGCCACCACCACAGCTGGTGCCGGTTCCCAAATATCCCTTACCACCAATTGCGAAAGCTGAAGCTGCATTGCGGACTGCGCCCGGAAAATTTGCTTTTTGTGTCCATGTATTTGCTGATTGGTCATATTCCCAAAAATCGTTTACGCACGGACCTATATATCCCGTGCCCATATATGCTTTTGTACCGATTACAAAACCGGCTGGGCCTTCGCGGGCTGTTCCTGTAAAATTTGCTTTCTGTGTCCAAAACCCCTGCCCGTTTATTCCTGAGCATATTGCCATCATGCATCCGATGAGAAGTGCTTTTTTCATAGTTACTGGTTTGTTGATTAAAAAAATCTTTACCAAAGCTATAAACTAAAATGGTTACTTTTCAACACAAGGTTAATAAGTTTTTATTGGCTGGATAAATTTAATTTCGGTGATTTGCGCTTTGACTTGTTTTAGCCATTCACAAAATCAAAACCCCAACTCTTAAATAACAAATGCAAACTCTTCTCGAAACCATTAATAAAGTAAAAGAATTTCATCGAGTATTCGGACTCGATTACCACGAACAGCCCGTTGCCGGAATTGAAAAAAGAATAATTGAACTGCGTCACCGCCTTATGCAGGAAGAAAATGATGAGTATATGGAGGCGGCATTAAAAAACGATTTAGAATTAATTGCGGATGCCCTTGGAGATAAGCTTTATATTTTATGCGGAACCATAATTGCGCATGGATTACAGCATAAAATTGCCGAAGTTTTTAATGAAATTCACCGCAGCAATATGAGCAAGCTTGATGAAAACGGTAAGCCCCTTTACCGAGAAGACGGAAAAATAATGAAAAGCAATAATTACTTTTTGCCCGATATTAAAGCAGTACTTCATAAATAATTCGTAGAATTTTTCTTACACCCGCCCTTTTTTCAGTAGTTTTTATTTTTATCTTTGAACACATAATTAACCTTTAATATTTAACCAAACAAATTAAAAATGAAAAAAAATTTACATGTATTTACTGCTGCATTGCTTGTTGCATCATGCACTTTTGTTAATGCGCAAAATTCAAATAACTCACGCTGCTCAACCACCGAGCATATGGAATGGCTGAAAACCCAGGATCCGGGTCTCGAAGCGAGAATGCAGGCTGCCGAGCAGGCTTCTGAACAATGGCTTGCCGCCAACCCGAATGCAAGAGTAAGCGGAACTACCATTATAATTCCTACTATAGTGCATGTGCTTTATAATAGTGCTGCTCAAAACATTTCGGACGATATGATTAAATCGCAGATAGACGTTTTGAATGAAGATTTTGGCGGATATAATTCAGATCATACTAAGGTGCCTCCCTTTTTTAGGGGAGTAAAAGCTGGCGATACCGGAATTCGTTTTCAACTCGCCACCCGCGATCCTCTTGGTGCAGCTACCACTGGCATCCGCAGAATTTCTACTTCAGTAACTTCCTGGTCAACTAATAATAATATAAAATTTACATCCATGGGTGGTGATGACGCGTGGCCTTGCGGAAGCTACCTCAATATATGGGTGGGTAATCTCGGAAGCGGTTTGCTTGGATATGCGCAATTTCCTGGTGGCGCGTGCAATACTGATGGTGTGGTTTGCCTTTATTCGGCTTTCGGACGAGTAAGTCCAATATCAGCATATAATTACGGACGTACTGCAACCCATGAAATTGGTCACTGGGTTAACTTACGTCATATAAACGGTGATTCCAACTGCGGCAACGATTTGGTAGCGGATACTCCTCCCCAGTCTCAATTAAATTTCGGATGTCCAAGTTGTCATGCGTTTACCTGCAGCAATCAACCTACAGGTGATATGTTTATGAATTATATGGATTATACTGATGATAAATGTATGGTTATGTTTTCGGCAGGACAATCTGCCCGGATAACAGCGTGTATGAATTCAACACGGGCATCGTTGCAAACTTCATTAGGTTGTAATATTGTTACGTCTCCAACCCTGGATGCGGGAATTACCGAAATTATTTCACCAACCGAAATTCCGTGTAATAACACAACAGTAACGTTTATCCCGGCAGTTACATTGAAAAATTTCGGAACTACTACATTAACCTCGGTTACCATAAATTCTAAAACGGATGCAGCCGGAACAACCGTTACTTTTCCATGGACAGGCTCGCTTGCAGCAGGCGCTACAGTTACTGTTTCGCTGGCAAGTGTTTCAACTACTGCCGGTGATCATATTTTTTATTGCTGGACTTCATCTCCCAACGGTGGCACCGACCTTAACCTGACCAACGACCGCACTACCCGTAATTTTATTGGGCATGCTGTAAATACTCCTTACCCGCTTTTGCAAGGATTTGAAGTATTACCGTTTGCACCCACCGGCTGGAGCAACCGTAACTATGACTGTGGAACCGGCTGGGCACGTTCGACAACTGTGGCTCATAGCGGGAGTGCTTCCGCTTACTTTAATAATTTTTCGGCAACAGCCACACAAAATGGCGTAATGGACGAATTAACTACCCAGCCAGTTGATTTAACTTCAGCCGGAGGCAGTGCTGCACTTTCGTTCTGGATAGCCTATGCCCCAAAATCAGCAACTGCTTTTGATACACTTGAAGTATTCATATCAACCGATTGTGGAGTAAACTTTTCTTCAATATTTAAAAAGTGGGGAACTGCTTTAGCCACCGCTCCGGCTACCACTTCGAACTTTGCACCTACTGCTGCGCAATGGAGAATCGAAAGTATCAGCCTTGCTTCTTTTGTCGGACAGAAGAATGCAATTTTTGTATTCCGCAATACCAATCATGGCGGTAACAATCTTTACATTGATGATATTGGTAATTCTACGGTAGGTATCAGCGAAAATATTGATGGTGCCTCTATCAACATTTATCCAAATCCTACTAACGGTTTGCTGAATGTTTCAACGCAATTTGAAAACCCTGAACAGATGCAGATAATTGTTACCAATGCTTTGGGGCAAATGGTTTTTTCTTCTGCTCCTAAAATTACCTCAGGCGAATTATCAACAATTGATTTGAGCAATGAGCCGAATGGAATTTACTTTTTAGAACTCCGAACATCAGGTGGAAGATTTGTAAGAAAAATTTCCTTGAATAATTAATTGAAATAAATAAAAACACAAGCCTCCGTCAGTTGACGGAGGCTTTTGTTTTTTGCAAAACTGATTTTTTATTTCAGGTTATGATAAACGCTTTGTAC
>JBIOHJ010000028.1:0-28176 GCA_044448905.1 Bacteroidia bacterium | reverse complement strand
TTGTTGCTCCCGTAAAATTTAAATTTTGATTTAACTTTGTCATGGTCTTAGATTTTAATTTATTTAGTAATAAATATTGTGGCTCAACGACCACTTCTAATCTAAGACCTTTTTTATTTACATGGATACTCGTGTGAAGCGCAGCCAGAGTGCCAGCCACTAGGATGAAATACTTTTTTACAGCTTTCTTTTCAAAAACTCTCCATCACTGATTTTTTTAATAAATCAAAATATCCCCTTTTGGGTATAACACCCCCCATAGGTGGCGCTGTAATTTTACACTGTATTTCACAGAATAGGAGCGGAGGACAAGAAGAAGGAGACGGAGGACAAGTAGAAAGAGATTTTCTGTACTTTCAGAGCCTTGCTTTTGCAGATTCTGAAATTTGGGAAGTTGGATTTAAGGCCGCCATTAAAGAAAATGGATTGTTACTTTACAAATTTTGCAGCGCTTCTTTTATCTCCTGATATAATTTCAATGAAATAAATTCCTTTTGCCAGGCTTCTAATATTGATTACAGCATTTTGTGATTCAATTTTTCCTGTCAATACAATTCTGTTTGTGGCATCAGTAATGTTATATATCAATCCTTCTGAAAAAATGCTTCCTTCAAACCGTATTAAATCATTTGCAGGAACAGGATAAATGCTAAAGCCATTATCAGCATTCATTGAAGCTATTCCCAATGTTGTAAAACAAATGGTATCCGACATAGTATAACATTGCGGGGCAAAGCTGAAAAACCATGCAACGCTGTAGCAGCCGTTTTGTGTAACGTTAAGCGTACTCCCTGTTGCACCTTGTATGGTGTCTCCATTCATGAACCACTGGTTGCCGTTTCCCCAGCCCGATATAAGCTGAAAATTATTTTGAGTAAGCGTTTGCGCTAACGGGGGATCATAAGCATATACCCATAAAATATTGCTGTAATTATAGCAGAAGCTGGTATCACTTATTATAAGCTGGTAAGTATATATTCCGGAACCGATTATGGTCAGCACTGAATCATTGGCACCGCTGATAACAGAACCGCTTTCGTACCATTGATATATATAATTTGAGTCGTTTACATTTGAATGGATGGTAACTGTATCGCCCGTGCAGATGGTAAGAGAATCGTGCGAGTAAATAACCGGTTCGGGGGGAAGCGGGCCGACCTGAACGGTTAAAGGATTGCAAAGCTGGTTGCTCCACGTTAGCCCTGCACTGTCAAGAATAGTCAGCGTGAGCGTAAATGTTGAATCGGGTATAAACGAAATGGATTGGGTGGTATCTCCAGTTGACCATACATACGATTGTGCCGGAGCTGAAATACAATTAACAGCAAAATTACCGCACGACCTCCACATCCCGTCCGGGCCCTGGAAAATTCCATTGGTAGTAACAATAGGATAATAAAGCGAAGGTGATTTCTGAACAAAAATGGTTTGCGTTACAGAATCAGCGCCACCCGTTGAAGTCACAATAAGTTTTACCGTATAAGTTCCCGTTGCCGGAAAAGTATAAGCGGGATTATGAACAAACGATTCGTACACTCCGTCATTATCAAAATCCCAGCTTGCTGTATTTACATTGGCAGAAAGCGAATCGCTGAAATACACCACCCCATCGTTGCATGGCGATACAGTGTAGCTTATTTGCGCAACGGGCAGCGTACTGCCGCTGAATCCGCATCCGGCACTTTGCAAAAGCGAAGCTCTGAATGCCGTGAGGGCGTTATTCATCCTGTCTGACTGTCCCTGCGAAAAAGAAAGCGGACATGGTGTGTAATCCATATAGTTTGGCAAATCATTCACATCATTTATAAAAGGACTGAAACCGGTAGTATCATCCGCATCAGAAGAACAGGAGTTGCCCATGCATAGATAAACGGATGTGTCAGGTGGTGTATCGCAAACCTGGTCACCCTCAAGCAGGCAGTTGTAATTAGTACAAGCAACAGAGTTGAACGTATGATAAAGCCCGAGATAGTGGCCGGACTCATGTGACAGGATATTTGAATTTAGTGAACTATAATGAACCACCACCCCGTCTGTACTGTCGCCAGCGCTTGCAGGAAAAGTGGAATAGCCGGCAACAGAAAAAGGAAATCCGAAAATAGCAGCTACAGTCCAGATGTTATAATAAAAATGAGTATCCCAGCGGTTAAGGTTTTTCAGCAACGCATCATCGGCTACATTTAAAAAAGTCAGTGCAGAGCTGTCACGGGTAATGCCTGATGTTACATGGCCTTGCGGATCAACAGATGCAAGACAAAATTGAATTCCGACAGCATGGCCGGTAGAATCGAAATAAGGAGGCGCATTTTGAAAACGCAGATTCATCTGGTCAATGGCTGCAATTACAGTTGCATCAGGAATATTTTCCGAACCGCCCTGGTGTATGATGTGAACCACCACCGGCACTTGCAATATAACCTGTTGGCTGCTGAAATTGGGATTAGGGTTAATTGCATGATTATAAAGAATATGATTTACGATATCTTCTTTTTGATTCAAACCGGGATTCTGTTGCTGTTTTAAATAGTCAAAACCGCACGAAAGCTGTTGGGCAATTGCATTTAAAGAGGCTGAGAGAAAACAGAAGATGAATAATTTTTTCAGCATGGCAACATTTAAAAAGATTGGTTCAAAGGTAGGAGAAATTTGCCCCTTCAGAACTTCCCCGTTTTTCACCGGGGCTCTGATGCAATCGTATTTTCTGTTGTACGGTAATAATAACCGTAAATTATAACTGAAAGTTCGTAAATTTGTTAAGCAAAAAATATTTACAGAAATGTTCGGGAGAATTTTTTTTATTGTCGTTTTAATTTTCCTGTGGAGTAATCATTTTCTTTTTTCACAATCTTTCAAGATTCTTCATTATACAGAAACATCCGGGTTTGATCACCAGACAAGAGGTGTTTCCTATGATATGTTCCAGCAATTAGGATTGCAATATAATTTCACTGTTGACAACGACAGCAGCGGTGATGCATTTAATACGCCCGCAAGTTTACAGCAATATTCGGTTATTGTGTTTGCAAACACTACAGGCGATGCAATACTTGATTCTTCACAACGCAACAGCTTTGAACAATACATTAGTAACGGGGGCAATGTAATTGGCATCCATTCAGCATCGGATACTTATCGGCATTCAACGGCTAACGGCAGTAATACAGGAACATGGGATTTTTATCCCGAATTAATTGGGGCAAGCGTGCAGCAAAATCCCAGTCATGTTACGGGTACACCTTTTTATAGTATGCATAGCGTTCAATTACATTCCCTGCTCACCGGCATTCCCGATCCATGGTATAAAGCAGAAGAATATTATTATTGGCAGTCCGGGTATTTTGATTCCACCGGAAATAACATTCTTCTCAAAGTGGATTCAACAATTGGCCCTAACGGTTTAGTGAACAGTTATGATTCTGCACGTGCAACAGCATGGTATAAAATATTACCGACAGGGAATCGCGTATTTTATACTTCATTAGGGCATGCAGCAACCAATTACACGGGTGATACGCTCTTCATAAATCTTATCCGCAATGCAATTCTGTGGACAGCAGGAGTTACCGAAATTAAAGAGCTTAATCCAGGTTCGCCAATTGTAATTTGTTACCCCAATCCGTTTTACGAAAAAATATTTATCCGCATAAATTTTGCTGGTAGTTCAGAGAATTGCGAATGGCAGCTCTGCAATGCGCAAAAAAAAATCACCATGCACTCGAAAATTATGAATCAGCAACAATTCGAAATCGGGTGTAGTAATTTGCCGGGTGGAATTTATTTTTTAACATTTATTTTTTCGAATCATGTAATAGTAAAAAAGTGTATTAAATTTAATAAAGAAAAATAATTTTATCCCTTAAAGTCGCGAAGCACCTGCAGATTCAAAAGCCGCTATGAAAAAAAATTAAATAAATCCTTATCGGAAAAAATCACAGGAAGTTTTTTTATTTACTCAAAAGGACTTTAAATTTTTTTGTTTCGTTTGCTGTTTTGCATTGTGCAATGTAAAAGCCAACAGGAAGGCTTGAAATATTTAGTTCGGCACTTGCCGCTGAAGTTTTATCTTCCATTACCCTTTTCCCCTCGGCATTAAAAATAGAAAGTATCATTTCTCCGGCTGAACTTTTATTTCTTATTACATGTACTGTATTTTCTACGGGTGAATAATAAATATTTAATACACCGGGAACAACGGGATTCGCAATGCCGGTAACATTCGTGCAGTTACTAAATCCTTTTCTTCCGTGAAAATGAAAATTGTCAAGGTAAATTCCTCCGCCATACGTAGCTCCCGAAATGGCAACCTGTATGGCAGTGTCAATGGAAAGCACATTGTCTGTAATAGTATGGCTTGCAGAAGAAGCCAGCACCGGGGCAGCGGTTCCGGACAAACCAAGGTCAAAAACTTCCGCTTTTATATAAACCTGGAACGTTGCAGGAAAAAATGTCGTTGTGAGCGTGTATTGATACCAGTGCTGGTGGAGCAGGTTAACAGGAGGAAACTGGTTGACCCAAGCATACGTAATGAGCTCGATTTTTTTCTGGTGCGAAATAGTGGCTATAACATAATGGTTGGGATCAGCCCACGGGTGCATAAAAATTGTCATTGCTCTTTGAAGCGCAGAGGGAACTACTATGGATGAATCGTATTTGAAACAAACCCCGGTGATTGCAGTATCGCCAGCAGCTGGTTTGTATGCAGTACAGTAAGTACCCCGGTCGTTTCCCCAGTCAATTGAATCTTCCAGTAAAAGGCATCCGCCCGTTATTCCATTGGTCTGAATTTGGGTTATACCCGTTATCCCGTTGAAATTATTTGTGAAATCATTGTTGGTAATGCTTTGATAAAAATCAAAATTTACATCTTCTGTAACAACCTGCGCATGAAGCTGTACTGACATAGCAACCGTTAAGCATAAGAGAGTAATATATGTTCTCATTTTTTCAAAAATAACCATTTATAAATTATTCATCCGGATGGAGCGTTATTATTAAATCCCGGTGTCCGGCCATTCCAGGATAGTCTGAATAATATATTTTCTGAATTATTAATCTTTTTATTATTTTTAGCATCAAACTAAAACCAATTTTTTTATTATGCAGCCAAAAAACAAATTCTTCAACCTGTTGCTTGCTGTTCTTTTTTTATTTCCCATTGCGGGTGCTGCTCAAAACTTTCCCGATTACAATCTTGTCATATACGATTCAAGTGTAACAGGCTATTATTTCCTGGCAGCTGGCAAGCTGGGCGGTAATCAAATGGGTTACACACCCATGCAGCTTATATTGAATGAAAAAGGCGAAGCGGTTTACTACAAGCCATTTTTCAATTTCGCTTCATCGGTTGATTTCAAATTGCAGCCTATCGGAATGATATCGTATTATAAAGGAGATACCTATTACTTGTTAGATAACACATTCACCAAAGTGGATTCAATTAATTGTGTCGGATATTATACTGATGCGCACGACCTTCAGATTCTCAGCAACGGGCATTACCTGTTATTAGGACTCGAAGACAGTATTATGGACCTGAGTGGTTACAATTATTTTAATCATAATGGCAGCCCCGGCAGCCCCAATGCAACAGTAACCGGCAATGTCATACAGGAACTTGATGTAAATAAAAATGTTGTTTTTGAATGGCACGCATTATCACATTTTCAATTTGATGATGTGGATGAATATTGGCTTAACAGCCCCAATAATGTTGACTGGACGCACTCTAATGCCGTTGAGATGGACACGGATGGAAATATTTTACTTTCATCACGGCATTTTAATGAGATTACAAAAATTGATCATGCAACGGGGAATATTTTATGGAGGATGGGAGGAAAAGAAAACCAGTTTACTTTTTTTAACGACTCGTTAACTTTTCGCGGTCAGCATGACATAAGGAGAATTGTAAACGGAAACATTACTTTGTATGACAATGGAAAATATACGAATCCGCATGGTGCCCGCGGAGTAGAATATTCATTGGATGAAGCAAATAAAACCGCTAATCTGGTATGGAGCTATACGCATGATCCGAACTTGGTGAGCAACGCTACGGGAAATAACCAGAGGGTTAACGGGTCACGCAAAATTATTAATTATGGACACAGGAGTTCAGGAAATGTTTGCTTTTCGTTTATCGATTCTTTGAATAACCCGATTGCCGAACTTTTATTTACAGACACCTCCGCTTCTTACAGGGTATTTTTTTATCCTTCACTTCCGTGGAGCTTCCAGCGTCCGCAGTTGAGCTGTTATAAACTGGGAATATATTATTATCTCACAACTACCGCTGCCCAAATTTCATATTTATGGTCAACCGGGGCCACCACTGCATCCATCCAGGTTACGGCACCCGGAAGCTATCATGTTTATGTTCCTTATGGAGAAGGATTCATCAAGTCAGAAAATTTTGAAATATTCAGTATTGGCAATCCATGTTCGCCAACTTCAGTAGCTGAACCTGTTACAAATAACAATCACATTTTGATTTACCCTAATCCCGCTTCAGCATACATGACTATCTATTACCTTCTTTCGGAAGAAAATAATAATGAATTAAAAGTATTTGATATTGCCTCAAAATTAGTTTTTAAGGAAAACCTGCCGCGAACAGGAAAGTACGTGCTTAATACCGGAATTTTTGAAAGCGGAATTTATTTTTTTCGGATTGGAAACTTTACGACAAAGTTTGTCAGGAACTGATGGATGACATTATGCTTTCACCTGCCATTTCGCTGCATCATTAACATTTCTTTCGTCCACGTTTAATCCCTTTGTTAAATCTTGCAAGGACGCGTAGTACCACTTATAAAGTTTAAATCTCAAATACTCATTAACGAACAATGGAACATTGTTAATTAATTTTGTTTCATTGTTGCTGAACTTTGAGCCAATGTTCATGAACAAATACTGATACTTTATGAAAATACCTGTACTAATAATAGGTGCCGGACCAACCGGGCTAATGATGGCTGCGCAGCTTGCGCGTTTTGGAATTGATTTCCGGATTATAGAAAAGCATCCTCAGCCTTCAGAAAAAACAAAAGCCATTGCTGTGCAGGCACGTACGCTTGAAATTTACGAACAAATGGATTTAATTGATGATGTGCTCAGGCAGGGTTTAAAATTTACCCGCGCGCACATGATAGGCAATGGAGTTATTAAGACAAACATTCCTATTGGTGATTTTGGCAAAGGACAAAGTCCGTATCCGTTCATGCATGTTTTTACACAGGATAGAAACGAACGTCTGCTAATAAATTATCTTAAAAGGTTTAACAAAGAAGTGGAGTGGAACACTGAGTTTATAAACTTAAACGAGGTTGCGGAAGGAGTAGAAGTTACCATAAAACCGGCAGACGGGATACCCGTAAAAATACTTGCCCGTTATGTAGCAGCTGCCGATGGAGGTAAAAGCCCGGTTCGTCACTCCATTAACATCCCCTTTGAGGGCGAAACATACGAGCAGGTTTTTTTTGTTGCTGATACTGCTGTGGAGTGGAAGCACGGCTATGGTGATTTGTTTCTTTGTTTTGGTAAAAATAAGCTGGCTGCATTTTTTCCGATGCCGGGCGAAAAACGTTTCAGGATAGTAAGTGTTATCCCTGAAAAATTTTTGAAAAACAATGAAACTACTTTTGAAGATGTTAAAACTGTGCTGGCTGATGAACTGAATGTGGATGCACATTTTTACGATACTTCGTGGTTTGCCGAATACCGTATTCATCACCGGGTGGTAAGCACTTTCAGCAAGGGTAAAATTTTCCTGGCAGGTGATTCTGCGCATATACACAGTCCGGCAGGTGGACAGGGGATGAACACCGGCTTACAGGATGCATACAATCTCGCATGGAAACTGGCAGCGGTTTTAAAATATAATGCCAATGCAAAATTATTAAAGACCTATAGCGAAGAGCGGTTGCCTAATGCAATCCGGCTGGTTAAAACAACTGACAGGGGATTTAATTTTCTTATTAACGCAAACCCCTTTTTAAGAGCCAATATTGTTCCGCTTATGGCAAACATAGCCATACGAATTCCTTTTTTAAGGCGTTTTATGTTTAAAGCTCTTTCACAAATAGGAATCTCTTACGAAAAATATTTTTTAGCAGAGGGCGCCACATCCAAAATAAAAGCAGGACAAAGATTGCCGTTTGTTAAATTACTGATCAATAATGAAGAGGAAAATATTTATGAATTTTTAAAAGCCCCGATGTTTCATGTGCTTATTTGTATGCGGGAAAGAGTAAGTGACGAAAAAATAAAACCCTTAATTGCTGAGCTTGAAAATATCATTCCCGGTTTTATTAAAACCGTAATGATAGATGAAAAGCAAATTAATGCTTTTTCAGAATGGGGAATTAAAACCAATACGCTTTTGGTGGTTCGTCCTGACAATTACATCGGCTGTATAATAAGTGAATTCAGCAGTGAAAAAGTGAAGAAATGGGTTGATAATAAAATTATGAGTAGATAATAGTTGGAAAACTAATTGCATTTGTAACTTAGGAAATAACAGGAATTACAATAAAATATCAATGATTAGATCTGATTTTTCAATAAATTTATAAATCCCTGATTTTTGTCAGTCATTTTCAAAACTAATATCATAAATTTGAATATTATCATTTTCTTCCTTTGACAAAAAGATTTCTAAAAGATAAATTCAATGAAAACCATCCTAGTTCCTACAGACTATTCAAAATGCGCTGATAATGCATGCAGGTATGCAATTGAAATTGCAAAAAAAGCCAAAGCCAAAATTATACTTATGCATACATTCGAAACGCCTGTACTGTATAGTGAAATTCCTTTAGTGACAGCTAAATTAGATTATTCAATGCTTCATAATGCAGCCTTGAAAGATCTGAAAAAATATCATAGTAAAATAAGCAAAGCTGCCAGAAGCGTTAAAATCGAATTGGTGCTGCAGCAAGGGTTGGCTTCTTCAAGAATTAAAGAGATTGCCTTGGAAAAAAAAGTTGATCTGATTATAATGGGTACGACTGGAAAGGGTGCTGTTGAAAGAATGTTAATTGGCAGCAATACGTCAAGGGTTCTACGAAAAGCGCCCTGCATGGTGCTGGCAATTCCACCCAAGGCAAAATATGACGGGATGAAAAAAATCGTTTATGCAACGGATTTGTTAAATGATAACCTTGAGCATACAAAAACAATGATTCCATTTGCAAAAAAGTTTAATTCGGAAATCCTGTTTCTGAATATTAATACTCGTATTTTATTAGGAAATGAAGAGGACAATCTCAATAAAATAACAAGGAAGATTAAAAAAAATATTCGCTACCCAAAAACCTCCGGCTATATATGCAATGATTTGAACGTTGCAAACGGAATAAATTATTTTCTTAAAAAGCATAAGGCTGATTGCCTAGCTATGTACACACATCACAGGGGTATTTTACAAAGCATTTTTAACCCAAGTGTTACTAAAGAAGTAGCTGTGCATATTTCTATTCCTTTGCTTGTAATTCATGAGAATGATTTCTCAGAACATTCAGAGGAAGTCAATCTGCACAAAGAGGAAATACTGAATTAAGTTTCAGGCAATTTGATTTTTATTTTGCGAACCTCCTCCTGCAAAACAATCAAGGTTCGAAATTGTTGTGTCTGCAATATTTTGCAGTGCTGTTTCAACAGTCTTCGGATACTTTCAGGGTAAAAATGAGAGATACAAGAGGGTGGGATTGTACTTTGCCGAAGCTTTATGAGATTTTCGAGATTGAATGTTAAACAGCATTAACTCAATCAATGCAGCTCGATTGTTTCCACATCAGGGATATCCGTTATTGTGAGGTCGAGGTTTTTATTACGGGCTTTTGATTTGAAATCATGAAAAATTTCGAGAATGTCGTTATCAATATAAATGCTATCAGTACCGATAATGTCAACTCTTGAATATTCTGGAATTTTATCGAGCATATCCATTATTCTTTTTTTATTGAGGAAACTAACGTTCATGGCAAGCTCGATGGTATAATGTGTACGACTTCCTTCTTTTTTCTCTTTCATAGTATAACCTGCACGGTAGGTATGTTTAACAAGGAAATAAATTGAATACACGCTGCCGATTAAAACACCAATGAGCAGGTCGGTAAAAAGAATTGCAATTACAGTGACAATAAAAGGAAGAAATTGCTCACGCCCCTGTTTGTACACTGCGTAAATCATTTTGGGCTTCGCAAGATTATAACCGGTTCGGATAAGAATAACAGCGAGCACGCAGTAAGGAATCAGGTTGATAAGCGGAGCTGCGAAGAGCACCATTAGCAACAGCCAAAGCCCGTGAGAGAAACCTGAAAGCTTTGTTTTCGCCCCGGCTTCGGCATTTGCCGAACTACGGACAATAACGGCAGTGATGGGAATACCGCCCAGCAAACCGCTTAAAAAATTTCCGGTTCCCTGTGCAACCAGTTCACGGTTTACGGGAGTAATGCGATTGTAAGGATCAAGTTTGTCAATGGCTTCGATGCTCAGTAAAGTTTCGAGTGACCCGATAAAGCATATTATCAAAGCATTTTCCCATATATCACGATTACTGAATAAAGAATTAAAATCGGGAAATTTAATCTCCGAAAAAATATTTTTTGGCACATTTACAAATTGCGTTGGCTTCAAATGAAATGAACTAAAAGTGTTTTGGAAAAACCACGCAATTAAAACTCCGGCCAAAACGGTAATAAATGAAGCCGGGATAAAAGGAATTTTTTTTGCCGCACTTTTTCTCCATACTATCAGAACACCCATTGAAAACGTACCTGTTAAAATAGCTGCTGCCGATGTGTGGTGATACAAGCTTCCGATGTGTTCGAATGCATGATGAAACGTAAGGATGTTGAAGAACTCATTTGTCCAGAAGTCGGGTTTATCGTAGCCGATAAATAACGGAATTTGCTTGGAGATTAAAATGATGCCGATAGCAGCGAGCATTCCTTTAATAACTGCTGAAGGGATAAACTTGGTAAAACCTCCAAGCTGAAAAATTCCAAGAACAATCTGAAGCAACCCGGCAATTGCAACAGAAAGAAAAAATATTTCGATGGCGCCAAGATCGGTGATAGCCGCTGCGCAAATAGCAGTAAGCCCTGCTGCAGGCCCGCTTACACTTAATTGCGAATTGCTGATTATGGAAACCACCAGCCCGCCAATTATACCTGCTAACAGGCCCGAATAAACCGGAGCGCCCGAAGCGAGAGAAATACCCAGGCAAAGCGGCAAGGCAACAAAAAAAACAGTAATGCTGGCCTTGAAATCATGCCTGATGTAGGAAAGAAAATAAAATTTTGTTTTCCTGTTTTGTAAGCTCATAAGCGGGGACAAAGTTCTGATAATTTTAATTTCATAATCAAAAGCGCAAGAATATTGGAACACGAACCTCTGAATGCTGAGTGAAATCAGAATGTAAAATGACAATTATCATGGGGAACACTTTCACGATACCGTTAATTTGTAAAAAATTTCTATCATGAATACCGCAACTACAATTTCGAAGGACGTGCATAACGTTTCCACTTCATGGAAAGGAAAGTTCCATTTCGAAAGCTTAGCGGATGGTCATTCCATTCATCTCGATAAGGGAACGGAACACGGAGGTGATGGTACAGGTCCGACACCCAAGCCATTAATTCTTTCAGCAATCGGGGGATGTACCGGTATGGAAATTATTTCTATCCTCGATAAAATGCGTGTGCATATTCATCAATTAAATATTGATGTTACGGGCGAATTGACCGATACCCACCCAAAAATTTATAAATCGGTTGATGTGATTTTTAATATCGGTGGTGAAGAGCGCGACAAATCAAAAATCGAAAAAGCCATTCAGCTTGCGTGGGAAAAATATTGCGGGGTAATTGCTATGGTTAAAAAATTTGCTGAAGCCACTTATGAAATTAAATATATAACTTAAATCATGTACCGGTATGACTAATGCGGTTGAACAGAAATTAAACACCGAATATTTTTGTCGCAATTTTAAAATGAAAAAAATATTAATGATAAATAACCGAAGCACCATTGATTCGTTAAAAGAAGATTTCAATGTCGCATATCCGTTTCTGAAAATCGAATTTTTTAAACAGGCTCATATCAGGGGAAAAGGCAGCCATAAAAAAAATATGTATCCTCATAATGAGAAGATAAATTCAATAAGGCGAAATCCTGCGGCCGGTAAAATTTCTTTGTCAGATAACCTTACCGTAAATGAATTGGAAAATATTTTTGAAAACAAATTCGGATTACACGCGCAGGTTTTCCGCAAATCGGGAAATGTATGGCTGGAAACCACCTCGACTGATGATTGGACATTGGAACAGCAAAACGAAGAAGGAAGAAGCCTGGCTGAACACCTGAAAGTTGAAAAAGAAAACCCGGCTGACCACGACATATACTAAATAAATTAAATAACGAAGAAGGGATTAAAGAAGTAAAAAAAAAGAAGGGTTTAGAAGCACAACTGTTCGTTTACCTACACTGTTTATTAGAAGCTCAACTCTCTGTTTACCTCTCAAAGTCCGATAGCTATCGGACCTTCTTTTTTTTATTTCTTTTAATCTTACTGTTATGCGCATACTCTACTCACGCCACGAAGCTTTATTGTCTCATTTATCCTTACTATCAAATCCAGCGACTAAAGCTTTCTTCTCTGGGTCTGTCAATTCTCTGCTGTTTATTTCTTCCCAAAGTTTTGTTGCTTTCTTAGATGAACTAATTCCAAGCATCTTTACTTTCTTTCCCCACATATAAATTGCAGCGTCTTTTTTGTTGTAAGCAACATTTCCAATGAGAAATAAAGATTGCTCTTTTTTCTCAAGGACTTTATTGAAGTCAAGTTTTCCCCCAATGGTTTCTTTCTTGATGTATTCAATCGGGTCTTTGATTTCTTCTTCAGGAGTTAAAAGTTGTTTTACCACTTCAATCACTTCTGCTTTGAGTTTATCATAAGGTTGAATTTTGTAAGCGACACCATTAAACAAAAAAGATTTACCGCCTGACATATCCAAAACTTTAGCACCACTATCAACTTTGAGTTTTAAAAGTTCGTCAACTCTTTTTTCACTTATCTCTCCAAACACATTACATGGAGCGTCCATACTCTTGCCGTTGTTTGGGTTTACAACATGATAAGAAAGGTCTGTCTTTGAGCCGTCATTCTTTTGAAGAAGCATAATCATCATTATTACATTCTGTCCTTGATGAACAACAAAATAATTTGAAGGAAGGTCTCTGGAGAATTTAAGATAGTCATTCAAGGTTGGTTTGTCGTTGACATAAACTGACGATTCCTTATTTGAGATGTTGTTGTCAATCGTGTAATAACTTGAAGTGAGTTCAAAGCCGTCAAGTTTTTCTTCGCTGATAAGTTCGTTATTGAATACAGGGTTTCCGTGTTTATCGGTCTGTCCGAAAACATTTGTCAGTGAGAAAACTGTCAGTAGAATTAAAAATGCTTTTTTCATTATCCGTTCGTTTTATTTAGAAAGTTCAAAGTTAGCTGTGTCGCCAAAGAGTTGCGTATAACGAAGAAGGGATTAAAGAAGTAAAAAAAAGAAGGGATTAGAAGCAACACTGTTCGTTTACCTACACTGTTTGTTAGAAGCTCAACTCTTTGTTTACCTCTCAAAGTCCGATAGCTATCGGACCTTCTTTTTTTTATTTCTTTTAATCTTTATGTTATACGAATACCGCTACTCGTGCAAGTCGTCATAATCTCGGGTCAACTGATTCACTTTCCATTGCTAAAACTCCAAACACACATTCATGAATTCGTCTTAATGGTTCTTTGTTTACAAACCTGTCAAGAGATTCCAGTCCTAAAGTAAATTCTTTTACAGCTAAGTCCCGTTTCACTTTCACATTTCTTTCTTTGAGAACTTCAATGTTTGCTGTCGTGTCGTATTCAGGTCCATAAATGATTCGCAAATATTCACTACCTCTACATTTCATCGCTGGCTGAATTGTCCTGCCTTTGAATGATGTAATGTAGTCAAGTGGTTTCACTACCATTCCTTCTCCTCCTTTTGAAGTTAAAGCAGTCCACCAGTCAATGGCTTGTTGTATGCTATCAGGATTTTGCAAGTCAACTAAAATGTTTGCTGTTACCATCAAATGTTTTGAATTAAAGTCGCAAAACAGTTTGATGTTTTCTAAATGCCAAGGATGCTGTTTGTCAAAATAAGTTTTGCCTTCTGTTCCTAAAATATGAAACGGTGCATACACTAAACCTTCAATGCCATTTGTCTCACGGCAATAGTTGCGATAGGAAGTAATGTATTTTTCAATCCTGTCTTTTCTTGTTGTGTAGTCAGTCAGCAAACCATTTATTGAAATTCCTCTTGACTGTGCTTTTGTTAACGCTGCAATAGAATCAGTCAAACCTGTTGTTGCTGCACTGCCAACGGCTGCGTATTGTTTTATTAAAAGTTCTTTTGCTTTCGCACTCCACGGCATAAGTTCTCCGTCAAGACAAACCCAATCTGTGTTGAAGCGTTCCCAAAAGTTTGATTCTGTCAATGATTTGTTGAGCATTTCTAAAAAATCTGTTTCGGTTTTCTTCTGCTCAAAAAATTGTCTGCCTGTCCTTGTGTAAACAGTTCCTAAAGAAGATTTCAATAAACCGAAACGGTTTTTTGCAACATAAGGTTCTTTACAAACAATTGCAATTGCTCTTGAACCCATGTGTTTCTCTTCGCAAATCACTTCCTTAATTCCGTTCTTGATGTAGTAATTGAAAACTTCATTTGGGTGTTCTAAATAATTCGGCAACTTACTTGTTTCTGGTGGCGACATTGTAGGCGGTAAATGAATCAACCATTTTGGATTCATTGCAAAGCGGCTCATTACTTCCAATGCTGCAACTGCGTTTTCTTCTCTAACAATTACTTTACTGTGAAATTTTGTTTCAATCAGATTTTTTCCATTGATGATTTCAATGTCTAACAAATCATCAAACTCTTGCTGTGCTGATTGTTGTTCTTTCGTTGGTTGAATTGGTCGTATCGGTTCGCTGTAAATTTCTTTCGCTGCAACCTGAACAATTTCTTTTTCAGGATAACGCAATGCAGAAAGTTTTCCGCCAAACACACAACCTGTATCAATATTCAAAGTGTTGTTCAACCATTCTGTTTCGGGAATAGGAGTGTGTCCGTAAACAACCATTGCTTTTCCTTTGTAACTCTTTGCCCAATTGTAACGAACTGGTAAACCAAATTCATCAATCTCTCCTGTTGTTTCTCCGAATAAACAAAATGCTCTTACTGCTGCTGCTGCTCTGCCGTGCATTTCTTCTGGAAGTCCACCGTGAGCCACAACTAATTTTCCATCGTCTAAAACATAATGAGCAATCAAGCCATTCAAAAATTCTTTCACTTCGGTTCTGAATTCTTTTGATGTGCTTTCTAACTGCTGCACTGTTTTGTCTAAACCGTGATTGAGATTTACATTTTTCCCATTCAAAAATTTATTCAACTTCTCATCATGGTTGCCACAAATGCAAAATGCTTTTTGTGCTTTCACCATATCAATTACCAAACGCAAAACATCGGGAGATTTATTTCCTCTGTCGGTCAAGTCGCCAAGAAATATTGCTCTGCGGTTTTCAGGATTCTGAATTTCAAAATGTCCGTCTACTTTTCTTTCAATCTTGTAATCAAGTTTTGAAAACAACACCATCAATTCATCAAAGCATCCGTGAATGTCTCCGATAATGTCAAATGCTCCTCGTTCTTCTTTCTTGTTGTTCCAAAGTTTCTGACGGAAGATTTTTATTTCTTCTTCGGGATTTAGAAAGTAAGTGTAACTGAAACCTTCTCTTTCAATCGTTCTCATTGAACGCTTGAAATCGTCATACTGTCTTTCTAAAACATGCTTGCTGAAATTTCTGTCGGTGCGTTCTTCGTGTCTGTCAAATAATTTTCTGATTGGTGTTTCTAAAACTATTGCTGCTGCTAAAGCATAATTGTCTTTAGCTAACTGAACCAATTTTGCTCTGTCTTCTTTGCGAAGATTTAAAGCATCAATTACAGTCAACTTTCCAAGTTTCAATCTCCTTGCTGCGATGTAATGCAGCACTTCAAAAGCTTCATCAGTTGCAGCTAAATTATTTTCATCATCAGAAACCAATGCTCTGCAATAATCCGATGAAAGAATTTCAGTTGGTAAAAAATACTTTTTCGCAAAAGTTGATTTGCCTGAACTGCTTGCACCTACTAAAAGCACCAATGATATTTCGGGTAGTTTTATTTCTTTCATTTCTTCTTGAACACAGCTAATTGTGAAGGTGCACCAATATTTTCTTCTTCTTGTCCTACTGGATAAATCTCAACTTTATAGTTGAACTCACTGCAAATTTTATTGCACCAGTCGGAAAACTCTTTTCTACTCCACTCAAAACGGTGGTCATCATGTCTGAAAGTTTCTGCTTGCAACTTCTCAAACACAACATTGTATTCTGCATTGGGAGTAGAAAGAATTACAGTAGTTGGTTTGGCGAAGCCAAACACAACTTTTTCCATTGCTGGTAATCTTTCTTCGTCCAAATGTTCTATCACTTCAACCAATGCTGCTGCATCAAAATTTTTCAGTCGTTCATCTTTGTAAGTAACCGAACCTTGAAAGATTTTTATTCTGTCTCTCATTGCAGGTGATGCTTGGTCTAAATACAAATTCTCTTTTGCTCTTTGAAGTTCACCAAACGAAACATCCATGCCTGCAATCTTTTTGAACTGTCCTTCTTTCAAAAGCAATTTTAAAAGTTTGCCTTCGCCACAACCAATGTCTAA
Organism: Bacteroidia bacterium; assembly: GCA_044448905.1. Taxonomy (GTDB): domain Bacteria; phylum Bacteroidota; class Bacteroidia; order AKYH767-A; family OLB10; genus JBIOHJ01. The sequence continues at coordinate 11,377 of JBIOHJ010000028.1, read as the reverse complement.
AACGCTTTCTGCTCCGCTTGCTTTCAAAAGTTCAGCGGCTTTATTCAACCGCTGTTGATGTAGATTTAATTTCCGTTCGGGCAATGGTTGTTCTTCAGTCAATTCATCTTCGTTTGCTAATCTTAAAAGTGCTTGGTTGGTAAGTGTCCGCAAGTTTTTCAAATACCGTTTTGTTATCCAATCTTTTTCAGGATGATTCTCCAACCAATTTTCTCCTCGTCTTATCAGCACATCAATATCGTTTTTTGAAATCCAATAGTGGCGGTCATTGTCAAGCACCATCATAAAAACATAGAGTTGAGAAAGAAACTCTTTAAGTGTTGTCGTTTTCTCAACTGTGAGATTTACAACTTTGCTTTCTCCCCAACTCGGAAAAGTTGAATCAAGTTGAATTGTCTCGTAAGAAATTTTGTAGCCAAGTGGTTCAAACAATTTGTTGATGTATTCTTTTTCGCAATCAACTTTGAGAGAATGAACTTTTGCTGTCAATGGAATTGCTGTCAAAGCCAATTCGGGTTTTGTATGACAAGTTCCGTTTACTGCCGAACCAAATGCTTTTACTAAAGCTGTGCTTAAAAACGAATTGCTTGTGTAAGGTCTGTCGTTCACATAATGCTCTTGCAAAAATGCTCCTCGTCCTCTGTCGCCTCTGACTAAATCAACTGGATTGATGTCAAGCAACAAACATGCGGTGCAAGAATCTTCGGTTGCCTCTGGATAAAACACATGAGCATTGCCAACAGAAAGTTCAACCGTCTGCAACTTGTCAGGGTGTTTATGCAGCAAATAACCTAAGTCGGTTGCTGGTTTATGTGTCGTATTTATTTCTAATAGCATAGTTTCTTAGTGGGTCATTCAAAACGGCAAAGTTTCAAGCTTGCAGGTCGCCCAAGCGGTTTCGTATAACAATTAAATATGCGAACAAATGTGCTAAATAAATTACTGAAAATCAAAAAGAAGATTAGATACTTGAAAAAAAAGGAGGTTTATTGGCTTTTCATCACTTTCTTTTTTCATCCGCTTACTGCGATGGCGGCAAAAGCACTTTATCTATAACATGCACTATACCGTTAGAGGCAGGCACCGAAGCAACAATGTTCGCTTCATCAATCATATATTTCCCGTCTTTAATATGAATGGTTGCATTGGTTCCGTCCACCATTCCCAGCACCTGCCCGTCCTGCAGGCTTTCGGTATTAAAAACAGCAACAGCCACATGATGCTGAAGAATATTTGCAAGCGCGTCTTTGCTTTCCGGTTTCAATAAATTATCCAGTGTTCCTGCGGGCAATGCATCGAACGCTGAATTCACAGGAGCGAAAACTGTGAAAGGCCCGTTGTTGGAAAGCGAAGTAACGAGGTCGGCTGCCTGCAATGCTTTAACTAACGTAGTGTGGTCTTTCGAGCCAACGGCAATTTTTACAACGTTGGGCTGCGATACATCATCGCTTACATTTTCCTGCCCACCGGCAGTTTGTATTTCTGCATTTGCATTACCCGGAGCGTTTGCTTCATTTCCATTGTTCGTTTCAGAACAGGATGCAGCAAGCATGAAAGCCGAGGCACCAAGTGTTAATGTGAGAAGTTTAGTTTTCATAATCAGTATGGATTTAAGATTTCAATTGCAAATGAAAAAGAAAATTGCCACGCAGGTTATGACTTTTCTCAGTCCTTATTATGAATATTGTCGTCATCCGGGATATATGATAAAAGTCATGTGCTCATAAAACCCAGGTCATGCTATCGGCATTATCCCGAACATAGTTTTGCACCTGGATAAAAATATAAAGCTTAAGAACAATAGTTTTTTATCTTTGAGTGAAAATAAAAAACTAAAACAATATGAAAAAACTACTCATCATTTCCGGAATAGCAGCATTAATATATGCCTGCTCCGGTAACACCGAAAAAAAAGAGGCTGCTGAAAATCCAAATGCCGTGGGTGACCTTTTTAAAGAGGACTCTGCATCAAAAGCCCTGGAGGCAAAGGGCATTGGTAAATTCACCCATGTAGAACTTGCTGAAAAGCTGGATGCAAAGATGGCTGCTGACGGAAACGGTGTGTATGATTTAAAATGTTCGGCTTGCCATAAGCTTACTAAAGAAAGAGTGGTTGGGCCCGGATGGGAAGGGGTAACTACCCGCAGAAAGCCGGAGTGGATTATGAACTTTTCAACCAATACGGATGAAATGCTGGATAAAGATCCCGAAGCACAGGCAATGCTTGAAATTTGTATGGTGCGGATGCCCAATCAAAGCCTGAGCGATGAAGATGCACGTGCTGTTCTTGAGTTTATGCGCAAGAATGACGGGGTAAAATAAAATAATGTTGTGGTAAAATTAAGCTGCCGGGCTATTAAGAAAGAAAAATCTAAACTAAAAAAATATGAAAAATAAATTTGGAAATTATTTGATGATTGCCGCGGCTTTAATAGCCGGGATTGCAATTTTTAAAAGCTGCAAGCCTAAAAATATTGCCTCGGCAGTAACAGGCGATGCTGCAGCCCGCACGTATATAGCGCCCGGCAAGTATGATGAGTTTTACAATTTTGTTTCCGGTGGTTTTAACGGGCAGGTTGGCGTATATGGTCTTCCGTCAGGAAGATTATTCAGAATCATTCCTGTTTTTTCAGCTCATCCTGAAAGCGGTTATGGATTCAGCGAAGAATCAAAACCCATGCTGCAGACTTCATCAGGATATGTTCCGTGGGATGATTTGCATCACGTGGAGCTTTCACAAACCAATGGTGAAGTGGATGGCAGGTGGCTCTTCGGAAACGGCAATAACACCCCGCGCGTTGCGCGAATTGACCTTACCTCGTTCCGTACCGCGGAAATTATTGAGCTTCCGAACAGCGGAGGTAATCATTCCTCTCCGTTTATCACTGAAAACACCGAGTATGTTATTGCCGGAACGCGCTTCAGCGTACCTGTCGGTGAAAACCAGGATGTTTCCATCAGTACGTTCAAAGAAAATTTCAAAGGCACTATCAGCTTTATCGGTGTTGACCCGAAAGAGGGGCACATGAAAATTGCATTCCAACTGCTGCTGCCCGGTGTGAGCTATGATTTAGCGCATGCAGGCAAAGGGCCTTCGCACGGATGGTTCTTTTTCTCCTGCTATAATTCTGAAAAAGCAAACACGCTTCTTGAAGTGAATGCTTCGCAAAAGGATAAAGATTTTGTGATAGCAATAAACTGGAAAAAAGCGGAAGAGTATGTGAAAGCAGGAAAAGGAGAAAAAAGAAAAACAAAATACATGCATAATTTGCTTAGTGAAAAAACACACATGACAACTACGGAAATTATCAACGAAGTGCTCGTGTTAAATCCTGCAGAGTTAAAAGACATGGTTTACCTGATTCCATGCCCTAAGTCACCGCACGGTTGTGATGTGGATCCCACCGGTGAATATATTGTAGGAAGCGGAAAGCTTGCTGCTTTGATTCCTGTTTTCTCTTTCACGAAGATGTTAAAAGCAATTGAAGAGAAAAAGTTTGATGGAGAATACGAAGGCTTGCCTGTTATTAGTTACGAAGCTGCACTTTACGGTGAAGTAAAAAAACCGGGGCTTGGCCCATTGCATACAGAGTTTGATGATAAAGGAAATGCTTATACTTCGTTTTTCGTTTCCTCTGAAATTGTAAAATGGAATGTAAAAGGGCTGAATGTAATTGACCGCGTACCAACTTATTATTCTATTGGACACTTATGTGTTCCGGGCGGTGACTCGCGCAAGCCTTATGGCAAATATGTGATTGCTTATAACAAAATTACAAAGGACCGTTACCTTCCCACAGGGCCTGAGCTTGCACAAAGCGCACAACTGTATGATATCAGCGGAGAAAAAATGCAGCTGCTGTTGGATTTCCCCACAGTAGGAGAACCGCATTATGCCCAGGCATGCCCGGCTGATCTTATAACGAAAAATTCGAGAAAAATTTTTAAGATTGAAGAGAACATGCATCCGTATGTGAGCAAAGGAGAAAAGGAAGCAAAGGTTGTTCGTGAAGGAAATAAAATACATGTATACTTAACTTCTATACGTTCACACTTTGTACCGGATAATATTGAAGGAGTGAAAATGGGTGATGAAGTATATTTCCATTTAACTAATCTTGAGCAGGACTGGGATGTACCGCACGGATTTGCAATAAAACATGCAGCGACTGCAGAGATACTGGTCATGCCCGGTGAAACACAAACACTGAAATGGATTCCTGACAGGGTTGGTGTGGTGCCGTTTTATTGTACCGATTTTTGCAGCGCATTGCACCAGGAAATGCAGGGATACATTAGGGTTTCCCCCGCGGGCAGCAATGTGCCTATCAGTTTCAGCACAGGAAAAAAAGTTGAAGATGCAACTGCCAGCAGCAAGTAAGGGATAAGAGCAAGGCAGAGTGGGGAATAGTCATAGTTTGCTATTCCCCTTTTTTATTATATAATTTTGATTTAATAAAAATGGAAGACAGTAAAATAAATACAAAGAAAATGACAGCGTTAATGAAAGCGGTTACCGCTTGCTGTTCTGTAATGATGATTGTTGTTTTACTTTTTCCCATCTGGAAAATTGAACTCGCGGCACCACAGTACCCCGAAGGATTGGTTTTAAAAATCCATGCTCACAAGCTGGGCGGAAATGTGGATGTTGTTAACGGGTTGAACCATTACATCGGCATGAGGACATTGAATGAAGATGATTTTATAGAATTTACAATCCTGCCTTACATTATAGGCGGATTTGCTGCATTGGGTTTTCTAACGTTGATTCTGAACAGGAGAAAAATTTTCAATGTATTAGTTGCCCTGTTTTTAATCATTGCTTTTGTTTCCATGGCTGATTTTTACAGGTGGGAATATAATTACGGACATGAACTTAATCCGGATGCGCCCATAAAAGTTCCGGGCATGGCTTATCAGCCGCCACTCATCGGGTATAAAAAGCTGCTGAACTTTGGTGCGTATTCCATTCCCGATATTGGAGGATGGATATTCGTTGCAGTAGGTGTGATGCTGGTTGGCACCTGGATTCTTGAATTTAGAAAACATAGAAAAATGAAATCAAATACAGCTCTCAATTTTGCTTTACCTTTTCTGATAGCAATGTTTTTTGCATCATGCAGCACCGAACCACAAGCTATCCGTTATGGAAAAGATGCCTGTGATTTTTGTAAAATGAATATTGTGGATGAAAAATTTTCCGCGCAATGCATGAGCACGAAAGGAAAATCATTCCGCTTTGACGATATTCACTGTCTTGCGTCATTCCTCAAAAACGGTGGCGTATGGCGAAACGAGCTTGCAGGAGTTTACTTTTCTGACTTTAATGATAAAAACAAATGGATTAAATCGGATATTGCACTTTTGTTTCAAAGTGAATCTTTACGCAGCCCGATGGGATGGAATACGGTGGCTTTTGATTCGGAGCAGGAAAGGGATGAAGCAATGAAAAAGTTCAATGGTAAAAAACTGACATGGGAAGACATCAATCCATTCGACAAAAAATAATATGCCTGCTTTTCTTCGTGTTGTTTTTCCCGGCACTATCCGAAAGTGCAACCTGGATTGTTAAACAAAACACGCGACTTATTTCCATTCAGAAATCTGTGGAGCTTGCACTGGAATATGATACTATTCTTGTTTATCCCGGAACGTATTTTGAGAAAAATATACTTATCAAAAAACCGCTCCTCCTTCGCGGAATAAACAAGCCGGTGCTGGATGGTGAAAAGAAATACGAAATCATTTCCATATGGTCATCACATGTTACTGTCGAAGGTTTTGTATTACGTAACTGCGGCAAATCGAGCATGAACGATTATGCAGGGATTAAGATTTACAATTCACAGCATGTCATCATCAGGAATAATATTCTAAATGATATGTTCTTCGGAATTTATTTCCAGGGATGTGAGCAAAGCACCGCATCAGGAAACACCCTACAATCATTCGGTAAAGAAGAATTGCAATCCGGCAACGGTATTCACTGCTGGAAGTGTGACAGCATGACCATTGAAAGCAACAATGTAAGCGGGCAGCGTGACGGGATTTATTTTGAATTTGTAACGAACTCCACAATACAAAAAAATTTCAGCCATAAAAATATACGTTACGGATTGCATTTTATGTTTTCGCATCACAACGATTACCTTCAAAATATTTTTGAAAATAACGGTGCCGGAGTAGCTGTCATGTACACCAATCATGTAAAAATGATTAACAACATTTTCAAAGACAACTGGGGAAGCGCAGCGTATGGCTTGCTGCTCAAAGAAATTTCCGACAGCCGCGTGGAGAACAATAAATTTACAAACAACTCATCCGGCATTTACATGGAAGGAAGTAACCGCATTGCCGTTTTGCTGAATAATTTTGAAAACAACGGCTGTGCACTGCGCATCCAGGCAAGCTGTGATAACAACACCATTGAAAAAAATAATTTTAAAGGCAATACATTTGATGTGACCACAAACGGGTCGCTTATCATGAACACATTTGTGAATAATTACTGGGACAAATATGATGGCTACGATTTAAACCGTGACGGCAAAGGGGATGTTCCCTTCCATCCGATAAGCATGTATTCCATGATTGTTGAGCGCATTCCTGTTGCGATGATTCTATTACGCAGCTTCATGGTGGCTTTACTGGACAAAGCTGAAAAAGCAATTCCAAGCCTTACTCCTGAAAATTTTAAAGACGATTCACCGGTCATGAAACCATTTGCGTTATGATAGTTGCTGAAGGAGTTACCAAGTCATTCGGGAAATTAAAAGCCCTTGATAATGTATCGCTCACCTGCAACAGTGGTGAAACTATTTCTTTAATCGGCCCTAACGGTTCGGGTAAGACTACATTTATAAAATGCCTGCTCGGGATGGTTGTTCCCGAGAGCGGAAAAATTTCTTTCAGCAACCAAAGCATATTTCACAACTGGAAATACCGTGAGCAGATTGGCTATATGCCGCAGATCGGACGTTATCCCGATAATATGACCATCGGGCAAATTTTTGAAATGATGCTTGACCTCCGGAAAAAAACATCTGCTGAAACTGACAATGAACTCATTCGGTCTTTCGGATTAAATCAGATGCTGCATAAACGTATGCGCACACTGTCGGGCGGTACACGACAGAAGGTAAGTGCGTCTCTTGCATTTTTATTTCATCCCCGGGTGCTCATTCTCGATGAACCAACAGCAGGGCTTGACCCGGTGTCGTCTGAAATTCTTAAAGAAAAAATCCGGAAAGAAAAAGAAAAAGGCAAGCTCATCTTAATTTCTTCCCATATCCTCAGCGACCTCGATGACCTTGTTTCGCAGGTTATTTATCTTAACGAAGGAAAATTGCTGTTTTATAAAAACATTTCCGATCTGCGAGCCGATACAGGTGAAGAAAAACTTTCACGGGCTATAGCAGCCGTTATGAAAAATAACCTTCAATTTCAAAATATAATCAACTAATCCTCTCATCACACCTTGCTCAAAGTAATCAAATATGTAATGGTGGATATTTTGCGCAGCAAAATCATTGTTGCGTACTCAATTTTCCTGTTGCTCATATCACTCAGCATTTTCAATCTCGAAGACAATCCTGCAAAAGGATTGTTAAGCATGCTCAGCATCATTCTTATCCTTATCCCACTTGTCAGCTTAATCTTCAGCACCATATACATGTACAATTCTTCTGAATTTATCGAGCTGCTCGTGGCGCAGCCGGTAAAACGAAGCCGATTGCTGCTGAGCATCTACACAGGCGTTTGTTTGTCGCTACTTATTGCGTTTGCAATTGGTGCCGGGTTGCCTGCAATTTTGATGGAAGGTTCAGCTACAGCTTATGTTATGGCGACAACAGGCTGTATTCTCACTGCCATTTTTGTTTCGCTTGCCATACTCGGTTCAGTCATTACCCGCGACAAAGCGCGTGGTATCGGCATTGCAATTTTGATATGGCTTTTTTTCTCGCTCATTTATGACGGGTTTCTAATTCTCATCATGTTCCAGTTCAGCGATTACCCTCTGGAAAAACCCATGATTGCATTTTGTTCCCTCAATCCAGTTGACCTCGCCCGCATCCTCATTCTCCTTAAAATGGACATTTCCGCATTGATGGGATATACCGGGGCGTTATTCAGTGAATTTTTCGGCACGCGTACAGGCATGTCGTACTCGGCTGCTATCATGATGCTATGGATTTTTATCCCCCTGCTTATAGCCCTGAGGAAGTTTAAGAAGAAAGATTTGTAAAATCAGTTCTTCATCCTTTTCAGCTTCTCTTCGTTCAGAATAAAAATTTTTCCTTCTTTAATTTCAATTAACTTTTCTTCTTTGAAATCGCTGAGTGTTCTGATTAATGATTCGGTTGCTGTACCAACAATGTTGGCTAAGTCTTCGCGCGAGATGGCGATGCTGAACGGTTGCTGCCCTTCATCTTTATAGCGCATTTGAAGCATCGTTAACGCTTCGGCAACACGTTTTCGCACCGAGCTGTAAGCAAGCTCCAAAAGCTTTTCCTGCTGCTCAGTAACGTTTTGAGTAAGGATGTGCAAAAACTTTTTCGAAATCTCGCGATGGTTATACACCAGCGAATAAAAATCATCCTTCGGAATAAAAGTAATCTCCGAATCTTCAAGCGCCTGGGCTGATTCATTATATATTTTTCCTTCCAGCAATGAGGTATAGCCAAAAAAATTGCCTTCCTTGAGCAGTTCAATAATAAATTCTTTCCCATGCTCGTGGGTTTTAAAAGTTTTTACTTTGCCTTTATTGATATAATACATGCCATTAGGATAATTGCCTTCCATGTAAATACTTTCCTTCTTTTTGTACGAATTAATTCTTTTCCCTTCTGTAAATTTCCTCAGCGCGTCTTTTCCTGCCACATCGCTGATGAAAGCCGAAAGTCCTTCAATATCTTTCCCATATTCCTTTTTAATAGAATCGAGTTTTTTCAACCGGCTTTCCACAGCATTGAGCAATTCAATTTTATCAAACGGTTTGGTGATATAATCATCGGCACCCATTTCCATTCCTTTTCGTAAGTCACTTCGTTCGGCTTTTGCAGTAAGAAAAATGAAAGGGATGTTTGCCGTTTCAGAATTTTTGCTGAGAAGGTGCAGCACGCCATAGCCGTCAAGCACAGGCATCATGATGTCACAGATGATGAGGTCGGGTTTTTTCTTATTTACCTGTTCCACACCTTTCTTTCCATCAGTAGCAGTTGCCACTTTGTATCCGGCAAGCTCTAAAATTTCAGCCGTGTTCTCGCGGACTTCCTTGTTGTCTTCTATGAGTAGAATGTTTTGCATGTTTAAATGAATTGCTTAATTGTTTTATGGATTGGGGTTATCGAATTAACATGATTACCCTATTTACTATTATTAGGGAATGTAATTTTGAATGTGGTTCCTTTTTCCAGTTCGCTTTCCATTTCGATATAACCGTTCATCAACTCCACATAATTCGCAACAATATTTAATCCCAATCCGGTTCCCTGTACGTTGGTTGCATTATTTCCTCGGAAAAACCGTTCGAACAAATGTTTCTGATCATCATTGCTTATTCCCATCCCTTCATCCTTTACTTCGATGTGTACACCATTTTTCTGAACACTGGTTTTTATCCATATGTTTTTATTCTCATCCGAAAATTTTAACCCGTTCGAAACCAGATTAATAATGACATTGCGTATAAGCTTCGGATCAAGCTTTACTTCTCCTACACCTGAATGTTCGTGAATTATTTGCTGTCCGGGCTTGGCAAGCCCTTTCATCTCATTGCTGATTTCATTTGCCATTTTATTGAGATCAAAATTTCTAAAATCAGCAAGCACTTTTCCTTCTTCAATTTTACTGATAGACAGAAAATCGCTCAGGATATCATTCAGGTTATTTACTGCTGACTTTATTCTCTCCACATGCTTCATTCTTTTTTCCTGCTGTTCTGTGGAAGGATATTCGGGAATCAATGATGCTGATGAAAGAATAGCAGTGAGCGGAGTTCTGAATTCGTGCGATGCCATCGAAAGGAAACGCGATTTCAATTCATTCAATTCCTTTTCTCTTTCCAACGCTTCACTTAATTCCTCTTTCGATTTTTCAATTTCATGCAAAGCTTCTCTTAATACTTTTGTCCGGTCCTGCACTTTTGATTCGAGGCGTTCGTTAGTAGATTTTAATTCTTTAGCCAGGCTCTCAAGATCCTTTTGCTGTTTCAGCAGAGATTCTTCCGCTTGTTTTCGTTTAGTAATATCAATTAAGAAAGCAATAACGAATTTTTGATCTTCATAAGTAAACGGGCTGAGACTAATTTCGACCGGAAACTCAGAACCATCTTTTCTCTTAGCAAATAAATCCATACCGATACCCATAGAACGGGTATGAGGATTTTCATGGTATTTTTCTCTGTGATGTACATGCTTCCTTGAAAATCTTTCAGGCATCAGATATTCCACTTTTTTATCTACAAGTTCTTCCTGCTTGTAGCCGAAAAAACGTTCGGTAGCCGGGTTGATAAAAAGTATTTCTCCCTCCTGGTTAGTAACAATGATGCTTTCTGTAGCATGTTCGAATAATTCTTCAAACATGCGTTGCTTGTGCCCACGTTGCATTAGTATATTTTTTGTTTCGCTAAGATACACCTTACATTAAAATAAAAACTGAATTGACGGAAATGCCAATTCGAGTTGCGGAAACGCAATTTTCAAAATAATTCTGTGTAATTGAATTCACTTTTACCTTTGACTACACTTCGGCATCTTCTTTACCGAATGTATTTAGTTTTAACAAAGAATACAAAGGACAAAACCCAACAATTCCTGAAATGAAAACCGGTATTCCGAGCACAGCCCAAATACTGTTATAAAAAATCCCGCTTCCGGCAATCACCATTCCTAAATATACCCTGATAAAACGATCAGCTATTCCTGCATTTGATTTCATGATGTTTATTTTTTTTAACATCACAAAACTATTTCGGCTGAATACTTTTTGAAATGTAATTTGTCAGTGCCTGGAATGATATTAATCATGTGCCAGATATTGTAAAAAAATGCTTGCAGAAATTTTGATTGAGAAAAGGTTCAAAAAAATGCAAATGTTTACCCTATGTTTACCCCAAAAAGAAAAATGCATTTTAAATTCCTGATTTAAAATGCATTAAGATGAATTGATGTGATCCCGCAGGGATTCAAACCCCGAACCTCCTGATCCGTAGTCAGGTGCTCTATTCAGTTAAGCTACGGGACCGGAAAAAATTTAGAAATGAGAATGCAAAATGCAGAACTTAAAAATCATAATTTAATTTTTAATTCTGCATTTCTAATCTCTGATTTCCTGTCGGGGTGGCAGGATTCGAACCTGCGACCTCCTGCTCCCAAAG
>JBIOHJ010000027.1:0-28358 GCA_044448905.1 Bacteroidia bacterium | reverse complement strand
GGGCTAAGTACCGCAATGAAAGTTACAGCTTTAAATAATCTGATAGTACGAAACAAAAAAACCGAAACACAAACCCGCAAGAACCGTTTTTCGAGATGGAAAAATGTGAATGAGGTTTTTTCACTTACTTCAACAAATGATATTGAAGGCAAACATATTTTACTGGTTGATGATGTGATTACAACAGGCTCCACTCTTGCAGCCTGTGCCGAAGCGCTTCTTAAAGTTAAAAATACAAAAGTGAGTATAGCTTCAATGGCTTACGCCCACCGTTAAAGGTAATACCGTTGTAAAACGGTGGTCCTTGAAAAAAATTCTTATAGTGCCTCAGCCACTGTAAATGTGCTTCCGCCAACAAACACTAAATCATTTTTGCCGGCATTTTTTTGTGCGGCTTTCATGGCTTTTTTAACCGATTGATAAATATTCCCATTTAGCTCGATTGTTATTGCACGGGCTGCAAGTTCGGCAGCCTCTATACCGCGCGGAATGTTTGCTTTGCAGAAGTAATAAATTGCTTTTTGGGGAAGCAGTTTTAAAATCCCCGAAATGTCCTTGTCATTTACCATTCCCAAAACAAAATGCATTTTGCGACAGTTAATTGTTTTGAACTGTTTTAACACTTCCGCAATTCCGTCTGCATTATGCGCGGTATCGCAAATCGTAAGAGGGTTTTTAGAAATAATTTCCCAGCGTCCCCGTAATCCGGTCAACTGCTTTACATTTTTTAATGCCGACCGGATTTTTTTTTCTGTTACTACGAAATTTGTTTGTGCTTGAATTGTCTGCAAAACTGTACAAACATTTTTTAGCTGATATCTTCCGGTTAGGTCGAGTTCAAGATTTTTCAGATATTTTTTTCCTTTATAAAAAACGTCAATAACCATTTTCCCCCTTGATCCCGACATGTCTTTTTTTAGTATGGCTTTAAAATTTTTCTCCGCAAAATATATTGGAGCATTTTTTTCCCGGGCTTTGGCTGAAAAAATATTTTTTGTTTCTTGTTTCGTTTCGCCAACCACAACCGGAACACTTTTCTTAATGATACCCGCTTTTTCTGTTGCAATTTTTTCAAGCGTATTTCCAAGTAAATTCATGTGATCCCAACTGATGTTGGTAATTACAGAAAGTACCGGGGTAATAATATTTGTTGAATCAAGTCTTCCGCCTAAGCCAACTTCAATTATTGCCACGTCCGCTTTCTGGTTTCTGAAATAATCAAATGCCAGTCCAACTGTCCATTCAAAAAATGATGGTTGAATTTTTTCATCCGTCAACTGACGGATATGATTCTCAACAAAAGAAGACACATATTTTTTTGAAATCATTTTCCCGTTAATGCGAATGCGCTCACGGAAATCTTTTAAATGTGGTGAAGTGTATAATCCCGTTTTATATCCTGCCTCCTGAAGTATCGCAGCCAGCATGTGGCTTGTTGAGCCTTTGCCGTTAGTCCCTGCAACATGAATGGTTTTAAAAGCTTGATGCGGATGATTTAAAATGGAATCAATGGCAAACGTATTCTCAAGATTTGCTTTATATGCCGCAGCGCCCACGCGATGAAACATGGGTAACTGAGTATATAAATAATCGAGAGTTTGCTTGTAGGAGAGCGACACAAATCAAAAGTAGGAAAGAAAAATTTCTGCTACTGAACAATAAAAACAAAAGTAATAGTCCCTCTTTGTTCTTCAACTTCAGGATTTGCACTGAATTTTGCTTTGTACGCAGCCTCTTTAGCCTTTCGGTAAAGATTTGCGCTGGTTGTTGTTGAACCTCGCCCGCCCGGGTTGGCATAAGTTACATTTCCGTATTTGTCAACGGTAATATCAACCACAACCTTTCCGGTTTCCTGAGAATTGTCGTTAGGCCTGGAGAGTGAAACCGATTTTCTTCCACCCAGGCTGAATGAAATCCCCGGACCTTTTCCCGGACCTGTTCCATCTCCATCACCGCCACCACTGCCGGGTCCTGTACCCGTTCCGTTATTTCCGGTGTACGATGCGTTAGGATCACCGTTCGGATTTCCCTGGTCACCAGTTCCGCTCTGCGAATTTCCCTGCGATGAGTTATTGCTTTTGCCTTTATATAACGAAATGGGATCGACCTTTTGCGCCTGCTTTATCTGTTCCTTGGTTTTTACATTGGGAACCGCCACTGTTACAGATTTTTTCTTAATCGGTTTTTTATTTTCTTTTTTTATTACAACAGGCGGAGCGTCTTCTAAATCCTGCGTAACAATTTCTTCCTCCTCAACTTTTTGTTGTTGCGAAGGTTCAACCGGAACCGGCTCTAAAGTTTGATTATTCGACATGGGTTGTTCATCACCAGTGACAAATTCAACCAAACCAAAACTTGATAAACCTCCGCCCCCGCCTCCGAAAGGAGGAATTTTGGAGTGTAAAAAAGTAAAAAGAAGAATAAGGAAAAGAATTCCATGCACCAGGAGCGCAAGCCCTGCCGATTTTTTTCTTATATCTTTTAATTGTGCATCCATCTTTCACTCCCTCCCTATCGGGAGGGCTGGGGCGTTTATTGCCTCGAAGTGGCTGTTGCCATCACCATTTTTATTTTATTTCTATTACCAATATCCAAAATTTCCACCAGGCTTTGAACCTGAACTGATTTATCTACTTTCAGCAGAGCTGTCGGATCTGTTTGGCTGCCCATAACATTTCGTATAGTAGCTTCCAGCTGTTCAACCGGAACCGGGATATTATTTACCGCATAATGCAAATCGCCTGTTACAGAAATCACCATGGGGTGTTTTATTGACTGGCTGCTTGTTTTTGAACTCGGTAAAATTAACTTCAAAACATTTGGCGTTGCCAGTGTTGAGGTAATTAAGAAAAACAACAACAGAAAAAACATTATGTCATTCAGCGAAGCTGTGTACACTTCGGTCGCTTGTCTTCTTCGTGGTCTTAAATTCATTTTTATGTGGGTAATTTGGTAATTATGGTACTTAGCTAATTGAATTATTTGTTTACCGGGTTTTTCCCTGATTACCTAATTACCTGTTCATTATTCGCTAAACTTTAACGGGCTCTTCAAGCATATCAATAAATTCGATCGCATTTATCTCCATCTTATTTACTACCCTGTCAATGCGGTGAACTAAAAACTGGTATCCCGAATAAGCAACAATTCCCACCAGCAATCCTGCCGCACTGGCAATCATTTTCACATACAATCCTCCCGAAATAGTTCCTATTTCCAAACTGTTTTCAAGGTGTATTTCATAAAATATTTTTATCACTCCAAAAATAGTTCCCAGAAAACCAAACATAGGAGCAAGCCCTGCTATAGTGCTGAGTATTCCCATATTTTTTTCCATTTGATATACTTCGAGTTTGCCTGCGCTTTCGATGGCGCTTTCAATTTCCTTAACCGGTTTGCCAAGTCTTGTGATTCCTTTTCCTATCATCCGTGCAACAGGGCTGTTTGTATTTCTACATAATGATTTTGCTGCGTCAATATTTCCATACGTAACATGATCTTTTATCTGGCTGATAAAATTCTGATCCATCTGCGAATATTTCCTGATTACAAATAACCGTTCAAAGAAAATATACACCGCTGCAATGGATAAGATTGCAATGGGAATTAAAATGGGTCCGCCTTTTTGCGCTAAGTCCCACAGCGAAATAGATTGTTCTGTCGGTGCAGTTGCAGCATTGGCTGCCTGGTTTAATGTATCAGCAGCATTCGATACGGTTTGATTAATCTGAAGTAATATGCTCATTTTTTATAGTTTTTCTTTTTATTTCGGTAACAGGTAAAATTAGCTTCAATGATTATGATGATTGGAATAACGGTTTGATGTTTACTAACATTGTGATGTTAATTTGATTCAATAACGACATTGCTCCCGGAATATTATATACCGAACAAATTTGAACATCCCGAATATGAACATAATAAGTGTGATCCCGCATTATGCGGGACGAACACAGTTTAGAATTTCCAACTACTTTCGGGATACAAACAGAAAACTATTTTTGTGCCATGTGGCAAAAGGTTCGTCATCTCCTGCAATATCTTCACTACCGCTTCACCGCTCAAAGCAGGCACGATGTGCATTCTCCTTTTATTTTCGATCTCGTCACCAAAGTGATTAATAACAAAACGCAATTTTCCGAATTTAATAAAATCGAAAATTTGAGAAGAGAATTATTGAATGATAATAAAGTAATAAACGTAACCGATTTCGGTACTGCTTTCGGTGGACCAAAAACCTACCGTAGAAAAATTAGTGAAATCGCAAAACATTCAGCAAAACCTGCAAAATATGCGCAGCTGCTTTTTCGAATCATTAATCATTATAAGCCCGGAGCCATTCTTGAGTTAGGAACATCTTTTGGAATAAGCACTATGTACATGGTTGCTGCCAATCCCCAATCAAAAATAATTACCGTTGAAGGTTGTCCGGAAACTTCCCGAATCGCGAAAATCAATTTTCAGAAATCCGGCTTTAAAAACATTCAGCCGGAGACCGGAAGTTTTGACCATGCGCTTGATAAAGTATTAACCGGTTTTGAAAAGCTCGATTTGGTTTTTTTTGACGGCAACCATCAAAAAGATGCCACGCTGAATTATTTTCAAAAATGCCTTTTGAAATCTCATAACAAAAGCATTTTTATTTTCGATGACATTAATTGGTCGCGCGAAATGCAGGACGCATGGAACAAAATAAAAAATCACCCGCAGGTTACTGTAACCGTTGATTTATTTGTAATGGGAATTGTTTTTTTCAATACAGATTTAACCCGGCAACACTTTACAATTCGGTTTTGACAGTTTTGTTTTTTTATTCATGTATTAGAAGGTCGTCATGCTAACATCTTCCATACGCTATATATTTTATCTTTACAAACTTATTTTTTGAATAGCATTTATGCAATCCATTATCAGCTTAAAAAACATTTCGCGTGTGTATCGTGTGGGTACCGAAGAAATTCATGCGTTGCGGACCATCACCACCGAAATTTTTAAAAACGAATACGTTGCTTTAATGGGTTCATCCGGCTCAGGAAAATCTACTTTAATGAACATCATCGGCTGCCTCGATACTCCCACCGGAGGAGAATATTTTCTCAATAAAACCGCTGTGGCGCACATGTCCGACAATGAGCTGGCTGACATACGCAACCGCGAAATCGGGTTTGTGTTTCAGACATTCAATTTGCTGCCCCGCTCAACAGCGCTCGAAAATGTTGCGCTGCCGTTAGTATATGCCGGTTACAGCAAAGAAGAACGGATGGAGCGCGCAATGAAAGCCTTGCAGGATGTGGGTTTGGGCGACCGCGTTAAACATCGCCCCAACGAACTTTCTGGCGGACAAAAGCAGCGGGTTGCTGTAGCACGCGCATTGGTAAATAGTCCGTCCCTCATTCTCGCTGATGAGCCAACCGGTAATCTCGATTCAAAAACTTCTGAGGAAATTATGGCTTTGTTTGAAGAGATTCATAAAAAAGGTAATACCATTATTGTGGTGACTCACGAAGCCGATATAGCAAATCATGCGCATCGCATTATTCATTTAAAAGACGGGAAAATTGAATCGGATGGAAAAAACGAAAAGATTAATACAACAAAAAAGAGTACGGTTGTATTATAATTCTCTCTAAAATAATTTGAGAATCTGTGGCTAAAATCTACACCAAAACAGGCGACAAAGGGCAAACATCACTTATTGGCGGAACACGTGTTTCAAAAAATCATCTTCGCATTGAAACGTATGGAACCGTTGATGAATTGAATTCCTGGGTTGGCTTAATCCGTGACCAGCAAATTCCTTTGGAGGGGATAAATATTTTAAAAGAAATTCAGGATAGGTTATTTACCATCGGAAGCTCTCTTGCCTCTGATCCTGAAAAATCGCGAATGAAAATTCCGGATTTAAAAGAAGAAGATATTTTATTTCTCGAAAATAAAATTGATAAAATGAACGAACAGCTTTCCGAACTGAAGTCATTTATTCTTCCCGGAGGAAATACCGTGGTTTCTTATTGCCATATTGCACGTTGTGTTTGCCGGAGAGCTGAAAGGTTAATTATTGCGCTTGCTGCAGAAAGCTTTGTTGATGAAAAAATAATAAAGTATCTCAATCGCCTCTCCGATTTTTTATTTGTCTTGGCCCGCTTTATCGGGAAACATTTTAATGCTTCTGAAACAGAGTGGAAGCCGCGAATGTAAATTTTTGTCGTTCAACATCCTACCTCTACTCTCCTTCTCACGTTTAACTTTACTTTCGCACGCTTAAATCTCTTTTTCAAAGCATTTGTTTTTTCGAATCTTATTTATATACTTTTGCACCCCTTTTTTAAGAATGTTAATCTGACCAACTAAAACCCTGCTGTATGTATTGGACTTTAGAACTTGCGCAACACCTCGAAGATGCCCCCTGGCCTGCTACCAAAGACGAATTAATTGATTATGCAATCCGGTCGGGAGCCCCGCTTGAGGTGATTGAGAATTTACAGGAGCTTGAAGACGAAGGCGAAGCCTATGAAAATATCGAGGAGATTTGGCCCGATTATCCCACTAAAGACGATTTCTTCTTTAACGAAGATGAATATTAACTTCCTGTTTTAATATTTTCTGCAAAGGCTTGTTTCAAGAAAAGAAACAAGCCTTTGTTACTTTTACAATGTTTTATGCAAGGCAGTTCATCCCGATACGATCCATATTCCTCCCTCCGGTTTAAAGAATACCGTTTTTTTATTGCTGCCCGTTTAACACTTACTCTTGCTTTCCAGGTTCAGGCCCTGGTAATAAACTGGATGGCGTATGAATATACGCGCGACCCGTGGACGCTTGGCTTCATGGGCTTGATTGAAGCGCTGCCCATTATTTTTGTTTCGTTGTTCGGAGGGCATTTTGCCGATAAATTCAGCCGCAGAAAAATTATACTGCTTTTAATTTGTTTGCTCATGGCAGTGGCATTGTTTCAAACATGGCTTACCAGTGAAGGCTTGAAAAAAATTTATGAGTATGGCACAGCTCCTGTTTTTGTAATTGTATTTGTTATTGGAGTGGCAAGAGGATTTTTAGCACCGGCTGTAACATCTTTTGCATCGCAGCTTATTCCCAGGAATATATTTGCCAATGCGGCAACATGGAGCAGCAGCATGTGGCAGCTTGGCGCTGTTGCGGGTCCGGCAATGGGTGGAATTTTTTATGTGTGGCTTGGCGGAAGCATCACTTCGTTTATTGCTTTTATCATGATGGCAGCATCCATTGTTTTTTACCTGTTGATTTCCGATAAGCATGATGCACGCAGAGTGAAAGATGAATCAATGATGGAAAGCCTGGCTGCCGGAATAAAATTTGTTTTTAAAAATAAAATTATTGTATCAGCTATTTCGCTTGATTTATTTGCCGTGCTTTTTGGCGGTGCTGTTGCCATGCTGCCTGTTTTTGCCGACCAGGTTTTACATGCAGGCCCCGAAGGGCTGGGATACCTGAGGGCAGCTCCTGCTCTTGGAGCTGTAATCATGACTGTTGTGCTTGCCTATTATCCGCCACTAAGAAATTCCGGAAAAACACTTTTAGTAAATGTGGCATTGTTTGGATTGTGCATGATAACCTTTGCGTTATCACAAAATTTTATCCTTTCGTTTGTGCTTCTTTTGTTAAGCGGAATGTTTGATGCAGTAAGCGTGGTGATCCGTCATACCATTATCCAAACATTTACCCCAGATGAAATGAGAGGAAGGGTTTCGTCTGTCAACAGCATTTTTATTGGTGCTTCAAACGAAATTGGCGCGTTTGAATCGGGGCTTACTGCAAAAATTATGGGGCTAATTCCCTCGGTAATTTTCGGAGGGGCAATGACATTGCTTGTTGTGTTTGGCGCACTCAGGCTGGCTCCTTCACTAAAAAAATTGCATCTCGAAAAAACTGACCTGGCTGAATGAAAGAGTATAAAACCATAGGGTTGATGTCGGGCACTTCGCTCGATGGAGTGGATATCGCCTATTGCGTTTTTCAAAAAAAATCAGGCTTATGGAAATATAAAATTTTACATGCCGAAACTATTCAATACAATTACCAATGGAAAAACCGGTTGGCAAATCTCCACAAATCCGATGCGGAGACTTTTGTAAAAACACATACACAGTTGGGAAAGTATTTTGGAGAACTGATTAATAAGTTTATTAAGAAATATAAAATTAAACCTGACTTGATAAGTTCTCACGGGCATACTGTTTTTCACCAACCTGAGAATGGATTTACCTCGCAGATTGGGGACGGCACACAAATAGCTGCCATAACAGGTATAAAAACAGTTTGCGATTTCAGGAGCCGGGATCTTGCGCTGAAAGGACAGGGAGCGCCTTTGGTTCCGGTTGGCGACCGTTTACTATTTAGTGAATATGATTATTGCCTTAACCTCGGAGGTATTGCCAATATTTCATTCGAAAAAAGAAAGCAAAGAATTGCATTTGATATTTGCCCCGTAAACATGGCATTAAATGATCTGGCAAACGAAGCCGGTTTCGATTTTGATAATAAGGGTAAACTTTCTTCGAAAGGAAAAATAAATTCGAAGTTACTGGAAAAATTAAACACATTGGAGTTTTATCGTATTCCTCCACCTAAATCGCTCGGAAAAGAATGGTATGAGCACAATTTCAAAACGGTGTTAAAAAAATCAAAAATTAAATTGCCTGATCGTTTGAGAACTGTCACCGAACATATTGCTAAACAAATTTCATCTGTAGTAAATAATCAATCGGGCAGTAAAAATATCACTGCAAAAAAAATATTAGTAACCGGTGGTGGTGCGCATAACGACTTTTTAATTCAATGTATAGCTGAAAAAACCAGGGCTCAAGTGATTATCCCACTAAAAAAAATAATTGACTTTAAGGAAGCGTTAGTATTTGCTTTTCTTGGTGTTTTGAGAATGAATAATGAAATAAACATTCTTAAATCGGTTACCGGTGCAATGCATGATCATTCGGGTGGAGCAATTTATTCAGAATCATAAACCTCCATAAAACAACAACCTGCAGAAGAGAAGTCATCTGCAGGCTGTAGGAAAGAAAGAAAAGTATAACCTTTTTGAGGAAATTAATTAAACCACATTAAAAACCACGAAGCAAAAGTTGAGTTTTTCTATATACCCTGCAATACGTAAATAGCATGATTTTGAAAATAGGTTTTAGCCCCTCAAAGTCTGAAATTAAAACCTGTTTCCTTTACGACCGGTTTTATTAAGCGCTTCAACTCGGTTCTGCACGTGCAACTTTTCATAAATATGGTAAATGTGAGTTCGTATGGTATTTACGCTCACAAATAGTTTATCGGCAATTTCCTTATTGCGGTAGCCCTCTGAAAGCAAATCAAGAATTTCGTTTTCACGTGAAGTAAGTAAAGCATTTTCAGGACTCACCTGAGAATGTGCTTGAAAATACTGAGTTACCTTTCGGGCAATAGTAGTGCTCATGGGTGAGCCCCCGTTTAAAAGATCGCGCACCGAATCGAGCAAGGTATCAGCCGCAGCACGTTTTAAAATATAGCCATTTGCTCCTGCCGCCAGCGCCTTAAAAATTTTATCATCATCCTCATAAACTGTGCACATCATTATCTGGATTTTGGGAAATTTTTGCTTGATAAGGCGCGTGGTTTCAATTCCGTCAATTCCCGGAAGATTTATGTCCATCAACACAATATCGGGAAGATCAAAGTCCAGGGTTTTTAATGCGTCTTCAGCTTTTGAAAATGGAAAGGCTTTAAAATCGGCTTCGTTATTAATCAGGAACGTCATGCCCTGCCTGATGTCGTGATGATCTTCAATAATCATCACTTTAATTTTTCTTTTATTGGTTTCGGTTGTGGTCATTATTTCACAAATTTAAAATATAAATTTATAATTGGTATCGAACAAAAGTATGAAATATGATTGGAGCAGCAATTAAACAAGAGTGCTGTACCTTTGTATCGGTACTCTTGTTGTTTAACGATGAATAAAAAAATTATATTCTTAATTTTATCCATTCATTTTTCCGAACCTCTGTTTTCACAGAGCCCGTTTACAATTTACAATACTTCAAACAGTCCGCTTCCCGAAAATTCTGTTCGTTGCGTTGCCTTTGATACTTCGGGTTTAAAATGGATTGGCACGGATTTCGGGCTTGCAACATTTGATGATACCAACTGGACAATTTATAATACTTCCAATTCAGGATTGCCTGATAATGCTATCCGCTCTGTTGCCATTGACCGCTTTAATAATAAATGGATAGGAACTTTTTTAGGAGGTTTAGTAAAATATGATGGTATAAGCTGGACTGTTTTTAATTCAGCCAACTCCCCATTGCCTGACGATTATATCAAAACAATTGCTTTCGACACTGCGGGAAATAAATGGATAGGAACCATTATGGGATTGGTCAAATATGATGATGCCGTATGGACAATTTACGATTTATCAAATTCGGTTTTTACTTTATCCGACAACATCACACACATTGATATTGACACAAACAATATTTTCAGAATCGGAACACTTAATGGCGGTTTTTTAAAAATTGTTGATACTTTGTGGACGCTCTACACCATTCCTAACGGTTCGGGTATTCCCGATAATACACAATATGATGTTGATGTAGATAATAATGGATTGGAATGGATGGCTACTCCAGCTAACGGTTTAGTTGCACACCCGGGTGCAACTACATGGAATGTTTATAACCAGTTTACATCCGGCATGCCAACTTCGAGTACAATATGCATGCAGCCGCTTGCAAACCCCGATAGGATTTGGGTAGGAACGTATGATGTAGGAATTGTCAGAAAAACCGGAGTTGCATTTAACAATTATGATCCATCAAATTCTGTTTTTCCCGACTATTGGGCACAGTGCATTGAAGCGGATGAAAACGGAATTTTATGGATAGGCACACAGGTAGGGGGATTAGTTAGATTGGATGAATCGCTGTTAACGAAACTTCCTGAAGTCAGTTTGTTTTCTAAACCGATAGTTTTTCCACAACCGGCAAAAGATTGTTTAACCATTTTTTATCCCTATTCAAAATTTGAAAGTGTGAAGGTGACTGATATAACCGGAAAACACCAGGTAATTATTTTTAGTGAAACTTCTGCCGGAAATTATTCGGCTGATGTCAGCAAACTTTCGGCCGGAATTTATTTTCTTCGCATGCAAACTTCCGATGGCAAATTGCTGACGAAGAAAATTGTTAAAGCAGGTTAAAGAAATTACTTTATGAAAATTGCTTTAGTAGGGGCCACAGGATTAGTGGGTTCCACGATGATGAAAATACTTGAGGAGAGAAATTTTCCGATATCGGAATTTATCCCGGTAGCTTCAGAAAAGTCTGTGGGGAAAGAAGTGGTGTTCAAAGGTTCAAAGTTCAAAGTTCAAAGTTGCGGAGATACGGTAAAACAAAAACCGAATCTGGCTTTGTTTTCTGCAGGAGGAAATACATCTTTGGAATGGGCGCCAAAATTTGCTGAGGCGGGAACAACCGTTATTGATAATTCATCTGCATGGAGGATGCATCCCGATAAAAAATTAATTGTGCCGGAAATTAATGCTGATGTACTTACGAAAGAAGATAAAATTATTGCTAATCCTAATTGTTCAACCATTCAAATGGTGATGGTATTGAATCCCCTTCACAAAAAATATAAAATCAAACGAATTGTTGTTTCTACCTACCAGTCCGTTACAGGTACAGGAAAAAAAGCTTTCGACCAGTTAATGAATGAGCGAAAAGGAATACAGGGAGAAATGGCTTATAAATATCCGATTGACATGAATGTGATTCCGCAAGTGGATATTTTTATTGAGAATGGTTATACCAAAGAAGAAATGAAAATGGTGAATGAAACCCGCAAAATTCTCAGGGATGATTCACTCCGCATTACGGCAACCACGGTTAGGGTTCCTGTTATTGGCGGTCATTCCGAATCGTTGAATGTGGAGTTCGATCCCGACAATTTCGGGATTGATTTAAATGAAGTGAGAAATATTTTATCAGGTACTTCGGGTGTTGTTGTTACCGATGACATTGCCAACTTTAAATATCCCATGCCAATCCACTCACAGGGGAAGGATGAGGTTTTTGTAGGACGTTTGCGCAGAGATGAAAGCAACGCAAATACGTTGAATATGTGGATTGTTTCGGATAACCTGCGAAAAGGAGCGGCAACGAACGCAATTCAGATTGCCGAATATTTGGTTGAGAAGAAATTTATCTGATGATAAAATAAATTTCGGACGCAGAATTTTTAGCAATTTTCTCAAAAAAATAACGACCCCAAAGAAACTTAGCCTAAACCATTAATAAAAAATAAACAACCGGCTGTTAATAAATAAAAATTTATTGTAAAAGACTTTCCTGTGGAAATATAATAAGGCGGATGGACTTTTCCCATTAGGGAACAGTTTTTCTCATTCCGGCCGGAATAAATTTTCGTTATCGAAAAGGCTTAACCCTTAACTAAAGTAAAGGCATGTCGCCTTTTAGGTGAGCGTACGCGAATGCTGCGATGTTTTTTATCAGCAATAGCTTCAAACTTATAGGCACCCTTGTGTCGTACGGAAAGCAATCCGTGGTTATAGGGGGGTGCATTGCGCATTTCGTTTTTTGTCCACTGCATAAATGCAGCGCTGCCCTCTGCAAGCACCATTTTCTCCCTGCCATTTTCAAAAAACACCAGTTCAAATTCATTTGGAGTTTTCCCTTGGAAGCGCGATAAGCCATGACGGGTTTTAACATTTTCCCCGATTTCAGCCAGGATGTTTTTGTTTGAGTAAATCATGTTTTTGGGTTTTAAGATGTTTCGACTTGTTTTGTGTAATGGATGCTATCTAAAATCCCTACGACAATGTATAGATAAAAAATGTGCCAAAAAAGCTGCGAGGAGCGCAGATTTATTCAAACAGTGTAATCAAAAGATTAGTTTGAATTTTTAATTCATCTCATTCAGTAAGAAAGTTTGAAAGAAAAACAGGTTACCTGATCGTAATCTTTTTAACAAAAACGCCTATGTCCGTTTTAAGCTTAAGATAATAATTACCTTTTGAAAATGCGGTGAGATCGAGCTCTGCTTTATTACCAATAATGCTGAAGTTTTCATTACCTGAAAAAACATTTTTTCCTTCCATTGAAAAAATCTCTATTTGGTATTTGTCCGAAAAACTGTTTTTCAAATCAATTGTAAAAATTCCATTTGAGGGGTTGGGATAAATATTTAAATTACTATTATAATTAATTTCATCAATGCCTGTTGGAATAGCCCAGCGTGCGATGTCGTTGGCAAGGGCAGTGCCTGCAACGGTGAAAAATCCACCAACATACAAACTGCCATTATGCGGCATAAAGCAATAGCCATCGAAATTCAATCCGATATTAAGCGCATTCCATGAGGAACCATCCCACCTTGCAATATTATTGGCGCTTGCTGGTGCTGCAGTGGTAAATGCCCCGGTTATGTATAGGTTATTCTGATACGAGCTTATTCCATTAACCAATCCGTTGGTTCCGGTTCCGATTGCCGAATAGGACGTACCGTTTATTTTAGCTATATGATTAACGGTAATGCCTCCTGCTATGGTAAAATCACCTCCTGCATATAATTCACCATTAAATATATAAAATGCATTTACCTCACCGTTTGTTCCCGATCCGACAGCCGACCATGAACTTCCGTTCCATTTTGCTATGTTGTTTACTGTTAATGCACCTGCGGAAACAAAATTTCCGCCTACATAAAGCTCACCATTAAAAACCTGGAGGGCTTTTACTCTGAATCCTGGAGGACCTGTTACTCCGCCACCCAATACACCATCAATCGAAACCCATGAAGATCCATTCCATTTTTCAATACCCCTGCCGGGATTAAATCCGCTTAATGTATCAAAAAATCCACCGGCATACATTTCACTATTATAAACAGCCAAAGTGTAAACATCACCATGAATACCACTGCCAATGTTTGACCATGTTGTTCCATTCCATGTTGCCACACCCCAGGCAATTGTACTTCCATTAACAGTATTAAACCCTCCTCCAACATATAGAATGCTATTGTAGTAAAGAAGGCTTCGCACATAGTAATTGGCACCACCGGCAAGTGTTGACCAGTTTGTGCCATTCCATTTTGCAATATAGTTTGCAGGATTTCCCCCGGCATAGGTTAAAGCTCCCCCGGCATAAATATTATTTGATGCATCGCTGGCAATTGCAAATACTATGTTATTTACCCCAGCGCCCAAAGTAGAAAAAGTGCCTTGTGCGTGATTATTATTTTGAAATGTTAATAGCGCAATAGCTGAAATTATTATTTTTTTATACATATTTTTTAATGACTTTGCCCTGCAAAGGTACAACGAAATAAAAAAGTGTTAAACAATTTTAACTGCTTAACACTTTCCTTTATTAACTTTTTTTTTAATCTTTTACAAGCTTGGCAATGCTAATTTGATCATCCACTGTCAGCTGAACAAAATAAATACCTTGCGAAAATTCGGCTGCGGAAACAGCATAAAGTGTTATTCCTTCTACAGGATTCAACGAAGTGCTTAATAGTTCTTTTCCCCTTATATCAGAAATTTTAATTGACGCACTGCTGTTACCTGTTGCCTGGAAGCGAAGGGCAAAATCATCATTGGCAGGATTTGGAATTATTGAAAGGTTAATACCAGTTGATTCAAATACGGCAACTGCCAACTTTGAATAGCTGTAGCTTCCGTTAAAATCAATTTGCTTTAAACGGTAATAATTATTCCCGTTTAACGGTTGTAAATCGAATGACCTGTAATTGTTCAGCGTAGTAGTAGTACCAGCTCCTTTAACATGGGCAATTTCTTCAAAATCAAGGGCGTTGCGGGTTCTCTCAATTATAAATTCTTTGCTGTTTAATTCGGAAGCCGTGCTCCACGAAATTTGAACCTTGTCTTTAGAAGGAGATGCATCAAATGCAATGAGCTCGACCGGCAATGCGTTTGAGGTAGTGTAAACATAAGGATAAATTAATGAGTCCCACGAGCAGGCTGATGTGAGGGTATAACATATTTGGTAGTTTGTGCCAATTGTTAATCCCGTTATTATGTTACTCGCAAAAACATTACCCGATTGTATTAATCCGCAGCCTGCAGTATATAAGCTATAGGTAAATGAAATAGTATTACCCGGGGCGCAATATGCATAAACAACCTGTTGCATAAAAATTGTATCGTTAGGCGCTGTAAATGTATAGCAGTTGGATTGTGTGGAGCCCGCGTTCATCGGTGGGCTTAACGGGTAGCCCGGACAGGTAGAAACTACCTGGGGAGGTAAAGGCGGTGAGGCACCTGCCATTATGCAAATAGGACCGCAACTGCTTCCGCAGGTGGTGCAGGTTGTTGGGGTGCCTATCTTAATGCAAAAATTATAGTCGAGGCATGCAGGATTGCAGACAATTTGAATAAGATAAGTTGTTCCTGCCACTAGAGTTGTTAAATTTAATGTATTATGAATTGTACCTATGCCATAGGCAGTATAGGTCTGGCATGCGACTCCACCTGCGGGCGGACAGGTTCCGGTATAACGGGAAACGCGTATCCCCGGGTTTACGGTACAAACAGTATTAGGTCCCGGGGTGCCTGTTTGCTTTAACGACACCCACATATTTGCCTGTGTGGCTATAAACGAATACCAAACTGACCGGGTGGGAGGTCCTGCATTGCAGCCAAATGTCTCACCCACTTCAACAGTGGCGGCCGGGCCGGGGTTGGTGCCATTAAGCGAGCCGGCTACGCAGCTCGAATTAGGTGTTAAAACATAAGGCGGATTTAATCCGGCAGCACAATTATCGTTGCCGGGTGGCGCCACAAACAAATTTGATCCTGGCGTTGATTCCGCTCCGTCTCTTTCTATACCAACTGTACCAACTATTTCTTCGATGGGTTCAGGTGTGGTTTGCTGAACCTGCGTTGCTGTGGACATATCCTGCAGCTGGATGCTTGGCACTGAATAATTAATTTCGTTACTCTGCGAAAAAGCAATAGTCGCAGAGAATAAAAAAACACTGAGTAATAAAATTTTTGGCGCTGATGAGCGGCTTTTGGTTTGGGGTAATTGTAAAAATTTTATCATAACTTAAAAAATTAGGGGTTGTAAAACAGGCGCATAGTACAGACACTTTTTTCAACTTACAATATTATATACTCTATTTGAGAATACCAAGTTAATTATCGGATTTTTTTAGTAAATAATACTTTTATACTATAAAATTCGAAATGAAGGCAAGAGAATATCCGTTAAGGGCATTCGACTGAAAACAAAAAATCAAGCTGCCCCCTGAGAGGCAGCGCGAAATAAAAAAGTGTTAAACGTTTTCAGGTGTTTAACACTTTTTAAATAAAACAAAAACAATATTATTCTTTTACCAGCTTGACAATATTAATTTGGTTATCGACTGCCAGCTGAACAAAATAAATGCCTTGTGAAAATTCGGCTGCCGAAACAGACGTGAGGGTTATTCCTTCTTCGGTGGCTAACGAGGTATTTACAATTACTTTTCCTCTTACATCGGTAATTTTTATTGTTGCATTGCTATTGCCTGATGAATGGAACCGCACTGCAAAATCACCATTGGCAGGGTTGGGTATGATTGACAAATTAACATCGGGCGATTCAAATACGGCAACTGCCAGTTTGGAGAAGCTGAAACTTCCGTCAAAATCAATTTGCTTTAAGCGGTAATAATTATTCCCGTTAAACGGCTTTAAATCGAACGCACGGTAATTGTTTAACGTTGTGGTGGTGCCTGCTCCTTTTACGCGGGTAATTTCTTCAAAATCCATTCCGTTACGGGTACGTTCAATTATAAATTCTTTGCTGTTTATTTCAGACGCGGTGCTCCACGAAATTTGAATCTTGCCTTTAAAAGGCGATGCCTCAAATGCGATAAGTTCAACCGGCAATGCATTGGAGGTGGTGTACAGGTAAGGATAGATGGGCGACTCCCACGTACATGCTGCGGTTAACGAATAACAAATCTGGTAGTTTTGGCCTATAGTTAACCCGGTAATCATATTATTGGCAAACACATTGCCCGATTGTATTAACGCGCAGCCGGGCGATGTGTACAGGCTATAGGTAAATGAAAAAGTGTTGGGGCTGCAATATGCCGATACAACCTGTTGCATGTTTACCGTATCGTTAGGTGCGGTAAATGTATAGCATTGTGTTGCCGATTCGCTTTGATTTAATGGTGGGCTTAGCGGGTAAGGCGTGCAGGTGCTTACTACTTGCGGAACAGTAGGCGCTGTGGGGCCGGCAAATACGCATATAGGTCCGCACGAATTGCCACAGGCAGTACACGTGGTGGGCGTTCCGAGCGAAATGCAAAAATCAACATATGCGCAACCGGGGTTTTGGGTAACCTGTACGAGGTACCATCCGCCAATTGCCAGTCCTGATAAAATTAATTTATTGTAAACAAAATTTGCATTGTAGGTTTGAAAATTTTTGCATCCTGCCGCGGCTCCCGCAGGCGGGCACGAGCCTCCCCATTGCCATACGCTAAGCCCGAAATTGGCGCTGCATACTATTGAGCTTGTCGGTTTAATTGCAAGCCACATGTTTGCCTGCGTTGACTGGAATGAATACCAAACCGAACGGGTAGGCGCAGGAGTTATGCAGGCTCCGGTTATTTCACCCGCATCAAGGTTGGCTCCAAGGAGCGACCCTTCAACACAGCCTGTATTCGGATTTAATACATAAGGCGGATTAAGCCATCCTCCCGCACAGGTATTGTTGGCATAGGGTTCTCTTAAACAAATGGTAAAATCGCCCCAGCCGGCTGCGCCTGAGGCATAATCATAAACCCGTATGTAATATCTCGAACCTATTACAAACGAATTGTAAATAAGCGTTTCAATTCCGTCACCAAATGTTAAATCAGCGCAGGCAAGCGAAGCGCCATTGCATGCACCGGGCCCTCTTAAATTAACTACGGCATCCATATTGGCTGCCCCGTCAACAACTATTTCGTGCGAGGTGGCTGTTGCGATAAACGTATACCATACATCATCGTTTGGAGTGCCACCGCAACCGGCAACGCCACTG
The DNA here is from genome assembly GCA_044448905.1 of Bacteroidia bacterium. GTDB lineage: Bacteria > Bacteroidota > Bacteroidia > AKYH767-A > OLB10 > JBIOHJ01. The sequence continues at coordinate 10,266 of JBIOHJ010000027.1, read as the reverse complement.
CTGGTGGCGGTGTTGCTGCTTCCGGCAACGGGCGAACAGGCTGTGCCGGGAGTTAAGGTGATTGCTCCCGCACAATCGTCATTGGCGGGCGGGGCGAGCAATGATAGCGTAGCACCGGTGTTTGAGCCCTGCCCGCTGTTTCGTTCGCTTACAACAGCAGGTTCGGGCAAATTTTTATCGGCAGGCTGCACCAATGAAGGCTGCAACGGTTCTGCCGATTGGATTGACATTGCCGAGTTGTTAGTACCCTGCGAAAACGCGGTTATTGAAGCAAAAATTAAAACACTCAGCAATAAAAATTTTTGTGCCGATGAGAAGTTTTTATCCCGCGAAGCTTGTAAATGTTTTAGCATGGCTTTAATTTTTTTAAGGGGGTCATACCACGTTTATTTTCACGCACTTTTTTGATATGCAAGGTTAGATGTGTTCTTTTAAAATTACAAATATTCTACCAAATTTATGCTGTAAATAATACTTTTATACGATGTTTTTACCCTTTAGTTATAAAAAAAATGTGCCGGGAAGTTTCGCAAACCCGGCACATTAAACAACTTAAAACAAAATAAATATGAAAACTATCAAATCACAATCATATCATGAATTTTCGTTTACCGGTTGGTTAATCGGAGCCGGAATAATGAAGCCCGTTTGCTGAACTATAAATGTGCGGGTAATTGTATTTCCTTTGGGTATCAATACCGGGCCGCTGCTGATGCTCTGGCTGCCCGATGTGATGGTAAATGTATACGTGCCCTCGGGGTTAATAAATAAAGTGCACTCGCCAGTAACGTTAGTAGTACCCGTATTAGTGGTGCCATCCTGTGTAACCGTTATGCCAAACACCGGTTCGTCCACATCATTTGTTGCAAATACCCTGAATTTTGTATGCTGCAACCCATCGGTAATCAGCCTGCGGGCATTGCGCCAGTTCTGGTAATACTGCTGATTTTGTTGTCCAAGGTTAATGGCAAGGGGATCCATTACATCGCTCAGGAAATGCACGCATTGCCCTACGAGTTTTTGAATTTGCTCGTTAAGCGTTTTGCGGAATGCAATAGCTGTGCGTGGCGAAGCCAGTATGGTTGTATAATCGTCAAGCGACTGCTGCCAGTTGTCAACCATCTCCTGCGTTATATTATAATCCGTAAGCGAACCAATTAGGGGTGTAACCTGGTTGATAGCTCCCTGCACCTGGGTAATAAAAAACTGGATTTTCATCTGGTTCAGCTCTTTCTTTTTAAAGCTCATTGCTCTCTGCAACACTTCGTTGTTGGTGTTTTTTGCGTAAGCGAAAACCGATTTGGTAATCATATACGTAATGTTAACTGCCGATTTGCGCAGCGTGCGTTTTTGCGCGGCATAACCGGTAATTATTTTTTGAGCATCGGCTTGCAGCAGGTCAATCTGCTCCAGCGTATCTTTAATAAACTGGATGCCGTTTTTAAACGGAAGCAGCGAGTTGGTAATTGCCACATTAGCCGCATCGAGCGCAAACGCTATAATTGCGCGAAACATGTTGAGGTACTTGGTACCATAGTGTATTTTTTTAGCCATAATAAATTTGTTTTTTATGATTTTTTGGGTTGCTCTTACGTATATACCATGCGTTTGGTTCGAAAAATTTTTATGCTATTTATCAAACATTTGGTTTTCAGCCCCAAATAATGCCTGTAATGCTTCTTGCAAACATTTTCCCCTGTTTTATGCGGGGCTTAGCTTACTTTATGCTGGGTTTCCCCGGTTTAAGCGGGGCTTAGCATGCTTTATGCGGGGCTTTCCCCGTTTTATGCGGGGCTTTCCCTGCTTTAAGCGGCACTACCCCTGTTTTATGCGGGGCTTTCCCCGCTTTTAGCGGCACTTACCTTAATTTATGCGGAGTGTTTCCTGTTTTATGCAACAGTTAGCACAACGTAAGATGACTATATTTAGTCATTGATAGATTGGTTTGTTTTTATATGGCGTGTTTTATTTACGGCATTAAATAAGAATGTTTAGTTTTGATTAATTAAAATCTTGTTGCGGTGAAAAAAATACTTGCGGTAACTTTTTTCTTTTTACTTGCCTTAATATCAATAGCCCAGGATAGAAAAACATTTGTTTCAGTGCATGGAGGTGTTAATTTTTCCAATATTACAGTTGGCGGGACCTCTTTCACCGACTGGAAAAACAGAACAGGCATTTGTGCCGGTTTGGGATTCGGGTATAAAGCAGCGAAAAAAATTTTATTATTAGTGGAAGCAAATTATGATCAAAAAGGATACAGGAACGAATACACAATTACAGACGAGAAAGGAATGGACATGGGCAAAGCTTATGCTAACAACTATTCAGATTACCTATCAGTTCCAATTATAATTAATTACACTTCTAAAGGAGAAAACACATTTGAAGCGGGAATAGGAATTATTAATAATTTTTTATTGAGTGCTGACATCATGACTCCGCCAAACCAGGGCGGCTTTCCTCCAAATTCCGAAATCAATTATAAAGAGCTTTATAAAGGCTACGAACTTGATTTTACAATACGGGTAGGCGGCTCAATAAAAATAGCTTCACAATTGAATTTGTTATTGGAAGGAAGAATATCGAACGGATTAACAAGCTTCTCTAAATCTGATGAAGTAAAGAGTATTCATAATACAATGTTTCTCGGAACAGGTGTGAGGTATTATTTTAATGAGAAGAAAGAAGAGGAGATTAAATAAGAATGCTTAGTTTTGATTAATCAAAATCCCGCTGCCATGAAAAAAATAATCCTTGTTCTGTTGTTTTGTTTGGTTGGAAAATTTTCAAATGCTACATGCGCTTTTGAGTGGCAATACATAGATTATTCTACAAATATTCTTTATATTGGGTTTGGTTTAAATCCAAATACTACTACAATTACTATTAATTATGGCGATTCATTAAAATTAATAGGACGCGGTGATATAGCATGTGGGTCTATATCAAATGATACTTGGACTTATAATGGAAATTTAATGACTAATTGGGTAACCGCACAAGACAACACTTCGATTATTGTGCATGATGGAGGAATTTATGTTAGTCATTTTGATTGGTATTGGTATGTAAACTTGACTCACACTTTTGAAATAATAGTATTGAACGCCCCAACTTCCATTCCCGAAAACTTCCTTCAAAACATTTTAAACATTAATCCCAATCCTTTTAATGATAAGCTGGAAATAAATATTTCAGTTCAAAAGCCAGCCAACTTAACTTACGAGATATTTGATATGTATGGTAAGAAAGTAAAAAGCTTCACGCATAACAATTTTGCAGGCGAGCTTAAGCAATCCGAAAACTTTGCAAACCTTAGTGCCGGAGTTTACTTTTTTCAGCTAACGCTCGATGGGGAAACGATGGTTAAGAAACTGGTGCATCAGTAAGCGGAAAGAACCCTTTTATATAATCCTGTACTTTTCTTCTAAAACATAATATTCACTCCATTTCGGGTGTTGTTTGTTGTTGTTTAAGCAAAATATATTTATTATATTTGCTTACGTTTTTCATCAATTTACCCACTAAAAGACTTTTTTTACCCACTCAAAGGAGCAATTCAAATAACCAAAATGAGAGCCAAAAAACCAACTCCAAAACCGGTTGTTTCACCAGTTAAGAAAGAACCAGCCCCTAAAAATTTCCTGTTAAAAAAGATACCTTTTTTTTATACACCGTTATTGTTATTGATATTGTTTTTTGGCGCTTTCGCATATAAATACATGAGGGCAAACGGCAAAACAAAGGTTGTAGTAAAGAACGAAGTTACCCCTGCCGAAAACTGTTATAAATTATTCAGGGAATATGATTTTCCATATACCCAACCATTAGTATTGTTTGAAAAAGAAAAGGAATCATCTGAGTTAGACCATGTAAAGCAGGATGTAAGCCTGCTTATTGACCAGCTGGTTTTAAGAAAAATAATTAGCTCGGCTTCGGTTTATGTAAGCAACCTGCAAAACGATAAATGGTTTTGGATTAATCCTGACGAAAGATTCAGACCTGCAAGTCTCTTAAAAATCCCTGTACTGATGATCTACCTGAAAGCATCAGAGAAAGATCCCTCTGTGCTTGATAGAAAAATAAAATTTAATAAACCCCCCGATTATATTCCTGACCAGACTTTTAAAACTAAAACGCTTATAGCGGGTAATTCCTACACGATTAAAGAACTTTTTTCGTACATGATTATTTATTCCGACAATAATGCCACTCATTTGCTCAATAAGAGCCTGGATGTGGAGGCATTTCAAAATTTATTTACATCAATTGGTATGAAAAAACCGGTAGTGGATGACAGGAATTTCGACATGTCGGTATTTGATTATTCAAAGTTCTTCCACATACTTTATAATTCAACATACCTGAGCCATACAAATTCAAATTACGCGCTTTCGCTTTTGGCGCAATGTGAATTTAAAGACGGCATGGTTAAGGGTTTACCCGAAGGAATCCCGATAGCTCATAAATTTGGCGAAAGCGGGGAGGTTGGCGGTATACGTGAGTTCCATGAGTCGGGGGTTATTTATACAGATAAGGGTGCCTTATTAATAACTATTTTTACAAAAGGAGAAAATGTAAAAACACTGCCTGCTGCCATCAGCAACATCACCGAAAAGATTTACAATAGCATGCTGAATCCATTGCAGGCAACAGCAGGTAGTTAAAGCTTGCTGATGCCGGTGTTTACTTTTTTCAGCTTACACTGGATGGGATGGGGAAACGATGGTTAAGAAACTGGTGCATCAGTAAATTATTGTAGAAATTAAGGGACACTATTATTCTCGTTCCCTTCCATTCATCCTCTCATACGGCTAATTGGCATATTCCTTGCGGCATTTTACCCTTGCCCCCCAAAATGTCAAATAACCCATCCCCCGGTTTTATGGTATCAGATGATTCGAATGATAATTCTTTGCCCGAAAATGCGCTCAAAATTTTATTGGTAGATGATGACAAAGATGATGCAGACATTTTTGCCGAAGCTTTAAAAAACTTAAAAGTCCCTCACCTGCTTACCACAACAGACCGATGCACCAGCCTGTTTAGCTTACTTGACGAAGGAAAAACCTATGATATTATTTTCCTGGATATAAACATGCCCGAAATAAACGGCAAGCAATGTCTTGCATCGCTTAAAGCGCACCCGGAGTATAAACACATACCGGTTATTATTTTTACAGGTTCAAAATCACCACCCGATATTGACGATTCGTATCAGTTAGGCGCGCATTACCACATGGTAAAGCCCTACTCGCAAATAAATTACAGTGAATCGTTAAAGGCAATATTTACCACCAACTGGAAAAAGAAACCGCCAGTTCCGCCCCGCGACAATTTTCTAATCAACTTTACATTTAACTAATGGTAAAGCGATAGTTAAGAAACCGGTGCCTCAATAACCATTTTTAACAAAGAAGTCTTTTTGGTTTGAACAGCATCCTTATCGCGAAAGCTGGCGCTGGAGGCAAGCATATAAATAACATACAAAAACCCTCCTGCCACGGCAGTCCACATCAGCCATTCGAAATATTTTTTAAGCTTGCTGCCGCTCCTGCGCTTGCTCCTGCGCCTGCGATGGTGCGATGTACCGCTTGTATGGTGTATGCTTCTGGTTTTACTTTCAGCTTGTGTGGTGTTTTCTTTTTCCATGCCAGAATGGTTATTTGCCTGCAAAAATAAAATCTTTGTAAATAAATTAAAAATTATAATGCAAAATCATTCATTAATCATCACTCTCCCCCGTTTTTAGCTCTTCATCCTGTCATCGCCATAAATTACTATTTTAGCGCCCCGTTAATAATTTTAAGCAAATGAAAAAAATATTCACAGCATCCCTCCTGCTCACCGCGCTAACTCTTGGCGGTTATGCACAGGAAAAGAAAGCCAACACCCTTCCCTCAATTAACATAAAAGCGCTCGATGGTTCATCTTTCAACACCGATGCGTTTGATAATGGCGGCAAACCCATCATCATCAGCTTTTGGGCAACATGGTGCAAGCCCTGCGTAATGGAACTAAACGCCATTGCCGATGTGTACAAAGACTGGCAAAAAGAAACCGGTGTAAAGCTTATAGCCCTTTCCATTGACGACAGCCGCACCATGAGCAGCGTAGCCCCGTTTGTAAACGGCAAAGGCTGGGAGTACGATGTATATCTCGACCCTAATGGTGATTTTAAACGAGCCATGAACATAAACATGGTTCCGCACACATTTTTACTGAACGGAAAAAAAGAAATAGTTGACCAGCACACTTCCTTCGCCCCTGGCGATGAGGAACTTTTATTTGAGAAAGTAAAAAAAGTTGCTCTTGGTCAGCCATTAAATTGAAGTTGGTTATTAAGTAAATTAATCAACTTAATTAACCTGATCAACCTAACCACCCCCTTGTGAAACCTACCACTTACCTGCGAAAGCTGATTGCTTTCAACATCCTCTTATTAACAGCATCCGGTGCATACAGCCAGCAAGGCATTAGCGGCATTCACGGCAATTTCCAAACCGATGTGCAGTACTACAATCCCGATTCGGCCATAGGCGCACCAGAAGTTCCCGAGAAAGTTTTAGCAAACAGTTTTCTCAATCTTGTTTATTCGTCTGAAAATTTCAGCGCGGGCATACGTTACGAATCGTTCCTCAACGCCCTGCAGGGTTTTGATACGCGTTATAAAGGAAACACTTACCTGTTCCGCTATGCCTCGTACACCACTGACGATTTCGAAATAACAGCTGGAAACTTCTATGAGCAGTTTGGTTACGGGTTAATTTTACGCTCTTATAACGAATGGGGGCTGGGCTATGATAACGCAATGGATGGCATCCGGGTAAAATTCAATCCCTATAAAGGAATCCATTTAAAAGCATTTATTGCCAAGCAGCGTTCATTTTTTGATTACGGTCCGGGCATTGTTCGCGGTGCCGATGGCGAAATAAATCTTAACGAAACATTTGCTTCGCTGTCCGAAAAGAAAACAAAATTTATTGTGGGCGGAAGTTTCGTAAGCAAGTACCAGCCCGATGAAGACCCCACATTAAAATTGCCCGAAAATGTTGCGTCTTATGCCGGGAGAATTATAATTTCCCATGGCGGATTTAATATAGGAAGCGAGTTTGCGTACAAGATTAACGACCCTTCAACAGTAAATAATATGATTTACAAAAACGGGAATGCACTGTATGTTACCACTGCATATACTGTGAAAGGATTTGGGGCAACCCTTTCAGGAAAACGTATTGATAATATGGACTTCCGTTCCGACCGTACCGCCATCACCACCAACCTCAGCTTGAATTTTCTTCCGGCAATCTGCAAATCGCAAACATACCGGCTGGCTACTCTTTATCCTTACGCCACGCAACCTAATGGGGAAATGGGCTTGCAGGCTGAGTTGTTTTACAAGTTCAAACCCGAAAGCACATTGGGCGGAAAATACGGAACCGAAATTTCTATTAATGCATCGCATATAAACAATATTGATACGGTAAGGCTGAATAACGAGTATGGCTACACGTCCGATTTTTTCAAAGTGGGAGATGAAGTTTATTTCCAGGATTTCAACTTTGAACTTTCAAAAAAGCTCAGCAAAAAGTTCAAGCTGATTCTTACTTACATAAACCAGGTTTACAATATTGATGTGGTGCAGGGGTTGGTTGGTCACGGAACTGTTTATGCCAACATCGGCATTGCCGAAATAAATTATAAATTCGACAGCAAGCATAGCATGCGTGTCGAGTTGCAGGGATTGTTTACCGAACAGGATAAAAAAGACTGGGCAATGGCTTTGGTTGAATACAATATTTCGCCCAATTGGTTTTTTGCCTTGTTTGATGAATATAATTATGGCAATGATGAAAAAAGCCAGCGCATCCATTATTACAGCGCCAGCATGGGCTATACAAAAAAAGTTACGCGAATTTCCATAGGGTATGGAAAGCAGCGTGAAGGATTGCTGTGTGTTGGAGGAGTGTGCCGCCAGGTTCCGGCATCATATGGATTTACCCTTTCCATAGCAAGCAGTTTTTAATTATCTTTGATCTGATAAAATAAATACCATGAATACAAAACTTCTCTTTCAAAACATAATAATGCTCTTTGCAGGCATTTTATTTTTTGCATCGTGCGATAAGGTGGAACCTCCATTCAATGAAAATTTAAATTCTTCAAGCTCTAATGAGCAAGGCCATATTGAACTTACAAGTATTCCCGGTACAGTCAGCAACATCCATTTCGAAAAAAATTATATTACAGATTCCACTTCGCTTAATTCAAACTGGATTATAACAAATAATGGTACCGGGTTATCCGGAACGGTTACATTCAAATGGCATAACTCAACCGGGCAAATATCAGGTAGCGGTCCTATAGGCGGTCCAATAATTTTTGATGGAACTATTATGATTGAAGAAGGAGGACTTTTCGGAAAAATATTTTTCGATTATAATGCAGAACTGAGCGTAAGCGGCAGCGGCATTGGCATTGCCGTTGGTTATGTTTATCAAAATGCTTTGATTGAAGATTATACCGGTCATAAATGCGGCAATTGCCCGCGTGCTTCCCGAAATGCATATGATTTTAAAACTCTTTACCCCAACCGGGTTATCATTATGGCGGTTCATGCCGGTTTTTTTGCAGAACCCAATCTAGGTACCGGTGCCTTCACTTATGATTTCAGAACTCCTGCCGGTGATGTTTTTGATACTTATTTTGGAATCTCAATTGCTGGCAATCCTAACGGAATGGTAAACCGGAAAATTGTAAATGGCAGTCCGATTCTTGCATATACTGCGTGGAGCAGCACTGCAACAAATATTTTTAATGAAAAAGATAAGTATCCCGATGCCACCATTCATATTGACAACAGTTTTGATGCAGCAACGCGAAACCTTACTGTTGATGTTTCATGCGCATTCTTAATTGATTTTTCAGGTGTTTATAAGTTAGGTGTATACCTTGTTGAAGACAGCGTTATCAACTGGCAAAAAGATTACGATTTAACACCCAATGATATTCCCGATTATGTTCATCGCGATGTGTTAAGAGGAGATATTAACAGTATGTGGGGCGAAGATGTTGTCACTTCATTTATACAGGCCAACTCAATAATTAATAAAACCTACACGAAAATAATTAATACAACTTATAATGAAGCGCATTGCAAAGTGCTTGCTTTTCTGTATAAAGATTCAACAAAAGAAATTGTTCAGGTAAAAGAAGAACCTGTTCTTCAATAAGTTTTTTAATAAACAGAAATGGGTAATTATTATTCGAAAAGATTACTAATTGCTTTGTTTTTTCTTTTTGAATTTGCCAATTGCTTTTCGCAGCGCTTTAATTCCGGAATTGTTGCAGGGCTCACTGCCACACAGGTTTCAGGTGATGACCTTCAAGGTTTTGATAAACCGGGGCTTCAGGTTGGTGCGCTGGTATCAGCGGAAATGTCACAAAAGTTTGATCTGTCTTTTCAGATTCTTTATACACAAAAAGGCAGTAAAAGAAAATCAAATGTTGAACAGGGAGATTTCCAGTATTATCTTCTGAAACTAAATTATATTGAAGTACCGTTATTGTTTACATACAAGAGCTCCAAGAAAGTTCATATTGAATCCGGTATTTCATACGGATATTTAGCTTCATCAAGTGAAGAAGATGAAACAGGCGTTATCAGCGATATCCCGGACAGGAAAAAATTTAAAAATTATGAGCTGGGGTTTTTGATCGGTATGAATTACATGTTGTTTGAAAATTTTTATCTGAACCTCCAGGCAACCAATTCTATTTTGCCGGTGCGGGAATATGAGCCGGGCACCTATAAAATTCATCGCGATCAGTACAATTCGGGATTGTTATTTACTTTCAAATATATTTTCAAAAAAACCACCGCTGAACAATAAATGGCGCAATCGAAACTTAAACTTGTTGTAGCTGTTACCGGAGCAAGCGGCTCGGTGTATGCAAAGGTTTTGTTTGATAAACTTCAGCAATTGAATGATCAGATAGAAAATGTTGGAGTTGTTTTTTCAAAAAATGCAAAAGATGTATGGCGGCATGAGTTGGGAAACAAAGATTATGAAACTGTTCCTTTTAAAATTTTTGAGCCCAATGATTTTAATGCTCCGTTTGCATCGGGGTCGGCAAAATATGCTGTTATGATTATTTGCCCGTGCAGCATGGGAACACTCGCGCGTATTGCTGCAGGGATTTCTGATAATCTTACCACACGGGCTGCTGATGTTATCCTGAAAGAAAGAAGAAAACTAATCC
>JBIOHJ010000026.1:0-28670 GCA_044448905.1 Bacteroidia bacterium | reverse complement strand
GTGCTTCTAAACCCTTCTTTTTTTTACTTCTTTAATCCCTTCTTCGTTATCGGCAATTAAATGAGACAGCATATCGTATTTTTATTTCTGTCACTATTTATTTCTGGATGTGACTGTATTCAAGAAGCAACAGGAGTTGTTCTTGATAAAGAAACAGAGCAACCTATTGCGAAAGTTGCTTTGGGAAAATATGAGAAGGAAGACGCTAACAATTCTTATTCACGGAGAACATATACAGGCGAAAAGGGGAACTTTAGCTATCACGGCATCTCAGGGGGATTGAGACATTGCCCTGACTTAGAGCTTTATTTTAGTAAAGAGGGATACGAGACGATAAAAATGACTTTTGAATCAATTTCAGAAAATGATACTGTTTTACTTGAACGGGCAATATTTAATTCTGCAAAATGGCTAAAAGAAGATTTTAAGGGAAGGTCTAAAATGGTAGAAAGCCTTTTAGCCATGAAGGATAGCCTTCTAATAAATAAAACACCCGTTGAAATAGAACACCTACTTGGTAAGCCAGATGAAAGAACAAATAGTTTTATGACATACTTCTTTGAAAAAAAATATGGTGATGATATCGTTATATTGTCTCATGTAATTGTTAGTTTTGATACACTTCAAAATATTTGTGTGGAAAGCTGGTGGACGGATTAACTGCCGATAACATTAGATTAAAAGAAATAAAAAAAAGAAGGGCTTTGAGAGGTAAACATCTCGCCTAAGGCGAGACTAACAAACAGTGCAGATTAACGAACAGTAGTGCTTCTAATCCCTTCTTTTTTTTACTTCTCTTTACACGGGCTGGCTCATCAAGCCGCAGGCTTGCTGCCCTCCCTTCTTCGTTATCCGCTATTGTTGCGCTACGAACAAACTGTAGTGCTAACTTGAAATGTATAAACCTTGTGTGACAATGATGAGTTTCCTGCTTTATTTCAAGTTGATGATTTTGGGACAACCTCTTTGCTTATTAGGACAGACATTTGAACAAGTTGATTCCACATTGACAGAACGGGTTAGAACTGGCAGCGATTCACTTCAAATTATTTTAATAACGAGACCGACCATGACTTACAATAAAGACTTAACCATTATTGCAAAGTCGAAAGATGGATGGTATGGTGAATCATACATGTTTGATAAACGAAATGAAAAGAAAGAAGCAACAAAAATTTTTAACCTTACTAACAAATATACTCTACAACCAAAGAAGAATTGGGAAACATTTATTGAAGAACTTTACAAATTGAATGTATTAAATTTGACGAGTAAAGAATTGTTAATGCTTGATGGTACTGAATATACATTTCAGATAATTACTCAAAACTCAAGACGCGAGTACAAATACAATGCTTATGGTAAGAAACCAATGGATGATGCGGAAAAAATTATAAGGGCAATACAGGGAGAGCTAAAACAAAAACGAGTCAAATGAACCGGACAGTACAACAGCGGATAACATCAAGATTAAAAGAAATAAAAAAAAGAAGGGCTTTGTTCGGTAATCAAAGAGTTGAGCTTCTAATAAACAGTGTAGGTAAACGAACAGTAGTGCTTCTAAACCCTTCTTTTTTTTACTTCGGCACTTGTCCCGCTTTTTAGCGGGAATCCCTTCTTCGTTATCGGCAATGCTTGGGCGACACTGCGAACTTTGAAATGTCTGCAAGAAATAAAAGTTACATAAATTCGTTACAACTGTAAATCAAACGAAACTACATATGTTGACGAAAAAAAGAATACCTCTTTTGATTGCAATTATTTGTTGCATAGAAATATTAATTTACTTGTGGGCAGTTTGGACAAGCACATTTGATGAGAGTAATTATTTTGCAATTCAATCAGAATTTATTTTTGACAAATGTGCTCGTATCGCAGCCAGAATATCTTCAGTCCTTATTCTCGTCACCTTATTAATGGTTGGTTATTATGGTCTCAAAAAAATTTATGATGATGAAAAGAAAAAGGAATCTTTTCTGATTTTAATAACCTTGTTTACCTTCAATCACTTAATTCATTTATTATTTGTCATTCTTCGTTTCAGGAGCCATGGCGAGTCAATTAATTTAGATGGACCGATAGATATCGGTGGAACTATGCATGGATTCATTACTTTTATATCTATTATTATAATTCCATTCATTCTTTGGAACTATAAATATCTGAATAAGCTCCTCTATTTTGTCATAATTCTTCATTTACTCAATATCAGTTGCTTCATTATTAAAACCTTTTTAGGTAAGGTAAAACCACCTGACCATCCAGCGTATCACAATCAGTTTGGAATAGTTGTAATAACTGCTGCATGCATCTATATTTTATATAGAGTTTATCTCGAAAACAAGCGAAACGCATCAGCGAATTAGTAAAACCAAACCTGACAAAACATACCTTCGAATGAAAAGTAGCACAGCCGCTAACATTAGATTAAAAGAAATAAAAAAAAGAAGGTCCGATAGCTATCGGACTTCCGTCAGTAGACGGACAGGTTGTTTGGTTATCGCTAAGGATGGTTCACGAAACCGAAGCCGGGATGTTTTTTAATTTCTGAATAAGCTGTTTGAGCTTATCCTCGTTTATCGGCTTATTATAATATTCGCAAACCGAAGCATATTTAAAAGCCTTTTCCAAATCGAAAGGGTTGTTTGAAGAAGTAAGCATAACAATACGCGTTTGTTTTTTTACCGCTTCGGGAAACAATTCAAAGCAATCCAAAAACTGAAAACCATTCACACAAGGCATATTGATGTCAAGAAAAATCAGTTCGGGAAGCACGCTGATGTTTTGCTGATGCTCCGTAAAAAAGCCTAAAGCTTTTTGCGCAAGATTAAAATCAATCACCTCCTTTGCAAAAGCATATTTGCTTACAAAGCGGGCAAGTATGTAGCGGTCGAGGTCGCTGTCATCAATCACCGCAATTTTTCGAAAAGAATAGTCCATTTTATTATTAAATATTTTTTTTATTGAAAGAATAAATTAGGAATCTGAATATGAAACTTTGTTCCTTCACCCGGAACCGATTCGAGTGAAATGTTGCCTTTTAATTTCTCGACAGTCTCTTTCACAATATACAACCCCAACCCCGACCCGACTGACTGTTCGGATACCCGGTAAAACATATCGAATACTTTTTCGTGTAATTCTTTTGCTATGCCAATACCGTTATCTTCCACATCTATCCGGGCTGAATGCTCGTTTGCCTTTACATAAATATTTACAAAAGGCTTTTTCTTATTCACATCAAAGTAGCGAATGGAGTTTGAAACAAGATTGCTCAATGCCATGCGGATGCGGTTGGTATCTGAATAAAAAACACCCTGTGCTTTTACATCAATATGAATATCCATTGCATTGCTGGGTCCGTTCATGTATTGAAGCTCGCGTGCTACATCGTTAACCAGTTCATTGAAGTTTACCGGTTCACGTTTAATGTCTAACCGGGAGTTGCGTGAATAATTCAGAATGTCGCCAATAAAATTATCGAGCTTGCGTATGCTGTTGTTCAGCATTTTCATGTGCTTACCGGTAATTTCTTCGGTGGTTTCCAGCTCGGTCAACTCTACAATCCCCTGCATGGAGGTGAGCGGTGCGCGCAAATCGTGCGATACGCTGTAAACAAATTTATCAAGCTCTGAGTTTGATTTTCTCAGGTCGTTGTTTATCGTATTCAAAACTTCTTCGTTTTCCTTGCGATTCGAAATATCTGCAGTAATTCCATCCACCCTGGTAATATTTCCTTTTTTATCACAGGTAGGAATCATTTTGGTTTCAACCCATTTTATTTTCCCGCTTTTTGTTTTTATGCGGTATTCAAAAATCACCGCCTTGCCGTTTTTCATTTCCGTTTTCTTTTGTTCAAACAAGGGTGCATCTTCCGCTGCAACCGCCTCTTCCATCAGGTTAATATTTTTACGAAAATCCTCTTTTGCATATCCGTAAATTTTTTCACAGGCATCCGATACCTGTATCAGCTGCTTGTTATTGCAGTCGAACGAAAAAAATACATCATCAATATTTTTAAAAAACATTTCCATCTGGTTGTGCGCGTTTTTCAATTCGTTTTCGGCACGCTTTCTTTCGGTGATGTCCTGTATAACCAATACAATTTTCCCCACCATATCATCGGCAGTAATGAAATGCTGGCCCGAAATCGAAATTATTTTCGGCTTGTTTTTATACGACACAATTGGAAATACCTGTTCTATTTTGGAATCATACTTTAGACAATCGCGGATTTGAACCTGGAGCGTCATTACATCGTCATTTGAAAAGACTTTTAAAAAATCTGTAAGCCCCGGATTCGGTATTTCATCAATATCCAGAATATTTTTTATGATTTCGGAAAATTCAATCTGCCCGGTTGCCGGATTATATTCGAGATAACCGATGCCGGCAATTTTTTTTGTTTCTTCCAAACGCAAAATATTCTTTTTCAAATCTTGGCACATCGAAACCAAAGATTTCCCCAGTTTATCGTGCTCGCTGAGCGGGCTAAAATGCATGTCGAAATTGCGTTGTCCTACTTCAAGGGCAAAATCGCTCATTTCATCTACACGATCGGCAAGTGCATTAACTGCTTTTTGTATCGCTCCTATTTCATCGCTTCGCTTAACCTGTTTTTTAATGATAATGCCGTTCTTTAGCTTGAGCAGCATATCTTTTACTTCGATAATCGGCTTAATAAGCATTCGTTCAACCAAAAAGGAAAGAATAAAACCCAACAGAATAAGTTCGGTAATAAGCAGAATTGATAATTGCTTGATGAGCTGTGCAGACAATGCAATAGATTTATCCTTCACATTACGCCAGACAAGCGTGTACCGGATGTAGCTATCAATGCTTCCGGCCAATTGATGTGAAAGCGGGCTCAGCTCATTTTCTAAAATCGCTTCGGTGGCCCATCTTTTTTCGGGATTGCTATAATCGTCAAACGAAACAAGAGTATTTATTATCTGCCCCTCGAGTGCGGTAAGATTTGTATAGGCGTGACTCAGGTTTTTGAGACTGTCCAGCAATGGAGTTTCTTTATAGTTTTCGGCAATTTGCCTGATTTCGAAAAAAACATTTTTGCTTTGCGAACGGATGCTCTTTAATTTTTGTTTTGACAGTTCACTGGACGAATTAAAAATCCATTCCGAAGTCAGCGAAGCGCGTTCGGTAATGTTCCTGCGCAAATCATAAAGAAAATTAAGCGAGGGTTCTATTTTGTGAGCAAGCTCTTCACTTTTGGTTTTATTCTCTTCCATTTCCATGAAAATAACCACACTGTTCATGGTAAATAACAGCACGAGCCCAAAAATGCTTAGCCAGATTTTTATACGCAAACTCATAAGTACCTTTTGAAAAAATAAGTTTACGCAGAAGTTATGATTAGGTTGCTTTTCATTGTGATTTATGACCGCTGGTTTTCATTAAAATAAAAATGCGTCTTCACTCTTTTTCTTGTTGCCCTCATCAATCGGTTGCAAACTCAACCCGCTATAAACGGTTTCATTTAATACTATTTATGGAAGGCAACTTTATTGCGATTCTTGCGTAATCTTTCAGTTATTATATAAATTCTGTTTTATGAAAATGGTTCAAAAGCCTTTACTCAGGCAAGAGTTATTTATAAAAATAGCACTGAGAACCGTTGCCGTTTCAGCTTTTGTGCTGACTATAGTTTTTGTTGCAACTTTTAATTTTTCAATGTCAGAACATGGGATGGCTGCAACTAATGGTGATTACCGTTCAGCGGCTACCGGAAACTGGAATGCTACCGGCACCTGGGAAAAATATGATGGAACAAACTGCGAAGCTGCAACGTCAATTCCTGCTAACAGCGATAGTCAAATTAATATTCAAAATGGACACACCGTTACTGGAACCTCAGGGATTAATGTTGACCACGGAATTATAGATGTTATTACTGCAATCAGGGTTTCGCCTAACCCGTTTAATGAATCGTTCACTGCTCAATTTAAATTGGCAGAGACGCAGGAAGTGCTCATCCAGTTAATATCGGTTAACGGAACTATTGTGTATTCCGAAAAAATAATGGCTTATGAAGGGAATAACTCGTATCGTTTTTCAGCTCCTGCTGCACTTAAAGCAGGAACATATTTAATACAAGTTTTAAACGGCAAAAGAGTTGTTTTAGGAAATACAAAAGTTATTTACCGAAAGGATTTGTAAGATACCTGTAAGGTTTTTTCCATTTTTCTTAATCCCTGTAACATTTTCTGCACGAAAATCGTAAACACATTACACAAGTCAGTTTTATAAAATAATCTTATAAACACATGAAAACGTTCCATCAAAAAACAGTACTGCGCACAGGCGGTAAACAAAAAATCAAACTCCGTTTTATCTTAAGATACGGAGCAATAGCAGGCATAACAGGTATGGCAGTATTTGCTATTATGTTTGCGACAGGCAACCTGGGCACTCCTAAAAATGCCGAAGCCGCTGTAACTACCTATACAACTTTGCTGCCCGGTAGCTGGACTAATTCAGCGACTGTATGGTCAACTAATGGTCTAACTCCCTGCTTATGTACGCCCACTTCGTCAGTCAGTTCAAAAAACGTGATAATAAATCATGCTGTTACTTTGAATACTGATGTAACAGTTTCGGGAACAAGCAGCTTTTCGATTTCCAAAACTGGCAGCTTAACCGGTGCAAGTTATAAGCTGGAAATTCAGGGAGGATCGTTAACATCAGACGGAACTCTCAGTGTTGCTGAATTAAAAGTACTGTCAGGTGCTTCAGTAACATTTAACGGACCGGTAACAGGTGCTTCACGGCTACGATTTGAAGGAAGCGCCACCTTGAATGCGCTCACTACAGTAACCAACGGAGACATTGAATTAAAATCTGGCTCAACCACTAAAGTAGCTGACGGGTGGAAGGCAACACTCAACAGCGGGGATATCGTTAATGAAGGAACCATGACTTTTGACGGGAATATTTTCACTATAACCAAAGGTGATTTTATAAATGCTGCTGGCGGAGTAATGTCCGGATTTGGAAATATTGAAACCGAAAGCGGAACCATATCGAACAGCGGTACCTGGAATACGGCTATTGACTGGTGCGCAAGCAGTAATGCGTTGTCGGCTACATTGACCGACCCTGAAAATTGTTTAAATGATACTGTTGTTTCCGCCTCTACATGCCAAAGCTCTTACACATTGGATTGGAAGGATCCTTCAACTTATACGATTACTTGTGGCGATGTGAATGCTTCAAACTGGATTGTAAAAGGAATGACCTGCTGGTATTACAGCCCTACGTTTAGTGTAGCGGGTTCGGTAGGCGGACCTAACCGGATGGCGAGCTGGTCGGTACGAATAAATCAAAGCGGTAACATTGATGATAACGATACAGCCAGCGTGTATTATTATGTTAACGGAATTTTAATGCGAACCGATGTTTACCCGGGCACAGGCTCGCCAGCAGTATTTACCAGCACACGAAAAATTTTGGTCCCTTCAGGAGGAAACTACCAGGTGCGAATCAGGTTAAAGAATGATAAAACGAACGAAATGTGGGAGGTGAAGAGCGATGGGGTAACTGCTTGCCTGCTCACCATTATCCCACCCCCTTCTCCATTGCCAGTCGCGTTGATTGATTTTACAGGCAAAGCGCAGGGCAGCAAGGTTGTTTTATCATGGGCAACAGCAGGTGAGGTGAATAACGATTACTTTACGCTTGAGCGTTCACCAAACGGATATGTGTTTAACGAATTTGCCACCGTTGAAGGCGCGGGTACAAGCAGCGTTATACACAAATATTCGTTTGCCGACAGCCAGCCATTTAACGGCACAACTTATTACCGCCTCATGCAAACCGATTTTGACGGCAAATCAACAACCTATAAAATAATTTCGGTAAACATTATCTCAAAGCCGATTGAAGACGCTGCATTGAAAATTTCGCCCAACCCGTTTACTCAGACTTTTACAGCCGAATTCAAACTGGATGAAGCCAAGCCGGTAACCATTCAGCTAATTAATGTAACGGGGGCTATTGCCTTTACCGAAAATATTATGGGGGAGCAAGGCACTAACCAATATCAGTTTACCACACCTTTCTCTTTAAAACCTGTAGCCTATCATTTACGGATTTCAAACAACAATAATGTAATTGCCAGCACGAAGGTTATTTGCAGGAAATAGGTGAAACGTTTACAGTTTTACAATCTTTTTAGTTTCATCCTCACGATCCGAATTTATTTTAACAAAATAAATTCCCTGCTGTAAATCTTTAAGATTAATTTGTATTTGTTGTTTGCCCGGAGGCAGAAACGCAAAATGTTGCGTCTTTACAATTTGCCCGTATAAATTAAAAAGCTGAATGGAAAATGCTTTTTGCGCGGGTATGGTAAACGACAGGGTAATAAAATCAGTTGCAGGGTTCGGAAAAATGGTAACCTGTTTATCTTCTTCATTAAATTTATTTATGCCCACAAACGTTGAATCGCAGAATTTGACAACCCAGTAATCGAGTGTGTTATTCCACGGCAGCTGTGTTTTATATCCCCCGATTCCGGCATTGGTATAATTTGCCGCAAGGTAGCATCCATCTAATGCCTTAATGGCAAAGCCAGTTTCATCGTGCCCCATTGTAAAAATTGTTTTATCCCATTTTTTCACACCCAATGAATCGGTCTTAACAACCCACATTTGTTCGCTGCCAAGGTTGTCTTCGGTTTTATCACCGCCAATATTGGAATATGAAGTGCCGGCTATGATAACTCCACCATCATAATCCAGGTCGAGATTTCCGAAATCATCTTCGTTATCGGTTCCGCCATAACGTTTATTCCATAGTTTGTTGCCTGCTGCATCGGTTCTGACAATCCAGTAATCATATCCTCCCCATGAATGTTCGGTTTTATCACCGCTGCTGTCGGATAAAGATTTGCCTCCAAAAACAAATCCGCCATCAAAGGTTTGGTGTAATGAATTAAGATAATCGTTATGAATTCCACCGTAGCGTCTATCCCATTGCTTATTTCCCATTGCATCGGTTTTAACCAGCCAGTGATCGTAGCCTCCCCATGATGGTTCGCTTTTATCACCGCTGATTCCCGACAATGAATACCCGCCAAGGATATATCCGCCATCGGTAGTTTGTTCTACAGCATAAAGAGCATCCCACTCATCTCCTCCAAATGTTTTATCCCATTCTTTATTTCCTGAAGAATTAATTTTAACTATCCAATAATCGGGCGATAATAGCGTGGAATCCCAATTGGGTTGTGTTTTATCTCCGCTGATATTGGAATAAGAATATCCACCGAGTATATACCCCCCGTCAGTAGTTTGCTTAATGGAAAAAAGAGGGTCGTATTCGGTTCCGCCATAGCGCTTATCCCACTGTTTGATGCCAAGCGCATCAATTTTTACAATCCAGAAATCAAAACTATTCCACGATGGTTCGGTTTTATCTCCGCTGATACCGGAAACTGAGAATCCGCCTAATATATATCCTCCGTCAGAGGTTTGCTGTACTGAATGTAAATAATCATCATTGAATCCTCCGAATCGTTTTTCCCATTGCAGGATGCCCATCGCATCGGTTTTAACTACCCAGTAATCAAAGTCGCCCCATGAGGGCTGTGTTTTGTCTCCGCCAATGTCCGATAGCGAGCGCCCGCCTAAAAGATAACCACCGTCAGCGGTTTGTACCAGTACAGATAAATCATCGTCATGCATTCCGCCATAGCGATAATCCCAATTTTTTACCAGTGGGTTTTGCGAAACGGTTGTTTGAAAAACGAATGTGAGGGCGCAGATAAGTGGTAGAGTTTTTATCATGCATTTTATTTGAATACGAATGTACGGGTTTAATTGAACACAAGGGTAATAATTGTGTAAAAAAAACCGCCCCGCCTGAGGCGGGACGGCAAACGTAAAAACACGCCAAATCCCCGCGACAAGGACGCACTTAAATATCTAAATCAAGGTTGGTATCGCCATCATCAACAATATCCAATTCAACAATTTGTTCGGGTAAACCCGCTGACGTTATACGAGCCTGGTAATGACCTATGGGAGTTTTGCGGGTTTTATAACGCCCGTCAGCATTGCTGCGCGCAATTGGAATGTTGGTGCCGATGAGCTCGAAAGCGGCATCAAAAATGGGTGTACCATTGTGACGTATTAACCCGGTGGCTTTGCCAAAACCATCGGTAGCGCTGTCAGAATCGTAACGAATAATATTCTGGTCGAAGAAATCCAGGCAACGGGTAATATCGCCAGGGAAGTTGAAGCCTACGAAAAATAAATTTTTAAGCAATTGAACCTCCAGCGCATTACGCGAAGTTTCGGTTCCTGTTTTGGTGGCATCCACTTCGCCAATTTTTAATAACTGCGCGCTACGGGCTGCCAGGTAGTTAGTTTTGAGAGCGGTGAAGATGGCAACAAACGGTGCGCCCAAATCGGCAACATGCGCGGTTGATGCGGTTACCATACGGGTCATCAGGGTTTCGATGTTGGCTTTGGTGGCGTTGCTGTATTCAGTTAAACCAAGCGGGAAAAATTCCTGGTAGGCGGGCGAATTTTTGCCGTAGGTTCCTTTTATAATTCCTTCTTTCTGACTTACCGTATTTTGGAAATCTTTAAAAATGGCATCGGTGGTAATGGTAAGCCCTTGCTGCACGGCAAATGCAACGTCCTCATTGCTCATTCTGCCAAAGTATGAAGTGTAGGCGTTAGTGGTGTCGGTAATAGTAACAGTAAAAGTGCCGCCACCGTTGTTTGCAGTTAATTGTTGAATGTGTTTTTCAGTAAATTTTTTCAGATTATCGTCACTTATTTCTTTAGTGTCGAAATGATTTTTGAAAATGGATTCGAATGATAACATTTTGTTTAAATTTTTGATGTTAGTACGAAAGTGAATTAACGGGATCGTATGGAAAAGGTATCCGCGAAAAGCTTTTTTGATTTTTATTATTAAGAACGGACACCCAAATATAAGCCGGCATTTAACCGTTGCAGCAAAAAGTTTTCAACCAAAATGAAAAAACCTGTTAATAACGTTAATCAGGAAAATGATAAAAATTCATCAAAATAATATTCTGAACTTTCAGAATAGGGCACTGAATCTTCAGGATGGCATTCCGAACTTTCGGAATAAGGCGCTGAATGTTCGGGATAGCATTCTGAACTTTCGGAATAGGATGCTGAAGGTTCAGGATGGTATTCTGAACTTCGGGAATGGGGTTCTGAACTTTCAGGATGGCATTCTGAATTTTCAGAATCAAAAAAAGTGCATTTTTTGAAGGTTTTTTCAATAAGAAGGCTGAAGAATAAACATAATATTATATTTACATGAAAAATATAATCATAAAAAATATGAAACAGTTAATACTTATCTTCATAGCAAATTGCCTGGCTGTCCAATTATTTTCCCAGGCTCCATATTTCAATTGGGCAAAGGGGATTGGAGGAGTGGAGGATGATAAAGGCTATGCCATAATTACCGATGGCTCAGGAAATGTATATACTACCGGAGGGTTTCGCAACACAGTTGACTTTGATGCCGGCACAGGTACTTTTAATCTTACCTCGATAGGAGCCGTTGATATTTTTATTTCAAAAATGGATGCCGCAGGTAATTTCGTTTGGGCAAAAAGTATGGGAGGAATTGATTACGATTATGGGCAGTCTCTCGCTACTGATGCTGCAGGGAATGTTTACCTGACCGGCCCCTTTTATGATACTGTTGATTTTGACCCGGGTCCTGGAATTTTCAATTTGGTTTCGGCCGGGAACCGGGATTTGTTTATTTTGAAACTTGATGCTGCCGGAAATTTTATTTGGGCCGATAGAATCGGAAATTTCGCGGATGACTATGCCAAAGCTGTTATCACCGATAATTCGGGAAATATATTTATTACCGGTTATTTTACTGACACCGTAGATTTTGACCCGGGTCCCGGAACTTTCAGTTTGGTTTCGGCAGGGGTATCGGATATTTTTATCCTCAAATTAAATACATCCGGCAATTTTGTATGGGCAAAAAGCATGGGTGGGGCTTTTTATGACATGGGGCAATCCATAATTATGGAAGCTTCCGGTGAATTCATTTATTCCACCGGCCAGTTTATGGGAACTGCCGATTTTGATCCCGGGACCGGAAACTTTAATCTTACAGCGGCAGGTTATTTTGACATATTTGTATTAAAAATTGATACCGCGGGCAATTTCGTTTGGGCAAAGCGGATGGGCGGTAGCGGAGGTGATGATATAGGTGTTTCTGTTTCAACAGATGGATATGGAAATGTATATACTACAGGAAATTTTCTTGGAGTTGCTGATTTTGATCCCGGTCCAGCAACTTACACCCTGGCTTCTGTTGACCATGACATTTTCATTTCCAGGCTGGACTCGTCAGGCAATTTTTCATGGGCAAAACGAATAGGAAGTTCAAATTGGGATTATGGAAATGCCATCTGTACCGATGCAATTGGAAATGTGTATACCACAGGATACTTTCACTTGGTCGTAGACTTTGATCCCGGCACAGGAACTTTTAATATGCAGTCGTTAGGATTCGAAGATATTTTTATTTCTATGCTCGATTCATCGGGCAATTTTGTGTGGGCCAGGCGTATTGGCGGAACTTCTGGTGACGAAGGTCTATCAATTACACGCGATGCTTCGGGCAATATTTATACCACTGGACTCTATGAAAGTACAGTTGATTTTAATACCGATACTGCCGCAATATTCAACATTACTTCATCAGGAGCCTCTGATATTTTTGTTCATAAGCTAAGTCCGTTTCCGGTTGGTATTAGTGAAAATAACCAACCCTATCAATTCACAATTTTTCCTAATCCTGCACAAGAATATTTTGATGTTACCATTAACTCTGTTTTTAATAAAGCAACCATAAGTGTGATTAATATGTTGGGAGAAAAAATTTTTGAAAACACTTTCTTACATGACAAATCTCAGAGGTGCAAAATAACAGGCCTTTCACAAGGAGTTTATTTTATTAAAATTATATTGGACGGGAAAGAAGTAGTAAGAAAAGCAGTAAAATACTGAGTTTGCGGAATGGGTATTAATGTGAAATCATAATCTTCTGCTGAAAAACCTCTTTATCGGTGTATGCCTTTATTATATAGAGTCCGTGTGGAAAGTTTAAAGTTTGAAGTTTAAAGTTTAAAGTTTGAGGTTGGTGTGACAAAACTATTTCGCCTAAGCAATTAAAGATTTCGATTTTGGAAAATTGGATCCCGAGGCCTCGGGAGGAAATTGTGATTTCATCATTGGCGGGGTTGGGATAGATTTGGAGTTGATTATTTAAGGGATTACTTAGCTCATGAACATCTAAAAGCAAGCTATCAAATTCATAAATTCTTTGCGTACCTCCAAAGCTCAAATTTGAACTTGTAGCCCAAATATGGTAATTTGCTAAAATCAATCCTAGCGGGAAAGGAATACACCATGGTACGGATGATAAATAGTTTCCTGTAGCAGTATCAATTTTATGCAAGAGCGGAGGAGATATTGCAATTCCATACAACCCGCCATTAATAAATTTGATTGGCAAAACTTTATCGGCTAAAATAAAAGAATCAATCACTGCTCCTGTTAAAGCATTATGCTTAAATAATCTTGAATTGCTTGAAGTCGGAGTACTATATTCGGTGCTCCAGATATGGGCTCCATCAAAAGCAACTCCATAATTATTCGGGTCGGTAGGGTTGCCTATGTTATTGTTAGGTAAATTAAATTGCGAAATAACAGCGCCTGTTAATGGATTTACTTTATACAGGATGCCATCTTGTTCAACACAAACCAATAAGTTAGCTCCGTCAAAATCCAAATCACCACCCGCAGACATTCCGGGACTTGGAATGGATGCAATAAGCTGACCATTTAAATCATATTTATAAATAAAGTAGCTGCCACCCCCGGTATTCCAAAGATAACTACCGTCATATGTTATTCCGGCAGGCCAAGGATCTACAGCTGGAAAAGAAAATATAGTGTCGCAAGCCACTGTATTATTTTGTATTTTATAAGGAATAGGGGTTAGGCTTTCTACTCCATTTACTACCATGTTTTGCGCCTGCGGTTTTTGATTAAGTAAGATAAGAAAAAAAAGAGTGAGATGTGTTTTCATGAGAATAAATATTTGGAAGAACGAAGGTAGGAAAATTATCTCCCCCTCATGCAACCTTTCGCTTTGTTTTTGCATCTTTATACATTAATGATGCTAAAACCATATTGCACCATTACAACCTCCTTAAACCAAAAACCATTTAGCATGAACTTCAAAAAACTACTCCTTTCATTATTATTTTTATTATTCCTGCTTAAAGCAGAAAAAAGTTTGGCTTCGCATGTTGCTGGTGGCAGAATGTCGTATCAATACATTGGTCCCAACCAATACCTCCTTACTTTAATTCTTTATAGGGATTGCGGAGGAGTAACATTGCCAACTACTTCTCAAATTTGTTACTCGTCAGCCAGTACTTTACAGGCAGGAAATTTTACTGTTATGCTAATACCCGGTGGTCCCGGAGTATTGCCCATTACAAATTGTGCGCCTCTTTCTCCCGGCTGTTTTGAAGAATGGATATACCAAGGTATTGGTACTTTACCTGGCGCTGCAACAGACTGGGTTTTTTCATGGGACTTGTGTTGCCGCTCCTTTGCAATTTCTACACTTGCTCCAGTAGGCGGTAACAGTACGGGTTTGTATGCAACGTTAGATAATTTGACTTATCCCATAAACAGTTCCCCGGCTTTTATGAATCAGCATTCAGTATATTATTGTCTTAACAATCCATCAACTTATAATTTTACATGTACAGATGGAGATGGCGATTCGCTGGTGTATTCATTAATTCCTGCTCAATCGGCACCCGGTTGCTCCGCTGTGATTTCCAATGTAGCGTATATTCCACCATACTCTGCAACCAATCCGCTTTCATCATCTGTTCCCATTGCATTTAATCCGGCAACAAGTGTTTTGAATTTTACACCTGATTTACTTATGGGTACAGTAATAAGCGGATTGGTGGAAGAATACCGCAACGGAACATTAATTGGCTCTGTAAAAACTGATGCCATGGTACTTATTGTTAATGGCATGGTAAATCCTAATATCATAAAAGGAAAAGTTTATTATGACAATAACAACAACCAGGTTTACGATGCAGGAGATTCACCGGCTTATGGAGAGATTATTGAAACCACTCCCGGAAATTATTATGGGAGTTCGAACCTGACAGGCGATTATAGTATTTACGAACCGATGGGAAGCTATTTCATAACCATTCCCAGTCCTCCGTATTTTCATATTACGCAACCATTAAATCATACTGCAGTATTTACTGTCCCTTTTCAAACCGACTCTTTAAACGATTTTGGATTAATTATTTCGGATAGTGTTCAGGATTTACGGATAACACTTACGGGCATTCCAATTTTCGGAATCGGCTTTAACCGTACATTTAATCTTTCATATATAAATGCAGGAGCATATCCCATGACCGGAACAATTAACCTGGTTCATGATAACCTGATTTCATATGTGTCGAGCACAACACCGCCTAATACAATAAATGGCGATACGCTTTCGTGGTTGTTCAGCAATTTAATGCCAATGGCGGGAGGATCTATAAATGTAGTATTTCATTTGCCTGCGGGTACACCACCGGGAACGCCTCTTTTATCTTATGCCGAAATATTACCTGTTGTAAATGATAGCCTTCCTTCCAATAATTCCGATACGCTTTATCAAATGGCTCAAGTTTCCTGTGATCCCAATTTTAAAGTTGTAGAGCCCTCAGGTCCTATTACTACAACACAAGTTGCAAATGGTGAGTTTTTAGAATATACTATCCATTTTCAAAACACTGGAACTGCTACGGCAATAAACGTAACCATTACTGATACACTTGATCTTAATTTCAACATTCCTACATTTGAAGTGTTCGCAGCAAGCCATAATTACACTTGGAACATAACCGGGCCGGGAATAATCGAATTCAGTTTCCTCAACATCATGCTTCCCGACAGCGGAACCAACGAACCCGCCAGCCACGGTTTTATTAAATACCGCATAAAACCAAACAGCAGTTTAGTGCAGGGCGATAAAATGATGAATACAGCTTATATCTATTTCGACAGCAATCCGGCAGTTGTTACTAACACAACTTCCACAACCGTAATTAATCCAACATCCGTATATGAATTACCTTCAGCTATTTCAGATATTTTAATTTATCCCAATCCTGCAAATGATATTTTAAATATTGAAATTCATATTAAAGAATATTCGCACCTGAAAATTCAGTTATTTAACATATTGGGAAAACTGGAAGGCGAAATCGAAAACAGTAGTGTGCAAAACGGGCTTTATAAAAAACAAATCAGTATCAATAATTTTTCAGCCGGTATTTATTTTATTCGTATTGCTGACGAGAAAGCTTCAGGCTTTTATAAAATAATTAAGCAATAAGATTACCATTTATTACTTAATTTAGCTTGCGCAATTTTAAAGCGCAGTTTATAAATGAAAGCTGTTTACACATTTATTGCATTGCTTTTTATTTCATTGCAGTCACAATGTCAAAACTACAGTTGGGCAAAACAAGCCGGTGGCACCGATGCCGATGAAGCGTACAGCGTAGCTTATGATAATTCGGGTAATTCATACATAACCGGTTCATTCAGCGGCACAGCAACTTTTCAGACAACCATGCTCACCTCGGCAGGCGGTACTGATATGTTTCTCGCCAAATACGATCCTTCAGGTAATTTAATATGGGTGCAGCAAGCCGGGCATAATGCCAATCAGCAGGGGCACATGGTGGCAACCGACAATTCGGGTAACGTATATGTTGCAGGTGAGTTTGAGGGCAGCATTACATTTGGGGCACAAACATTAACAAGCTCTGGTTTGATGGATATTTTTCTTGTTAAGTACGATGCGGGCGGCAGCGTGCAATGGGTATTCAACGGAGGCAGCAGCGGCATGGATGCAGCCAACAGCCTCAAAACCGATGCGGCAGGAAACATTTACATGACCGGCAATTTTGAAAACGTATTATACTTTGGCCCGCTTAATTTAATAAGCACCGGTTACACCGATATTTTTGTTACCAAATTCAACTCCTTTGGCGGCATGTTGTGGCTGGTGCGTGCAGGCGGAGTTCTCGAAGATGATGGTCACGGGCTGGCAGTTGATAACAGCGGCAATGTATGCATAACCGGATATTTTCAGCAGGTAGCAACATTCGGAAGCTTAACGCTGAACGCTGTCAATACCATGAAAGATATTTTCATAGCCAAACTTACAACAAATGGAATTTTTATTTGGGCGGTCAGAGCCGGAGGTTTGGATGACGATGGAGGATACGAAGCCGATGCCGATGCGGCCGGGAATTTTTATGTTGCCGGAAGTTTTAAAGGCACTTCACAATTTGGCAGCATAAATATAAATTCAAATAACGGTACCGAAGATATGTTTGTAACAATGGTAGATGGTTCCGGAATATTTTATTGGGCAACCGGTGGAGGCGGGCTTGGTACCGATAAAGCATATTCCCTTGCATGGTCGGCTACCGGAAAACTTTTTTGCACCGGCTCGTATGAAGGCACCGCAACATTTGGCTCCACCACTTTAAACAGCGCTGGCGATAAAGATATTTTTATCACCAGTATCAATACAGGCGGAAGCTTTAACTGGACATGGTCGGCAGGTAATGCAGGTTACGACCGCGGTTATGGTATTGAAAGCAATGCAGCGGGCTCGGTATGGGTTACCGGCAGGTTTGAGCAAACAACTTCTTTTGGTGCTACCACATTAACATCGGCAGGATTGAACGATGTTTTTTTAACGCGTATAGAAACTATGGTTTCGGTCCCTGAACTAAAAAATGATTTTATAATACATGTATTTCCAAATCCTTTTAACGGAGAGCTTATAGTAACCAGTAATCAGTTCGGTGTGAAGAAAATTGAAATCATAAATCGTTTAGGAGAAATAGTTTCTGATAAACAACTTCAGGCAGCCTCAAACAATTTCAAACTTCAAACCTCAAACCTTTCCCCCGGTATTTATTTTCTGAAAATAACCGGAGATAAAGAAAGTGCTGTTTTCAAAATAATAAAACAATAAAAATTCAGGGCGTGCACATGGCAATAAATTTTGCCAGTTCCGGAAAACAATTTTTCATAATATCAAAGGCATTGTTGGAATTGGAAGGAAAAAAAGAAGATGCATACGCTCCTGCCAATTGCTTACCGTTTTTATCATATATCGAAAAATGCAGCATTACTTCCCGCTGGTAAATTTTATTAGCAATATCAAGGCACTGACTGTAGTTGGTTTTAATTTCAAACTGGTTTATAAAAACAAAAATATCGGTTTCGTATTGGTTGTATAATTCATCAAGCACCGAAGGTTTGCTAACAATTGCATTCATATATTGCGCTTCGCCTTTAGTAATTAAATATTGCGCAGCAATTTTTGAATCAAGTAGCTCCTTATCAGTTTTATTTTTTTTACCTGATGTTGAATCGGTTATTTCCCGTTTAAACGGAATGGGCATTGGCTTATCGTACCGGTAACCCGTGGTACTGTAAACAGAAATTAAGGCTTCTTTTAATGAGGGCATCGAATCCAGATCGGAAAGCATGGCAATGCACGGTCGGTGCCTGCCAATGGCGCGCTTAACCTGGTAATCAATATTCATCCTGAAATTATCGCGCGTAGCCGGTGGGTTTTTTTTCGTGGAAACTGCAATATCATTTTCGGCATCCGATAAATAAAAAAGCGGATCGAACGGAATGAGCATTACTTTATGATACGTAACAGAATCTTTTGTTGGTTGCTCAATTTGCAATTCATTTTTATTCTGAGAAAAGGAATTAAAACAAAAAAAACAGAATACAATGCGGCACAAATAATATTTTATCATCAATATTCAATAATCAATTCAAAATGTGTTTCCAGATGTCATTGCCTACCGCAAATGCCATCAGCGAAAGTAAAATAACCATTCCTACAATTTGCGAGCGCTCCATAAACTTGTCGCTGAATTTTCTGCGGGTAGCCGTTTCTAATAATAAAAAAATAACGTGTCCGCCATCCAATGCCGGAATAGGTAGAATATTCATAAACGCCAGCACCATCGAAAGCAAGCCGGTAATGAACCAGAATTTTTGCCATTCCCACACACCGCCATAAATAGTTGCAATGCCAATGGGTCCTTGTATGGATTCGGTAGCTTTTTCTTCGCCAGTAAATATTTTGCGCAACCCTTTTGCATTCGAAACCAAACTTTCGAACGCATCGCTGGTTCCAAAAACAATTGCCGAAGCCAGCGTATAATTTTTCATTGCATAAGCAGGGTCATTTACAGGAATTACACCATAACCAATGCCAATGGTTCCTTTTTGTGTTACCGGAATATTTATATCTAAATGTTGATTCTTCCTTTTAATATTTAATAAAACAAATTTTCCTTTTTGTTTTGAGATATTTTCTTTTAAAAAATCGAAGCTCAATATTTTTTTCCCGTTCACCATCAAAATGGAATCACCTGCGAGCAATCCGGCTTTTTCGGCATTCTCCCCGGGCATTACCGATTTTACATAATACGCCAAATCGCCTGTGCCGATAAAATTCCATCCCCCGGCAGTGTAAAATTTGCGATACATGTTATCGGGCACAGTTACTTCGAGCGGTTGTCCGTTGCGTTTTACATTTAATTCGGCACCAAACATAACCCGCGATGAAAGCAAATCGTCAAAACGCTCAAACGGTTTTCCGTTTATACCTGTAATAATATCACCATCCTGCAATCCAACTTCTTTGCCAAGCTGGTAAGCAACTATTCCGTTTTTAACTTCCGAATTCGGAAGATACGACTTCTTATAAACCAACAACGAAGACGAATAGATAGCAATTCCAAGTATAACGTTCATGGTTACTCCGGCTAACATTACAATAAGACGCTGCCATGCAGGTTTTGAACGGAATTCCCAAGGCTGAGGGGGTTGTGCCAATGCTTCACTGTCAAGCGATTCATCAATCATCCCCGAAATTTTCACATAGCCACCTAAAGGAAGCCATCCTATGCCATATTCGGTTTCGCCTTTTGTGAACTTGAAAAACTTAAATCCCCAGGCATCAAAAAATAAATAAAATTTCTCCACCCTTATTCCGAAAGCACGTGCAGCCAGAAAATGTCCCAGCTCGTGAAGGGTTACTAAAATAGAAAGTCCCAGAATAAGCTGGGCAGCCATTGTCAATCCGTTCATTTATTTGGTAATTGGATAACTAAAGTAATTTATTAATCGTGTAATCTTAACTCGTTATTGGTAAAATTTATTTTTTTCAATTAACGATTATAAGAATGAGGTTTAACGGATTTAACTCTGCGAAAGTATTGATTTTTTTTGTTTGATGATTTGCTGAGCAACGCGATGGGTTTCATTGTTGGTATCCATATAATCTTCAATGGAAGGATGCTCGATGAAACTGATTTTTTCCATACAGGTTTCAATAACCTCGCTCATATAAAGAAAACCTATTTCATCGTTCAGAAATGCAGCGACTGCCGCTTCATTGGCAGCATTCATAATGCAAGGCAGGTTACCGGCTTTCGTTAATGCATGCGCGGCAAGCTCAAGATTGCGGAATGTTTTTTTATCAGGCGTTTCAAAAGAGAGCGAAGGATATTTCACAAAATCAAATCTCGGAAAATTTGATTTTAACCGATGCGGATATCCGATTGCAAACTGGATAGGTAGTTTCATATCGGGCAATCCCATTTGCGCTTTCATGCTTCCGTCTTCAAACTGCACAATGCTGTGAATAATTGATTGTGGATGAATGATGACATCAATCTGCTCGGGTTTTAAATTAAACAGCCATTTTGCTTCAATCATTTCCAGCCCTTTATTCATCATGCTGGCTGAATCAATAGTAATTTTTGTTCCCATGTTCCAGTTGGGATGCTTAAGCGCCTGTTCTTTAGTTACTGTTTCAAGGAATAATTTGTCTTTCCCCCTGAAAGGTCCGCCTGATGCAGTAAGATAAATTTTTTCAATTTTATTATGAAACTCTCCCTGCAAGCACTGGAAGATTGCGGAATGTTCCGAGTCAACCGGATAAATATTAACACCTTTTTCTTTGGCAAGTCGAGTGATAAGTTCACCGGCAACAACTAATGTTTCTTTATTTGCCAGCGCAATTTGTTTTCCTGCTTTAATGGCCGCAATGGTTGGTTTCAATCCCGAATATCCCACCATAGCAGTAAGTACAATATCTATTTGTTCCATTTCTACCACCTGTTCAATGGAATCGTAGCCGGCAAAAACTTTTATATTAAGCGGTGATAGCGCATCGTTTACTTTTTCAAAAAGATTTTTATCACCAATCACCACTGCATTGGGCTTAAATAAAATGGCTTGTTCAATAAGAACATCTGCATTACTGAAAGCGGTAAGAGCCTCCACTTCAAAAATTCCGGGATGTTCGCGGATTACTTCAAGGGTTTGCGTTCCTATGGATCCGGTTGAGCCAAGTATAGCAATGTGTTTTTTCAAGCTAAGTATTTTAGTTCTAAAGAAAAGTCTTTACAAATGTACGGATGATAGGGATATTGCTTTAAAACAAAAAAACTCGCCATTAAAAGATATTAATATTACAGATCATTTACAAATAAAAAAGGAGGCTCAAAGAAGCCTCCTTTTTTTGCAAGCGGTTTAAAATTTATAAATTTCCAAATACAAAAGCGAATCGGATACCTATCCATGAGGTGGTATAACTTTCAGTTGATACTAATTGATACCTGAAGCCCAAATCAATATTAGCAAGATGATAACCCAGTTCTGGAGCGTAGCTTAATTTGGTTGAAGATTCTGCACCATTAACATTAGCCTTTCCATTGGTCATACCAACGCTTCCCATGGCATAAAAACCATCCTGTACCGCCAAAAAATAATATTTAAAAAATGCTTGTAATGGAATAATTGCTTGGCTTGCATTACCATCCTTTCCGCCAAAAGTTATATAGCCTGCTCTTAACCCAATTCCTATCTTGTCACCAATCGGATACTCGTAACCAACTGTACCCCCAAAGCCAAGGGAAGCATAACGGGAAAAATCACCAACAGGTATTCCCATTTCAGGGCCAATAGAAAACCGCCCGCTTTGTGCCATGGTTATTGCAGGATTTAATAACAAACAAACTGCTGCCAAAATAAATTTTATTAATTTACTTTCCATACTTTAAGTTCAATGTAAATTATTATTTTGTTTAAGAATTAAAAAAACATAATACGAAATAACAAAAATTCCACAGCAAATAAAAAAGGGGACTCTTCTGAATCCCCTTTTTGCTTTAAAGCTGTTATTTAATCTTTATTCTCCGCCAAAAACAAAAGCTACTCTTAAACCAATATAGCCTTCGGTTGATGATTCACTTATAATATTTCCTGCGCCATCATCAAAGGAAGTTTCTTGTGAGAAAAACTGGTATCTTAAACCAATATCAATTTTAGCCATGTGAAAACCAATTGCCGGAGCATAACTAATACCGGTGTTAGATGAACCTTCAAAACCATCAACATCACCGGTGCTTACCGAATGCATACCAATTTCACCCATTATATATAATCCGGCCTGCTGCTCTTTAAAATAGAATTTTAATCCTGCCTGAACAGGAATAATTGAAATGCTTGGTCCTTCAAATGTTTGACCACCAAACTCTTGATCCTTACCTCCGAATGTTATGTACCCTGCAGTGAGTGTTAATCCCAATTTATCTCCCATTGGGAATTCATAACGAAGAGAACCTCCAAAGCCAGTGCCGCCTGCGTCTCCAAAGTCGCCCAAAGGTTGTGCAACTTCAAGGCCAATGGATAGTCTTCCGCTCTGTGCCATTGTTGTTCCTGCAGTTAATGCAATGATGCAAACTGCCATAATAATTTTTGTTAATTTCATTTTCATGTTTTTTAAATTTTAGGTTTTTTGATTTCGTTTGTTAGAATTTAAGGGCAAATGTATATGAATTTTTATGATTTGCAATATTTTTTTTCAACACAGTATCGAGGTTATGAACATTGGAGTGTTAGCAGCAGAAAGCAGATGGGAGATAAAATGTGGTCAATGGTTAATAGCAATTGGTGAAAAAAATAATAAATGTTTATTTTGCAAAACAATGAAAAAGGAAAACAGCGAATTTTATATGAAAACTGCTTTACAGGAAGCAAAAAAAGCGTTTGATGCCGATGAGATTCCCATTGGCGCTGTTATCGTATGCAATGACCAGATTATTGCACGTGCACATAACATGACTGAAAAATTAAATGATGTTACAGCCCATGCCGAAATGATTGCTTTTACATCGGCAAGTAATTATCTGAACTCAAAATATTTGCACGATTGTACCTTATATATAACCGTTGAGCCCTGCCTGATGTGTGCAGGAGCAAGTTACTGGACACAGGTTTCAAAAATTGTTTACGGTACACCCGATCCTAAGCGCGGATATTCAACTTGCAAACACACAATACTTCATCCAAAAACAAAAGTCTATAAAGGGGTTTTGGAAAAAGAATGTGCAGAACTGATGAAAGCATTTTTTATTACAAAACGTAATTTGAATTTGTAATTTTTTCTCAGATTTGATTACGCTTTCTTTAAAAGTAGTTTAATAAACTCCCCCTTATCTTTGCTGACTTTTAAATAATGGATTCTGTTACGCATATTGTATTGGGAGCGGCAATTGGCGAAACCCTGCTAGGAAAAAAGCTGGGCAAAAAAGGAATGTTGCTTGGAGCACTTGTAAATAATCTGCCCGATGTGGATGTGGCTGCAAATTTTTTTATGACACCGGTTAATGCCATGATTTTTCACCGAGGTATTACTCATTCTTTTTTTTTCGGGATAATTATTTCATATGCACTCGCCTTTTTGTTTTACAAAAAAGATAATCGCTTTAGCCTTTCATTTAACGAATGGCTGAAATTTTTTCTTGTCGCCATCCTTGCTCATGATGTGGTGGATTATTTTACTTCATACGGTACTTGCCTGCTGGCTCCGTTTACCTGGCAAAGATTTTCGGCTAACTCGATTTTTGTAGCCGATCCGTTTTACACATTTCCGCTTCTTGTTAGCTTTTTGATTTTGTTGATTATAAATAGTAAATCAAGCTCTCGCAGGATTATAAATAAGTACGGAATCATCATCAGCAGCTTTTATCTCCTTTATACTTTTATTAATAAATGGAACGTAGATAAAATAATGCGACAGAATCTGCGAAAACAAAACATTGCTTATTCCAATTATTTTACCACACCGGCACCGCTTAACAATTTTCTGTGGTATGTGGCAGCAAAAGATGAGTTCGGATATCATACCGGTTATTATTCGGTATTTGATGAAACTGATATCATCAAATTCAATTACGAAAAGCGAAATGAACTGATCACTGTTTTATTTCCCGGCAACACCGATATTCCGAAGTTAAAAGAATTTTCTGATGATTTTTATTGTTTTACCAAAAACGAAGGCTCGGCTTATTTTAACGACCTCCGTTTCGGGCGCGCTGCAGGATGGATGAATCCTCCTTCCGGTTTTGTATTCAGGTACAGGCTAAGCGATAAGCCCGAAGAAGCCTTATTAAGGCGTGGCGATGTGGAAATTTCTTTCAAAGAAGCTTTTATTAGTTTGGTGGAAAGGATAAAAGGGAAATGAAAAGATGCTTATAATGCAATTGCATACTATTTATTCATAAATTCGTAGTGAATCATTTTTGAAGGTAAATACATGAACCGGAACTTTACAGACGGGCTTAACTTTCTAACCAAACTTACTCCGCGCAAAATTTTAAACGCTGCCAAAGTGATGAGTAGTTATTATGCATCAAAGTGGGGTGGTAATCCCGTGCATTGGGGAATGCCAATTAGTATTTCGTTCGAGCCTACCACATCCTGCAATCTTCGTTGCCCGGAATGTCCAAGCGGCTTGCGTGCTTTTTCGCGCCCGACAGGAATGCTCGATGCCGATTTTTTTAAAAAGACGATTGATGAAATCGAAAAAGATTTGTTGTATTTGATTTTTTATTTCCAGGGCGAGCCTTATCTGCATAAAGATTTTCTGGAGTTGGTAAAATATGCTTCATCAAAAAAAATTTATACCGCTACTTCAACGAATGCACACTATCTTGACGATGACAATGCACGTAAAACTATTGAGTCTGGTTTAGACCGTTTGATTGTTTCCATTGATGGCACCACGCAGGAAACTTATGAGAGTTACCGGGTAGGTGGGGTGTTGGAAAAAGTAATTGAAGGGGCAAAAAACGTGGTGAAATGGAAGCGTGAGCTCAAGTCAAAAACCCCGCATATTATTTTCCAGTTTCTGGTGGTAAAGCCCAATGAACACCAAATTGAAGATGTAAAGAAACTTGCCAATGAAATTGGAGTGGACGAAGTGGGGTTAAAAACCGCACAGATTTATGATTACGAAAATGGTAATGCTTTAATTCCTACAATTGATAAATATTCACGCTATGCATTGCAGAATGACGGTTCGTATAAAATAAAAAACAAATTGCTCAACCATTGCTGGAAGCTATGGCACAGTTGTGTAATTACATGGAATGGCATGGTGGTGCCTTGCTGTTTTGACAAGGATGCCTGGTACCAGATGGGTGATTTAAAAGAACAAACTTTTTATGCTTTATGGAATAATGACAAGTATAAAAGTTTCCGCGCTTCGGTATTAAAATCACGCAACGAAATTGAAATGTGTAAAAATTGCACCGAAGGCACCCGGGTTTGGGCGTAATTCCGGTTTATTGTTTACTATTTTCACAGGAAGTATTGCAAATGACATATTAATTTTATTATCTTTGATGCTTAAAATCCTGTAGCCATGAAAAAATGTTTGGTTGTTTTAGTTTTTTGTTTTTCGAGTTGCTTTTTATTTCAGGTAAATGCTCAGGCACTCGAAACATTTCATGATTTTACAGCAGTTAAAATCAATGGTGATACGATGGATCTTTCCATCCTTGCCGGGAAAAAAGTTTTGGTAGTCAACACTGCTTCATATTGTGGATTTACCCCCCAGTATGACGACCTTGAAACTTTATATTCACAGTATGGCGGGGGAACAAATTTTGAAATTTTAGGTTTTCCGTGTAATGACTTCGGTAACCAGGAACCTCATGATGATTCTACAATAAATGTTTTTTGCAACAATTATAATGTAACTTTTCAGATGATGTCGAAAATTTCGATAACCGCTCCCGATACTGCCGAAGTATATAAATGGCTCCAGTTACTAAGCCGCAATGGTGTTGCCGATGCACCGGTAAACTGGAATTTCAATAAATACCTGGTTGATGAAGCCGGGCATTGGGTTGCCCATTTTGTGGGAGGCGTAAACCCGCTTGATCCGGTAATTGTAAACTGGCTTACAACTACAAGTGTAAATGAAATAGGCAGTCAAAACAATACATTCAGTGTTTTTCCAAACCCGGCAAAGAATGAGATAACAGTAAACAATAATCTGTTCGAAGACAAATGTGTTTTGAAAGTATATGATTCTTTTGGAAGAAATGTTTTTCAATCATCATTCAACAATTATCAATCACCAATAAAAATTGATGTTTCGGGAATTGCAGCAGGCGTTTATTCCGTTCAACTGATATCGGAAAATGGCGTTTTTCAAACTAAACTAATTAAACAGTAAATACCGAATTCATCCGGTACCGATTCCAGCTTTCTTCTAAAGCTTAAAATATTTCTTAGCCATTTCATTTACAGCACCGCCTATTGCAAGACATGCAGTGGCTGCAGGTGACGGTGCATTTAGTACATGCAGTGCATTTCCATGATATTCAATCTTAAAATCATCAATCATATTTCCGTCATTATCCAAAGCCATAGCCCTCACTCCTGCTCTGCCCGGAGTAATGTCGTCCATTTCAAGTGAAGGAATTAATCTTTTAAGCCTTTCTAAAAATAATTTTTTTGAAAAAGCGCGCCTGTATTCATCCAGTCCAAAGCGCCAATGTTTAAAAAATAATTTCCAGGTGCCTTTATAACTCAGAGCCTGAACGGTATCGCGTAAATTAAAATCAGTTTTGCCATAACCTTCTCTTTTAAATGTAAAAACAGCGTTGGGTCCGCACTCTATTCCGTGCCCGATCATGCGTGTAAAATGTACACCCAAAAAAGGAAATTCAGGATTGGGAACAGGATAAATCAGGTTGCGTACTTTATACATTCCCTTTTCGGTAAGGTCATAATAATCGCCACGGAAACCAACTATCTGCATATTCGTTTTAACGCCTTCTTTTTTTGCGATACGGTCGCTGAACAAGCCGGTGCAGTTAACAATATACTTTGCTCTGAATTTTTCCTTATCGGTTACAACCACTGTTAGCCCGTCATGTTTTTCAAAATTTCTTACCGTCTGATTTGTTTTTACATCGCTTCCTTTAAACTTCTGCTTAATAATATCAGCAAGCTTATTTGTCAATACTGCGTAATCAATAATTCCAGTGCAGGGAATCCATATACCTTCAATTCCCGAACAATACGGCTCAATATCTCTGATCTTTTCAGCGTTTATTTTTTCAATTCCCTCCACACCGTTTTGCAAACCATTATTAAAAACTCTGTTCATGTGCGGAAGCTCTTTTTTATCAGTAGCTACAATAATTTTTCCGCAAATTTCGTGAGGTATATTATGTTCTCCGGCAAAACGAACTAGTTCTCTTCGCCCTTCCACGCAATTTTTTGCTTTGTACGTACCCGGTTTGTAATACAATCCCGAGTGTATAACGCCAGAGTTTCTACCCGTTTGATGAGTAGCCAGTTTATTTTCTTTTTCAAGAATTAAAATTTTTAATTGCGGATGATGCAAGTTAATTTTATACGCTGATGCCAGCCCTACACAACCTCCGCCAATTACTATTATATCAAAGGTCTTAGAGCTCATTTTTTCAAAAAAACAGTCAGCAAAAATAGAATACTTTATTAAAGCGAACGATTATACCCTGTGAAAGCAAAGGTTCACCCAAAAAAGATCCTATATGCTCACTTTTATTAATGTTCTGCATGAATTTTGATAACATTTGCAGCCTGATCTTTTTTAATTTTCCACTAATTAGTGAATACACTTCATTTAATAAAAACACTTGCGCATTTTAACCATTTTAACTATTTTTGTTTCAACTGATGATTGGAAAAAAAATAATACCAATTAGTTTAAGCCTGTTACTTGTGACCCCGCTTACATCGTATTGTGGGGGTTTTCAAATTAATACACAGGGTATTAAAGGTTTGGGTATGGGTGGTGCTTTTGTTGCCACAGCTTCAGATGCATCAGCAGTATTTTATAATGCCGCGCGCATGTCGTTTCTCGAAAAAAGTTCGATATCGACCGGAGGAATTTTTTGTAAATCAACCACTTCTTTCCTGAGCCCATATGACGGAAATGTTAAAACCAAAAATTCATGGGACCCGGTGTTTCATTTTTATGGAAGTTTTAAAATTAATGAACATCTGGCAGCAGGATTGGGTTATTACAGCCTGTATAATTATTCTACCAAATGGGATGATAATTGGGAAGGGCGGTTTATTACCCGTGAGTCAAGCTTCAGCTTAAATGTTATTGAACCAGCCGTT
>JBIOHJ010000025.1:0-28973 GCA_044448905.1 Bacteroidia bacterium | reverse complement strand
CCTTTTTCAAATAAGTTTTGATATGTAGAAAATAATTTTTTTCTTTGTCATCCTTTTGTTTTAACCCATCTGAACCACAAAATACATCTATGAACAAGATCAAAAATTTACTGCTTTGCCTGATTTCACTTACAATTCTCACTGTAAATACAGATGCTGCACCTAAAGCGAAAAAGAGCAAGACTGCAAAAGCCGATGCGCTTTATAACCGCGAATTATACTCGCAGGCAATGGAACTTTACAAAAAAAGCTATGTAAAGCAAAAGAAAGCAGTTGACAAAGGGCGTACTGCCTGGTTTGTTGCTGAATGTTATCGCAAAACAAACAATTCAAAAGAATCTGCTGGCTGGTACGAAAAGGCATATGCCAGCGGTAATAAAGAGCCCCAGGTAATATTAAACTGGGCTGATGCTTTAAAAATGAATGGCAAATATGATGAAGCAAGTGCAAAGTATAACGAATATAAAACACTTAATACAGGCGATAATAAAGGTGATGCCGGAATACAGGCTTGCACCATGGCACAAGAATGGAAAGATAAACCCACGCGGTTTACCGTTGAAAATGCATCAGCACTTAATACCAGATATTTTGATTTTGCAACTGCACAATCACCAACCGATAAAAACTCTCTTTACTTTACTTCGTCACGTGAAGAGTCAAATGGCACTACGACTGATGGATGGTATGGACAAAAATTTTTCGATTTATTTCAATCAACAGCTGACAATAATGGAAAGTGGAGTACCCCAACCGCAGTTGCGGCTCCGGTGAATAGTGCTGCCAGCGATGGCTCAGCTGCATGGGATAGTAAAGGAACTACCATGTACTTTACCCGTTGCCAGAAAATTCCGGGCAAAACAGGTTTCTGCAAAATTTATAAAGTGTCGTATAGTGGAAGCGGATGGGGAACTCCCGATTCTTTGCCTTTTAATTCAGACGATTATTCAACAGGACACCCTTCGCTATCTACCGATGGAAACTCGCTTTATTTTTCATCTGACATGCCGGGTGGGCAGGGCGGACATGATATTTATGTTTCTAATTATGATGCCGCAACATCAACCTGGGGTGCGCCAATGAATCTGGGTACTGCGGTGAACACAAGTGGTGAAGAAATGTTTCCATACATAAATGATAACGGCAAACTTTATTTTTCATCGAATGGTTTGCCTGGCATGGGAGGTTTGGATATTTTCTCGGCTTCTTCAGATGCCGGAACATGGAATGTAAATAACCTCAAGTCACCCATGAATTCATCCGGTGATGATTTCGGAATTATGTTTACAGCAGCAACTACAGGTTTTATTTCCTCAAATCGTGAAGGTGGTTTGGGTGCTGATGATATTTATTCATTTGTAATGCCTCCTCCAAATTTTGCAGTGTTTGGTCGTGTATATGATACCGATACTAAGGAAAACATTGCTGGAGCGACTGTTGAATTATTTGGCAGCGATGGAACTTCGCTCAGTGTTAAAACAGAAGGTCCCGGAACATACCGTTACCAGTTAAAACCGGGTGTAAAATATAAATTATCAGCATCGTTTACAGGTTACCTTACCAAGTTTGCTGATGTTTCTACAGTAGGAATAGATGAATCAAAAGATTTTGAAGAAAATTTTGATTTCCCATTGAAATCTACAGCACGGCCCATTACTCTTCCTGAAATTTTCTACGATCTTGATAAATCAACACTTCGTCCTGAATCTAAAAAAGCACTGGATGGTTTAGTCTCTACTCTTAACGAAAACCCAACCATTACTGTGAAGCTTACATCACACACCGACTTACGTGCAA
The DNA here is from genome assembly GCA_044448905.1 of Bacteroidia bacterium. GTDB lineage: Bacteria > Bacteroidota > Bacteroidia > AKYH767-A > OLB10 > JBIOHJ01. Next base: position 27,176 of record JBIOHJ010000025.1, on the reverse strand, counting down.
GTGATGCATATAACGTTGCTTTGTCAGGAAGACGTGCAAAATCGGTAGTTGATTACCTGATAAAAAGCGGAATTGATAAAGAACGCCTGAGTTGGGAAGGGAAAGGTGAAACTTCACCGAAAGAAGTTGAGAATAACGAAGAGTACACTCCATTTAAAACAGGTGATAAACTTACACCGGAATTCATTGGTGCTCTTTCAACCAATGATTTGAAGGAAAAAGCCCACCAATATAACCGTAGAACTGAATTTGAAGTGCTAAGCACCGATTACGTTCCGAAACAATAACTTGAGAAAAATAATTTTCAAAACTCCTCATGCAAAACGTGAGGAGTTTTTTGTTTTTAATAACTTAGTCGAAAATATTCGCGCAGATTTTGAATGATTGAAATTATGAAATCAAGGTATTCATCAAGAGGAGTTTCATCTGAGAAGGAAGATGTTCATTCGGCAATTAAAAAAATTGATAGGGGAATTTTTCCGAGAGCATTTTGCAAAATAGTTCCTGATTATTTGACCGGAAGCAAACAGCATTGCATTGTAATGCATGCGGATGGAGCAGGAACCAAATCGGCTTTGGCTTATGCTTACTGGAAAGAAACCGGGGATGCATCGGTTTGGAAAGGAATTGCGCAGGATGCTTTGGTAATGAATATTGATGATTTGCTTTGCATAGGCGCAACCGATAATATTCTACTTTCCTCAACCATCGGAAGAAATAAAAATTTAATTCCGAGAGAAGTGATTGCAGCAATCATTAATGGCACAGAAGAAATTGTTAAAGATTTAAGAAAGTATGGGATAAACATTCATACAACCGGAGGAGAAACTGCTGATGTTGGCGATTTGGTACGAACAATAATTGTGGATTCAACAGTAACCTGCCTAATGAAACGTTCACATATAATTGACAATGCAAACATTCGTGCGGGTGATGTAATTATAGGGCTCGCATCTTCCGGAAAAGCGAAATATGAAAAAGAATACAACAGCGGCATTGGAAGTAACGGGTTAACTTCTGCGCGCCATGATGTTTTTTTTAATGCTCTTGCAAAAAAATACCCGGAAACTTTTGATTCATTAATTTCATCTGAATTAATTTATTCGGGAACTAAAACATTAACGGAACAATTGGTCATTGGAAGTTTGAAAATCGAAATTGGTAAGGTGGTTTTATCGCCAACAAGAACCTATGCACCAATAATTAAAAAGATATTTGAAAAACATCGCAGGCATATTCACGGAATGGTGCATTGCAGTGGAGGCGGACAAACGAAAATTCTTCACTTTGTTGACAAATTACATGTGATTAAAAATAATTTATTTAAAATACCCCCGGTTTTTAAATTGATACAACAGGAATCAGGAACGGAATGGAAGGAAATGTTTAAAGTGTTTAACATGGGGCACCGGATGGAAATTTATGTTTCGCCTGAACATGCTAATGCATTAATTAAAATATCAAAATCATTCGGAGTGGATGCGCAGATTGTGGGAAGAGTGGAAAAATCTAAAATAAAAAAGCTGACGATTGAGAGTGAAAAAGGAGAATTTGTTTATTAAAAAAATTTGAATACTATTTTATAAAATGGAGTTAACAGATAAGCTCGAAGCCATCAAACAACGTTTCCATGAAATAGAAATGCAGCTCAGCAGCCCTGAGGTGATTTCGGATATGAAGCGGTTTACGGCTTTGAATAAATCCTACAAAGATTTGCGGGAAGTAGTAGAAACTTATGAGGAATATAAAACTGTTTTAAGCAATCTTTCTCATTCAAAAGAAATTCTGAATACCGAAAAAGACGAGGAGTTTCGCACAATGGCAAAAGCAGATGTTGAAGAATTAGAACAAAAAAAAGAAAAACTGGAAGAACATATCCGTTATTTACTAATTCCAAAAGACCCCGAAGATGAAAAAGATGTGGAAGTTGAAATACGTGCCGGAACCGGTGGCGATGAAGCCAGTATTTTTGCCGGAGATTTATACCGCATGTACACGCGTTATTGCGAAAGGAGAGGATGGAAAACCGAATTGATGGATTACAATGCAGGAACAGCCGGGGGATTTAAGGAAATTGTTTTCAGCGTAAAGGGAAGTGGAGTTTATGGTGTGTTAAAATACGAATCGGGTGTGCATCGTGTGCAGCGTGTACCTGAAACTGAACAAATGGGACGGGTTCATACTTCGGCAGCAACGGTTGCGGTACTACCAGAAGCCGAAGAAGTGGATGTAACTATAAATCCTGCCGACCTGGAAGTCCAAACTGCACGGTCGAGCGGAGCGGGAGGGCAAAATGTAAATAAAGTGGAAACAAAAGTGCAAATGACGCATAAGCCTACCGGTATTGTTGTAACATGCCAGGTTGAACGTTCACAGCATGGCAACCGTGCAAGAGCTTTGCAGATGTTGCGAACAAAATTGTATGAAATGGAATTACAGAAACATAATGATGCAATTGCAAAGCGAAGAAAAACAATGGTATCTACAGGCGACCGGTCGGCTAAAATACGTACATATAACTATGCGCAGAGCCGTGTAACGGATCACCGTATCGGGCTGTCCATGCATAACCTTCCGGCATTTGTGAATGGCGATATACAGGAATTTATTGATGCATTGCAGATGGCTGAGAATGCGGAGAAGATGAAAGAGGCGAGTATTGTATGAATAGAATCAAGTACAAAGTATCAGGAATTAATGACTAAATCAGAACTCATCTTTCAAATCAAAAAGAAAAAATCTTTCCTCTGCGTGGGATTGGATACCGATTTGGAAAAAATTCCTAAACATCTTTTAAAATCAGATGATCCGGTTTTTGAATTCAACAAAATAATTATTGATGCGACAAAAGACATCTGTGTTGCATACAAGCCCAACATTGCATTTTATGAATGTTTGGGAAGTAAAGGCTGGATCAGCTTAGAAAAAACACTTAAATATATTCCCAAAGATATTTTTACCATTGCTGATGCCAAACGTGGTGACATTGGCAACACTTCTGCCATGTATGCAAAAACATTTTTCGAAAAATATGATTTTGATGCCTTAACAGTTGCACCATACATGGGTGAAGATTCGGTAACTCCTTTTCTTACGTATAAAAATAAATGGGTTATTCTATTGGCATTGACATCTAATAAAGGAGCGGAAGATTTTCAGATGTCGGAAGTCGGAAGTCGGAAGTCAGAAGCCAGAAAATTGTTTGAGGAAGTCCTGATTACTTCCCAAAAATGGGGAACTGCTGAGAACATGATGTATGTTGTTGGTGCAACGCAGGCAAATATGTTTAAAGAAATAAGGAAAATTGTTCCGCATCATTTTTTTTTGGTTCCGGGAGTGGGTGCACAGGGAGGAAATTTGGAAGAAGTTGCCCGGAACGGAATGAATAACAAATGCGGACTTTTAATTAATGCTTCCCGCAGCATCATTTATGCAGGCTCGGGTAAAGATTTTGCAGAAAAAGCCCGCAATGAAGCAAAATCCATGCAAAAAACCATGGAAAAGCTGCTTGCCGAAATCCCTGCCATCTAAAAAACAAAAACCAAGACTTACCCAACAATCTGTCCAACGAATCCTGATTTTATCGGGACTAGTTGTAAGTTTTGACGTAGATGGACGTTAAACAATTCTTATTTTTGTCGTTATGCAATTTACTGCTCACCAAATCAGCCAGCTTTTACAGGGAACTGTCGAAGGCGACCCTTCGGTAACTGTAAGCCGCCTTTCTAAAATAGAAGAGGGCGAAAACGGCTCATTGAGCTTTCTTGCCAATCCTAAATACACTCCTTATATATATACAACCAAAGCATCGGTTGTTATTGTCAATAATGATTTTGTACCGGAGCAGCCTGTCGGGTTAACCCTCATCCGTGTAAGCGATGCATACAAAGCTTTTGCGAAACTCCTTGAAATGGTTAACGAGCATACGGAAAATAAAACGGGAATAGAACAGCCTGTTTTTATTTCATCTACTGCCAAAGTTGGAAAAGATGTTTATATAGGTGCTTTTGCTTATTTGGGAAATAATGTAAAGATTGGAAATAACGTAAAAATTTACCCGCAGGTTTATATTAGTGACGATGTTGAGGTGGGAGATAACACCGTTATTAAAGCAGGAGTAAAAATTTATGCACACAGTAAAATAGCTTCCCACTGCCTCATACATGCAGGTGCCGTTATTGGGTCAGATGGTTTTGGATTTGCCCCCGGTCAAAGCGATTACAGCAAAGTTCCTCAAACCGGAAATGTAATTATCGAAGATTATGTTGAGATAGGAGCCAATACAGCTATTGATCGTGCAACATTGGGTTCAACCGTAATCAGGAAAGGTGCCAAGCTGGATAATTTAATTCAGATTGCCCACAATGTTGAGATTGGTGAGAATACGGTTATTGCCGGACTCTCAGCAATTGCCGGTTCAACCAAAATCGGAAAGAATTGCATGATTGGCGGACAGGCGGGAGTTATAGGGCATCTTACTATTGCCGATGGAGTTAAAATTGCCGGGCAATCGGGTGTTGGAAAGAGCATAACCAAACAGGGCGAAATCGTTGAGGGAACGCCTGCTTTTAATATCAGCGAGTTTAAGCGCGTGTATGTGCTTTTCAAAAAACTCCCAGAATTGGAAAACCGCATCCGCGAGTTAGAAAAAGCGCTTGCGGAATATAAAAGCTGACCACTTTTTTCTATCTAAATGCCCATTGGTTGAATTGTTACGCCTGAAATCAGCCATTTAGCCATTCGACAATTCAACCATCCAACATTTCTGCTACTTTTGCCTTCCCATTCACTTTATTCATGTTCGCGAAAATGAATCCAAACCAAACTACCATCCAGGAACCGGTCACTATTTCAGGTATTGGTTTGCATACAGGCGAAAAAGTAACCATCACTTTTAGGCCTGCTGTAGAAAATTATGGGTATAAATTTCAGCGCATTGATTTGCCGGATAAACCGGTAGTTGAAGCCGATATTGAAAACGTTGTGGATACAGCCCGCGGAACCACCATCGGTAAAAACGGAGTTAAAATATCAACCACCGAGCATGCATTGGCTGCATTAGCAGGTTTGGAAATTGATAATGTATTGATAGAAATAGATGGTCCCGAAGTTCCGATTATGGATGGGAGTTCCAGCCCGTTTATCTCAGCGCTTCAAAAAGCAAAAATTGTTCAGCTGGCTGCCGAACGCAAATTTTATGAGCTAAAGGAAAATCTAACTTACGAAGATCCCGACCGCAATGTAGAAATGCTTGCTGTTCCCAGCGAAGATTTTCGTGTTACTGTAATGGTCGATTACAATTCGGAAGTATTAGGAACACAGCATGCACAGCTGCATAAAATTGAAGAATTCAATGGTGACATTGCCCAGTGCCGCACCTTTGTTTTTTTGCATGAACTTGAATCGTTGATAAAGCATGACCTCATTAAAGGTGGTGATCTGGATAATGCCATTGTGGTAGTTGATAAGCCTATCGCAAAAGAAAAACTTGATGAACTGGCGGCCTTGCTCAACAAACCAAAAGTTGAGGTGGTTGAAAAAGGATTCTTAAATAACGTAAAGCTTCATTTTCAAAACGAGCCTGCACGGCATAAGCTGCTCGACATAATCGGAGATTTTGCATTAATAGGCATGCCCGTTAAAGCGCATATTCTTGCTGCGCGTCCCGGCCATGCCGCGAATATTGCTTTTGCAAAAAAAATAAAAGAGCTGATTAAACGGGATAAAAATAAATCACAGGTTCCAAAATTTGATTTGAATAAAAAACCTCTATACGATGTTAACGGCATTCAGAAATTTTTACCCCATCGCGCTCCGTTTTTATTCCTTGATAGAATTCTTGAATTATCAAAAGAACATGTGGTAGGTGTAAAAAACTTTTCGATGAATGAATGGTTTTTCCAGGGACATTTTCCGGGAAACCCCATTACTCCCGGTGTTATCCTGGTTGAGGCAATGGCACAAACAGGTGGTATACTTGTTCTCCACTCGGTTTCCGACCCGCAAAATTACCTTACCTACTTTATGAAAATTTCTGAAGCTCGGTTTAAGAATAAAGTGTTGCCGGGAGATACTGTTGTTTTCAGTTTAAAATTACTAACGCCTATCCGCAGGGGTATATGCCACATGAAAGGTGAAGCCATTGTTGGCGATAAAATAGTTATGGAAGCCGAAATGCTTGCTCAAATAGTCCGCAAGGAAAACACATGATTTCAAATTTAGCATCCATACATCCCAAAGCCAAAATCGGAACCAGCGTTCACATCGAACCTTTTGTAACGGTTTATTCCGATGTTGAAATTGGTGACGGAACATGGATAGGCTCTAACGTTACTGTTATGAACGGAGCGCGAATCGGAAAAACCTGTAAAATTTTTCCGGGCGCTGTAATTTCAGCTGCCCCGCAGGATTTAAAATATGCTGGTGAAGAAACATTTGTCGAAATTGGTGATAACACTACCGTGAGAGAATTTGTTACCATAAACAAAGGAACAAAAGCATCTGGCAAAACTATTATCGGTAAAAATTGCCTGCTTATGGCTTATGTGCATGTTGCACACGATTGCATAATTGGCAACAATTGTATTCTTGCTAATGGAGTAACCCTTGCTGGTCATATTGTGATTGATGATTTCGCAATCATTGGCGGATTATCAGCAGTACACCAGTTTGTGCACATTGGCGGGCATGTGATGGTGTCGGGTGGTTCGTTAATCCGCAAAGATGTTCCACCATTTACCAAAGCAGCACGGGAGCCTTTGGCTTTTGTTGGAATTAATTCGGTTGGGATGAAACGCAGAGGTTTTACGGATGATAAAATAAATGAGATACAGGAAATTTACCGCACACTGTTTCAGAAAGGATATACTTATAATAAAGCGCTTGCTATAATAGAAGAAGAATTACCTGAAAGTAAAGAACGCGATGAAATTCTAAGTTTTGTTAAAACCTCAAACCGCGGCATTATGCGGGGCTTTTCGGGCGAAAAGGATGAATAGTTTTTTTTTGATACCGTCATACCCTTGAATTCTGTTACACTTAAAAATATCGGGAAAAGATTTGCGGGTCAATGGATTTTTAAAAACATTTCAATAGAAATTTTTATTGGCGATGTAGTAGCCATTACCGGGTATAATGGTTGTGGGAAATCTACACTGCTCCAAATAATTGCCGGATACATTTCTCAAACTTCCGGACAAATAGAATATTCTTTAAACGAACAAAAAGTCAGCCATGAAAATATTTATAAATCCATCAGCTTCGCTTCTCCCTATATTGACTTAATTGAGGAATTTACATTAAAAGAAATTTCAGGTTTCTATTTTAATTTTAAACCTGCCCTTAAGCAGCATGACATCGGAACCCTGGTAGAAGTTTCCCGGCTTAAATTTTCTCAAAATAAAAAACTAAAATATTTTTCATCCGGTATGAAACAACGCGTTAAGCTCATTCTCGCCCTCATGGCTGATGCACCTTTACTGCTTCTTGACGAACCGCTTTCCAATCTCGATAAAGAAGGTATCGAATGGTTTGATAATGCTTTCGCTGAATTTAAAAAAAACAAAATTGTTTTTATCTGTTCAAACCGCCTCGCTGAAGAAACCAAAAGCTGCAATAAATTTTTGAATGTGGAGGATTATAAATAAAACCTCATTTTTCGTTATTCAAATGTTCAAATGTTCGTTATTCAATATTTATTACTATCCTTAAAATAATTTTCATTTATTAATTATTCTTTTCTTATCTTCACCCTCTAATCCTAACCAAATGGGGTAGCTAACCTTCTTATTAAGTATCTTTTTTACTTTTTCTTACTGCTGTTTTTTACTGCACAGGTTTCTTATGGGCAATTCAACCTTGTTTTAAATCCAAGCTTTGAATTACATGATACTTGCCCTGACAATGGTGGACAAATATTTTTTTCTACTTATTGGACAAATCCTATTGCTTACTCTACACCTGATTATTTTACAGCCTGCGGTAATGGCTACAGCACGCCTTACAATATTTTTGGTTATCAACCTGCAAGAACTGATAGTTCTTATGCTGGTATTGCAACTTTTAACTATAATACAGCTTTTCCCATTCCTAATCAAAGAGAATATATTCAGGGTGAGTTAAGTGACACATTAATTGCCGGAGTTGAATATTGTGTTCGATTTTATGTGAATCTTGCAAACGATGCGCGATATTCAGCTGGAAATATGGGCATTTATTTTTCTCCTATGTTAATGAACGATACAATAAGCGGAGATACCATAATTCATGTAACTCCGCAGATAAATAATAACCCTGCATTAAATCCTTTGGTTGATACCGTGCAATGGATTGAAATTTCAGGAAGTTTTACAGCCAATGGAAATGAAAAGTTTTTCATCATTGGAAATTTTGATGACGACACTTTAACAGATACTGCATCTAATAATTTAAGTGTCCCTTGGACATGGTCATTTTATTATTTCGATGATGTATTGGTAACTCCTTGCGATTCACTCACGGAGATAAGTGAAAATTCTGTATTTGATGGAAATTTAATTTTTCCTAATCCGACAAGTGGAATCCTTAATCTAAATTTCAATGCAAATAATCCAATTGATATTTCTGTTTTTGATCTTGCTGGGAAAGTTATTAGAAGCAAAGAAGATAAAAATTCAAATAGGATTAAAACTATTGATTTAACGTCATTGCCCTCCGGAATTTATTTAGTAAAGGTTACAACTACCAAAAAAATATTTTATGAAAAAATTATTATAAATCATTAATAAAAAATTAACAATATGAAAACAAAAAATTACATTCGTTTAATCAACACGTTTGTGCTGGTTTTATTGGCAAATGTGGCTATTTGTCAATTTCAAATTCAATTTGCAGGATTAAATCGTTGGTCACGTTTTAATCCTGCTGGAGCTCAGAATCCTTATGCAATTGGTGTTGGAAATTTTGATGCAGCATTAGGTAGACAAGCTTTAGCCTCTGTCCATATCAATTCATTTTACATTACCTTTCCATATTACGGAGCAGGAAACCTTTTTCGTACGGATGCCATCAATAGTGTTGATAATGTTTGGAACATGTTTACAGGAGCAACTGATTTAACTAAAACCGAAAAATTCCGCTTATTTAATCCTGCCGCAAGCGATAATATCACCTTTCAGGCAACCCGACCTTTGGGAGATATGCTTTTTAACACCGGGGGCGCTAATCTCCGCATGACTATTGATGGTCCCACTGGTTTTGTCGGCATTGGCATCGCCACACCCAATTTCCTACTCCACCAACACAATTCAACTCCAATTGTCGGTTTTCAAACTTTTCACCAATTTACTACCGTCACAACAGGTACCACAGCAAATGATGGCTACCGCATTGGCATGGACCTCGTAAATATTCCATCAATAGGAAACATATTTACTACTGATGCCCAACATATACAAACCGAGAATAATCCTATTGAGATTTTTACCAACACAAACGATCCCCTGTATGCGGGCAACAATCGCTTGGGGTTGCGCATGCGCATATTCCATACTACTAATGCAGCGGGGCACTTGGTAACACGCATTGGAATTCCTTATGAAAATCTCAGTGGAAATGCTTCATGGGATGATAATACAGGACTTAATAATTATCTTGTACCTGTTTCATTGCTCCATTTAGGCAATGCATGGGTTCCCGGTGCCGGAGGTCATCGTAGCTGGATGGAAGTTGGTACTTACACGAATTATGCTACCGATATGGCTTATTTTGGCTTAAAGCAGGAAGGTTTGCCAGCCACTGATGATTTTGATGCAATAATCAACTGGGGTGATAATGATTTGCAAAGCGTCACAGATCGTGGTAATGTACTCCGATTTATTTTTACAGGGCTTCCCGGCTTGGGTGAGGCAAGTAACTTTAATGGTCTTGAAGCTGCGCGTTTTGATAATACAGGATATTTTGGTATTGGAAATTTTTCTGATGTTGCTGCTGGCAATGGCAGTGGTATTGCACCTGCACGTAAGCTTGAAATTTATGACCAGCATCAAAATGATAGTCGTCCTGATGCCCCTCAACTTCGTTTAACCTACACACCTGCAACTCCTCCAAATATAAACACTACTGGGATATGGACGGATTTCCAAACAACATCGCTTGGTAATCTTCGGGTAAATGCAAGCAATAGCAGAGTTGGAGTAAATACAGGAGTCGGTTTAGAACCTCAAAACAATCTCGAAATAGATGCCGATGCAACAACGAATCATCATTATACCGGAGGAGGTGGAGGCATAAGCGGTTTAACATTTAATGATCTCGCTTCTACATCTAATACAACATTTACATCCAACTTAAAAGTTCTCACCGTTAACACAACTGGCGATGTTGTTTTAACCACCGATCAAGTAGGTACAGGCACATCCACTTGCCTTACAAATACGTTTGTGCAAAGAGCTGACGGAACCAATATTGTTTGCAGTGTAATACAGGATAATGGAACAAATGTAGGTGTTAGCATGGCACCATCAGGCACTCACAAATTTTCGGTTAATGGGGATATTAATCTTAATAACCTAACCCGGATGTACCGCATATCTAATGAACATGCGCTATCTATGCCATTCAGTCTTACTAATATTTGTGTGGGATTTAATGCAGGTCAGTTCTTAGACCCGCTATCAACAAATAATACATTCGTAGGTGATCGTGCTGGGGAAGGAACTTCCTTGGCGATTCCTAATGAGGGAGTAAACAACACAGCCTTAGGAGCAAGAGCGCTCCGTTCAAACACACTCGGAAATAATAATGTCGCTATTGGGCAAAGTGCGCTTTTCAATAATACAGAAGGAGAAAGTAATATGGCTGTTGGACTTGAGGCGCTTCTTTTAAACACAACCGGTAGTCAGAATACAGCCATTGGTCACGCATCACTAACAGATAATATAGACGGCAATGATAATACTGCTACCGGAGATCATGCACTCGCTAATAATGAGGACGGTGATCAAAATACTGCCAATGGAAGATGGTCGCTGCAAGCAAATACCACTGGCATAAATAATACAGCTGTAGGATATAATTCTTTGTTTACGAATGAAACAGGCGATGGTAACACAGCTGTTGGCGCATTAGCCGGAGACGAAATGGTTTTTGGCGGAACTAATATTAATTGTACTTTTATAGGGAGAGATGCAGATGATGCATTTCCTGATGAAGGCACATTAATAAATGCCACAGCAATTGGAAATGCCAGCCGTGTAGCTTGCAGCGATTGCATGGTGCTTGGCTCACTTACGGGTGGAGGACACAACCAAGTTCGTGTTGGAATTGGGTACACTAATCCGGTTACGGCAAATGGTAATCCGTTTTTATTATATGTAAACAGTAATGATGGTAATACAACCGGGCATTCGGCTTTTTTCAGAGGAGATATTTTTGTTGCCGGTAGTTTCATCCCCTCCGATTCTTCTCTTAAAGATAACATCCAGTTGCTTCAACCCGACACAGCATGTAATATATTAAAATGTTTAGTTCCTCGGACTTATACTTTCGATCAGGCAAATAATCCTCAGTTGTATCTACCCTCTGGGCTACAATATGGCTTAATGGCCAGTAATGTTCAGCAGGAACTTCCGGGATTAGTCAAAACACTAACCGCACCTGCCATCCTCGATACAGCGGGTAATGTCATTCACCCCGAATTGACTTTTTCGGCAATCAATCCAACTGGGCTCATTCCGTTATTGGTTGCTGCCGTAAATGAACAAGGAGAACAAATAGAATCGTTGCAGCAACAAATAGCTGCCTGTTGTTTATTAACACCCCGCACCGAAAATCCGGCAACTAACACCGGTAGCATCGAACTGGAAAATATAAAAACGCTTCAATTATTTGCAGCCGATCCAAATCCGTTTAGCGAAAGCACTTGGGTACGTTGGTCAATTCCCGAAGCTTTTGAAAATGCAATTATTTATTTTTACGATAACCTTGGCAATCAAATCAACACTTATAAAATCTCCGAAAAAGGAACCGGAGCAATACAGGTTTTCGGCAGCAAGTTATCGGCAGGAATTTATACATACTCGTTAGTTGTTGATGGAAAAGTAATTGACAGCAAGAAGATGGTGAAAGCAAAATAAGGTTTCTTCCAAAAAGTTCCTTAAGAACTCCGTGGGCAAGCCCGACAAAAATGCGGGCATGCAGTTGCCCGTGGGCTGAAGCATATTTTTGTCTTAACTTTTTGCTCCACTTTTGTGTCAAGACAAAAGTGGAAAAAAAAAGCCCCGCATGTTGCGGGGCTTCATCCTTCATCATCAGATGGATTTTTTTAATCTTCGTTATGTTTACTTCACTTTTTCCTTCTTTGCAGCCGTAACTTCCGGCACATCAAACACAGTCTTCAATTCAACAGTACGGGTAATAGAATGTCCTCGCTGGAAATTTACAGTTAACTGCGTCCTCATAGTATCTTTTACAACTGTAACAACGCGTTCGCCTGCCGGAACTTTTGTAATGGTGCACTTTCCCTTTGCATCCGTTACTCCCTTCAGGTCGGTTCCCGAAATAGTTACCGTTGCTCCTTCCACAGCGAAAGCCGGGTCGCCCGTTACAGCCATTATGCGTATTTTAGCGTGTACACTGTTCGTTATAACCTTGGCATTAGCCACCAGCCCTTCGTAAAAATCGGGGTTGGTAATTTTAAACTGTCTTCCTATCTTAAGCAGTTGCTTTCGCATAATGGTATTTCCCTCGCTCACAAGCTTGGTTAAATTATTTGTCAATACCGTTTTATGTGTTTCTACATTTCGTGTAGTAGGCGAAGCAGCCGTAAAGTCTTCAATGGCAGTATCCAATGTATTGAGTACTGTAGCCGATATTCCATACGGCTGCAAATCAATAATGGGAATACCCGATGCGGTATCAAAAACCAATTGGCATTTGCTGATGGCACCTGGGTCTTTTGCCTTCATAATGGTGGTAAAGGCAATACCCATGCTGTCATAAAGCTGTTCGTTGCCCGAGTCAATGGCAAATGCCTGCAATCCCTCGGCCACCGCTACCGCTTCATTTGCCATATCGGTTTTCTTTTGCCCTTTTGTACGGGTAACACCTTTGTTATTTTCTTCCTGTTGCGATTCGGTAGTAAAAATACTTTGAATTTTTACACCCAATGCGGCTATTGCCGTTGCAAATGCAACCACTGCCGACCAAACTATTTGATTCTGGTCGCAAAAATTTTTAAACGCTGTCATAGCGTCAACTTTTTCTTTTAAATGTTTTTTCATAATAATTGTTTTTTTTAGATTTATTTAATTTATTTTGTTTAACTTTGCTTGATTAAACAAAGCTGTTAATCAAGCCGATGAAACAGGTGTAGTGTCTTTTTTAAAAAAGGTTACGTTTTTAAATGGCGGTATTGAAAATCAACAACTTTGTTTTTTCAGCCATTAAAGAAAATGCCGCAACCATTAAATCAGGCACGCCAATCGTTAAAGAAAACGCTCCGTCTGTTAAATCAAACGCTCCAAATATTAAAGAAAATGCGGTGACTGTTAAGTCAAATTCTCCGACTATTAAATAAAATGAGGCAACCGTTAAATCGAACACCCCGGTCATTAAAGAAAATGAGGCGACTATTAAGTCAAACAGGCCGATGGCTAAAAAAAATGCCGAAAGTGTTAAATCAAATACCCCGTCTGTTAAAGAAAATAAAACTGCTGTTAAATCAAATCAGGCAAACACTTTTGAAAATTGAATACAACCTACCTGTCATAAATATCATTTTTCTTCACCAGCTTCAAATCCTGCAGGATGGCTGATTTAACATTAATCTGGAAATTAAAACTCTCCTGGAATCCCATCGGTATCCATGTCAGGCGCATTTCCCAGCAATGCAAATCGCGGTAAAAGCCCAATGAAGTGTACGAAAGGTCTTTCATTTTAAAATCATAACCAGATGAAAAAATAATTTTCCATTTTGGTGTTAATGAAAGATCACCGTTGAAATTTAAAGTTTGTGTGGTTTCCGAATTAATGCTTCCCTGCTGTGTATAAAATAAACTATAGCTCACATACAGGTTAAACGGAATATCAAGGTCAACATATTCATCGGGGTTTAAATTAATATCCTTTAAATCGGCATCCGACCCTTTGCTGCTGCTGTGGTTTTTCGCAATGTTATTTAAACTGAATCCTGCCGAAAAATTGGTGCTTGTATGCCGGGCTACCCGGTGATTTTCCTTCCACTCCGACCGGTTAAAGCGGTTGCCAATTGAATCTGTTATATACGGATCAAAGCTGCTGCTCAAACTCAGATTTAATTTTTCGAATAACGTGGTGCGCGCATTAATGCCGATGTTTGACCAGCGCATCGAATCGGCTGCCACGTTATAAGCAGTTCCGATACTGAGGCTTTCAAAAATTTTAATTTTTTTTGTTGCGTCCGCTGAATCCGTAGCTTTTTTTACTTTCATCTCTAAATTATTGTCGAGATTAAATGCGAGCAAACCGGTTTTTCCCTGCCCGGGCCCACCGAAAATTCCACTTTCAAAAATCGAATACTTGCCCTCCTTCCCGGTTGCATCAAGTTGTACCGTCTTGTAATAATTCCACGATGGTGCCGAAAAATCCGGCCGGTAAGTAAACGAAACCGTTGGCGACAGCACATGGCGTACAGCCATTATTTTCGAATTCTTAAACTGAACCAATCCGTAAATACGCGTGTTAAGTGAAGCCGATGTGCTGTATTCGCGTGCAGCTTTAAAACCATTAATGGTATCAGTAACCAAAGCCTCCACCGTATTGTCGAATGTTTTTTCTATAGTCTTCATATACCATTTTTCAATATAATTGAATGACGGGGTAAGCGTAAAGAATTTTAAAAATTTTACGGAGGTGCTTATTGGAATATTATGTTGTATTCCATTCCTGAATTTATCAACTGAATTACTGGAAAACAATAACGAATCAACTGTTTGAATTTGGTTTTGAAGATTTGCCTGGTAACTCACTCCTATTTTCTCATACCATTTTTCGGTACCTATCAATACCTTTCTCTTAAACGGGCTAAACCTGTTCACACTGAAATTTGCCTGCGGCAGGCTAATGGTAATATCGTGCGTTTGCGTATTCTGGTTATGGCTCATGCCTGCCGAAAAACTGTACGGAGTTCCTGCCCAAGTTTTTGAATAAGTAATTGCCGACTGAAATGTATTGGTAAGATAGTTGCTCTCCGATGAAATATTATTCCGGTAATAGGTACTGCTTCCGGCATTTACATTTGCAGAAAAAAGGCTGTTCGGCCTGGCTTTCGCATCCTGCGTATGCTGCCACTTCACAAAAAAATCTTTCGCCAGGTTATAATCGGGCAATTCTTTTTCGCTCGTTTTAATTTCTGAATAGCTTACCGATAAGTTTCCGCCAAAGTGATAACGTGAAGCATAACGGGAGTATCCCTGCAAACCCCAGCTCCCCTTCGAATAAACATCGCCCGTGAGGGCAAGGTCAACGTAATCATTTATTCCAAAGTAATAACCACCGTTTTTTAAAAAGAAACCCAGGTTTGCCGACTCGCCATATGTTGGAAAAATTATTCCGGATGCCCGGTTGCTCCGGTTTGGAAAATAGCCGAACGGTAAAGCAATAGGAGTTGGCACATCTTCAATAATAAAATAAGCCGGACCGGTAATTATTTTTTTGTTACCAACCAGTTTTAATTTGTTTGCTGCAAATGAAAAATGCGGATGCGGTAAATCGCAGGTAGTGTATTTCCCGTTCCGGATGTACTCATAGTCATCAAATTTTTTAACTGTTTCGCCATGAATATAACCCTCGCCTACCTGTGTATAAACGCCCTTGATTTTTCCTTTTTTTGAGTTGAAGTTATACCGGATTTCATCGGCAGTAAATTTATCTTCACCTTGTGCAAAATCCGGAATACCAATCTTGCTCTTTGAGCTGTCCAATGTAAAAGTCGAAAATAAAGTTTTGTTGGTCAGGTTCACTTCAATATAATTTGCTTTCAAAACCATGGCTTCATATTTCACAATGGCATTGCCATACAGGTAAACCACTTCATGTTCCACATCAAACAATAACGAATCATCGGAAGTATATTCGACTTTCGACTTAAAATCACCCGCCTCCTGATGAATTGTATCTGATGAAAGCGTATCAGCCGAAGCGTTGATAAGAGAAGTATCCGGAGAAGTTACCGAAGCCGAATCTGTAGTCTGGGCATTGGCAAATTGCATTGAAAAGATACAGGCACTGCACGTAAAAAGTATGGTTAATATTTTGTTTATTTTTGAAAAAAAGATACTTCGCATATCCGCTTTATCCTGTA
Source organism: Bacteroidia bacterium (assembly GCA_044448905.1). Classification (GTDB taxonomy): domain Bacteria; phylum Bacteroidota; class Bacteroidia; order AKYH767-A; family OLB10; genus JBIOHJ01. The sequence goes on along the minus strand of JBIOHJ010000025.1, from coordinate 10,858 downwards.
ATTTTGACAGCCAAAACTAAATAAAATTAACGTTGAATTCCTTTTTACGGATTTGCCGTGAAGGATAAAACGAAAATAAAAACAATAAAGTATTGATTGCATTTCCTGTGAAACACCAATGTATTGTCTTTTTGATTAGTGTATTTGCCGGAGTCTTAGCGTACGCACAGCCCCAATCTAAAATTTTTGCAATAAAGACTGTGGCGATTGATGCAGGTCATGGCGGACATGACTATGGTTGCGGAGGCTTGAATTCAAAAGAAAAGAACATTGCCCTTGACATCTCGCTCCGGCTGGGAGCCATGATTGAAAAAAATATGCCTGATGTACGTGTGGTTTACACGCGTAAAACGGATGTGTTCATCGAGCTTCATGAACGTGCCGGAATTGCCAATCGTGCCAAAGCCGATTTATTTATCTGCATTCATTGCAACTCGGCATGTACGCGTGATAAAAAAACTAAAAAAGAAATCTGCAATGATGAAGTATACGGCCCCGAAACTTTTGTAATGGGTCTGCACAAAACCGAAGAAAATCTCGCTGTTGCGAGACGGGAAAATGAATCGGTTCTTTATGAAAAAGATTATGAAAAACGTTACGATGGTTATGATCCCAATTCGCCCGAAGCCAACATTATTTTCTCATTATTCCAGAATGCCTACATGAACCAAAGTATTGCGTTTGCTTCGAAAATTCAAAATGAATTTACAGAATATGCCGGGCGCAGCAGCCGTGGAGTTAAACAAGCGGGATTTTTGGTTTTGTACCGCACCGCCATGCCAAGTGTCCTGGTTGAGACGGGTTTTCTCACCAGTAAAAGCGAAGAAAAGTATTTATCGTCTGATAAAGGGCAAACTGATGTTGCAACTGTAATTTTCAGAGCATTTAAAGAATATAAAATTGACCTGGAAGGAGAATGGGTAAATGATGATTCCGACAACCAGGCTCCAAAACAAACTATTGATACAATGACTCCGCCTGTTAAAAACAATACTAACCACCAAACAAAAAAAGATTCCTTAATAACAGAAGTAAAAAAAACTCCTGTTGATTCCGGCAAGACTGTAAAAACCGATAGTGACTCAACTCCTGTTATAAAAGCACCGGTTGAACCAAAAGAAAAGGCTAATATTGAATCGGCTGTTTATTACACTGTGCAGATAGGTGCTGTTCCAACCGCTGCTTCACAAAACACCGAACTGTTTGATAAAGTAGAAAATGTTAAAAAAATTAATTCGGGAGATGGTGTTACCCGGTTCACAACCGGGACATTCCATGCGTTGAATGATGCTCTAAAAAAACAAAATGAAATGCGCACCCGCGGATTTAAAGATGCATTTGTTACCGCATATCATAATAATAAAAGAATAACATTAAAAGAAGCTTCTGAGCTGATGAATAAAAAATAGATTTATTCGCGAATTCAGAAATTAAATACTCCGCCAAATACTAAAAACCAAACCACTCGCTTTGTGAAACTTTCAAACGAAATTAAAGTAGGCGCCATTGTAACTGCTGCTATAGCCGGACTAATTTGGGGGATTAATTTTTTAAAGGGCACTGACCTTTTTACTAATACAAATACAATTTATGCCATCTATGATAATATTGACGGTTTGGTTGCATCCAACCGCGTAATCATTAACGGATACCGGATTGGCCAGGTAAAGAAAATACGCTTCCTTCCTGATAATTCAGGTAAAATGATTGCTATGTTAACTGTACGTCCTGATATTTTCATTCCTAAAAATTCAATTGCACGTATTGTAAGTTCTGATTTTTTCGGTGGCAAGGCAATACAAATTGAATTGGGAAACGACAAGCGGCAGGTTGAAGATGGCGATACACTGAATTCGGAATTAAAAAGCGGTATCGAGCAGCAGTTGGGCCCTGTAAAAGATAAAGCCGAAAGACTAATTGAGTCGCTCGATTCCGTTGCAACGGCTTTTCACATCTTAATGGATGCTTCTACTCGGAAAAACATTTCAAGTAGCTTCAGTCATCTTACAGGGGTGCTCGCCAATCTTGAACAAGCCACTGCGGCATTAAATACTATGATTTCGGATGGCGGAAAATTAAAACATACAATTGACAACATTGAATCAATCTCATCCAATCTTAAAAACAGCAACGAAAAAATTTCAAACATCCTTACTAATTTTTCCAGCGTAAGCGATTCGCTCGCTAAAGCTGATCTTACCACAACCATTAACAACCTTTCAAAATCAGCAGCTGATTTAAGTACGATTCTCGATAAAGTAAATAAAGGAACCGGCTCTCTCGGTAAAATGGTAAATGACGACAGCCTGTACACAAATTTAACTTCAACAATGGCAACATTGGATACATTGCTCCTTGATTTGAAAACAAACCCGAAACGGTATGTTCATTTTTCTATGTTTGGAAAAAATCCGAAATGATTTCAAAAATTAATTTTAGTTTCCGTCATTTTACCATCTGTGATTAGTCGCCTTATTTTTATTCTACTACTCGGTGCAGGTACGTGGCTTTTCACAAAAAACGTACGCAGGATAATTCGTAATATAAATTTAGGAAGAGCAGTTGACCGGAGCGATAACCCGGTTAAGCGATGGAAAACCATGGCTCGCGTAGCCCTTGGTCAGTCGAAAATGGTAACACGACCGGTTGCCGGAATCATGCATATTTTTATTTATGCAGGGTTCATCATCATCAACATTGAAGTATTGGAAATTATTGTTGACGGAATTTTTGGAACTCACCGCATCTTTTCATTCATGGGAAGATTTTATAATTTCCTGATTGGAAGTTTCGAAATTCTCGCTTTGCTTGTTACAGTTGGCTGTGTTGTATTTCTTATTCGAAGAAATATTTTGCGATTGAAAAGATTTTGGATGCGCGAAATGACTTCATGGCCCCGTTCAGATGCAAACATTATTCTAATCACAGAAATAGCGCTAATGATTTTTTTCACAACAATGAATGCATGCGATTATCTTTTGCAGGGAATGGGAAATGAACATTACATCACAGCAGGTTTGTTTCCTGTGAGCAGCATCTGGGCAAATTTGTTTGCAGGCCATTCAGAACACACTTTGATTTTAATTGAACGCTTCTGCTGGTGGGCACATATTATCGGCATCTTGGCTTTCCTGAATTATGTTCCGTACTCAAAACATTTTCACATATTTCTTGCTTTCCCGAATACCTATTACAGTAACCTGAATTCTAAAGGTGCACTCACCAATTTAGAATCTGTTACAACCGAAGTAAAACTTATGCTGGATCCAACTGCCACTGTAACTTCATCAGATACTCCCCAACGGTTTGGGGCAAAAGATATTTTTGATTTGACTTGGAAGCAATTGATGGATGCATATTCCTGCACAGAATGTGGAAGATGCACATCGGTTTGCCCTGCAAACATCACAGGTAAACTTTTATCTCCGCGAAAAATTATGATGGATACGCGTGACCGCCTGGAAGAAGTTGGAAAAAACATTGATAACAACAGGGAATTTAAAGATGACAGTAAAACTTTATTAAACAACTATATTCTTCCCGAAGAATTGTGGGCATGTACGACCTGTAATGCATGTGTGGAAGCTTGTCCCGTTAACATTGATCCATTATCTATAATTGTTGATATGAGAAGATATTTGGTAATGGAACAGGGAACTGCACCGACAGAGTTGAACGGAATGTTTACAAAAATGGAAAATAACGCTGCGCCATGGCCGTTTGCACAAACGGAGAGATTGAATTGGGTAAATGAAAGTTAAGCTCACAATGACCGGGGTAAAAACAATAAACGATTATGTGGCTGCCGGTGAATCACCCGAAATTCTTTTTTGGGTTGGATGCGCATCAAGCTTTGACCAACGAACACAAAAGATAACAAGAGCTATTGTTAAAATTTTAAATCATTGCAATATCAAGTTCGCTGTTCTCGGAACTGAAGAAAGCTGCACTGGCGATCCTGCAAAAAGAGCAGGCAATGAATTTCTATTTCAGATGCAGGCGCTGACAAACATCAATGTGATGAATGGCTATGGAATAAAAAAAATTGTAACCGGCTGTCCGCATTGCTTCAATACATTGAAAAATGAATATCCTCAATTAGGAGGAAATTATGAAGTTATTCATCACAGCATGCTATTGCAGCAGCTGATTAATGATGGCAGATTAAAAGTTCAGGGCGGAAAATTTCTCGGAAAAAAAATTGTGTACCACGATCCGTGTTACCTCGGCAGAGCTAATAATGTATATGAGGCACCAAGAAAAGTAATTCAGGAATTGGATGCTGAGCTTTTTGAAATGAAGCGCAGCCGTCAGAACGGTTTGTGCTGCGGTGCAGGAGGAGCGCAAATGTTTAAGGAGCCTGAGAAAGGAAATAAGGATATTAATATTGAACGAACCGAAGAAATTTTATCGCACTCCCCTACTCATGTTGCTATTGCCTGTCCTTTTTGTATGACAATGGTTACTGACGGAGTTAAGCATTTTGATAAAGAAACCGAAATTAAAGTGATGGACATTGCCGAGTTGATAGCACAGGCGAATGATTTATAAATTTAAGGTTTTAAGGTTCAACGGTTTTTGAATTAACTTTGAATATAATGTTTCTTCCCTTCAACCAACTTCCCGACTCATCCCGCATCTGGATTTACCAGGGCAACAGGGTTTTAACAGATATTGAAGTAAGCAAAATTAAAACGGCTGGAGAAAAATTTGTTAACGAATGGACGGCTCATCAACAAACACTTCATGCGAGTTTTGAAGTTTTATATAACCTGTTTTTAATTCTTGCCGTTGATGAAAAACAAAATGATGCAAGCGGATGTTCCATTGATAAATCAGTTTATTTTATCCGGCAGATTGAAAACGATTTTAAGATTTCGCTTTTAGACAGGTTTAATATTGCCTTAAAAAAAAATGATGCTGTAGAGGTGAAACCACTATATGATTTTCTGAAATTTTTTAAAGAGGAAAAAAATTCGGCAAATCTCCCGGTTTTTAATAATCTTATTCAAACCAAAGGAGAACTTTTGACAAGCTGGGAAATCCCGGTAAGCAAAAGTTGGATTATGTCTAAGCTGTAAGCGCAAACCGTAACAATTAATTTCCGCTTTTCCTGTGTTGTAAGCTTCTCAGTCTGAGGTTTAATATTTCCACTACAAGTGCAAAAGCCATTGCAACATATACATACGTTCTGTCAATATGAATATGTAACGACTCAATAATTAGCAAAATACCAATCCCTACAAGAAAAGCCAATGCAAGCATTTTTATAGTTGGATGTTTATTTATGAAATCACTCACATAAGGAGCAAACATCAGCATAACAAACATAGATAAAATTACTGCTAGCACCATTATAACAACCTGGTTGGATAATCCAACTGCTGTAATAATTGAATCAAAGGAAAAAACAATATCAATTAATGTGATTTGAATTATTGCCTGTGTCAAAGTCATTAATCGCGATTTCGGTCCTTCTTCATGTTCAGCAATTTTAAATTTGTGACGTATTTCAGTTATTGTTTTTATGATCAGAAAAATCCCGCCAGCGAATAAAATCAAATCACGCCCGCTCACTCCAAAATCAACAATATGAAATAACGGATTTACAAGGCGCGCAATCCATGAAATTGTCATTAATAATATGATACGCATGCCCAGTGCAAGCGTTAATCCAATTACACGAGCTTTATGCTGATCCTTTTTATTTGTAATAAAACCGCAAATGATGGCAATGAAAATAATATTGTCAATGCCCAGAACAATCTCCAAAAGCAATAATGTTCCCAAACTGATGATTCCTTCAACAGAAAAAAGCGGGGCAAAAAATTCAGTCATAATTTTAATTTGAACGCAAAGATAAAAGAATAGGATTTAGAGTTTGAGGTACATAATCTAAATCATTACGGTTACTTGGAATCAATCCTTGAAATAATAAAGCCCCCTTTTTCAGAGGGCTTTATTTAGAAGGGGTGATCACGCCTAACGCGTGACGACCACTGCTTTTGTCGGGGTGACTGGATTCGAACCAGCGACCACTTGCACCCCATGCAAGTGCGCTACCGGGCTGCGCTACACCCCGAACAAGATTTTTTAATTGTGCTGTTCGGGTGCATGAGAAATTATTCTTTCTCTCTTGCATGTCGTGGTGAGTACCACCTTACGACAAGGGCGCAAACCTACATGATTTTTTTAAATCTACTGTGTTTAAATAAAAAAATCTGTCGGTATTAGACCTTGCATTGAATTTTTAAAATATTATTTCAAAAAATTTTTAATTGATTCGGATGGTAAAATTCTCTCTTCACCAATAAATGAATTACATAGCTTTGTCATCGTTTTTAACCCTCTCATGATCAAAAAAATAATTTCTGCTTTTACCTTCCTTATTATTTTTTATTCATTTTCATTCGGACAAGACAAGCCTAGCTTGCCTGCAGACAGGTACACCATCAGTGGTTATGTTAAAGACTCTATTACCGGTGAATATCTGATAGGAACTAATGTTTATATCAAAGAGTTTTTAAAAGGTTCGCAAACAAATCAGTATGGTTTTTATTCTATTACAGTTGAAAAGGGAAACTACACACTTGTTTTTTCCTATCTCGGTTATGGTGAAAAATCAGTACCTGTTGAACTGAATAGAAATCTTCGCATAAATGCCGAGATGGTCAGCACTGCAATAACTACACAGGAAGTAATTATTACGGATGAACGAATTGATAAGAATATAAGTTCGACTCAAATGGGACGGGTTGACCTTGACGTTGAAAAAATAAAAACGCTTCCATCTTTTCTCGGTGAAGTGGATATTCTTAAAACAATTCAATTATTGCCCGGTGTACAGTCAGCCGGTGAAGGAAATTCTGGATTTTATGTAAGAGGTGGCGGACCCGACCAGAATTTAATTCTACTGGATGAAGCCGTGGTGTACAATGCATCGCATTTATTTGGCTTCTTCTCGGTTTTCAATTCCGATGCAGTAAAAAATATTTCATTAATAAAAGGAGGAATGCCTGCAAACTATGGCGGGCGGCTTGCTTCTGTTCTGGATATTAGCATGAAGGAAGGAAACAGCAAGGGGTTTCATGTTGATGGCGGATTAGGTTTTGTCTCATCGCGGTTAACCATACAGGGACCAGTTAAAAAAGATACCAGTTCGTTTATTATTTCGGCTCGCAGAACTTTTATAGATCTGTTTTTACAGGAGCCTTTTATCAAAGAAGGATCAAGGGCTGAAGGAAACAGCTATTATTTTTATGATCTTAACGCAAAAATAAATTATCGTTTATCGGACAAAGACAGGTTATTTTTGAGTGGATACTTCGGACGTGATGTTTTTAATTTCACAAATACCGATGCGGGGTTTAAAGTAAATATTCCATGGGGAAATGCTACCACCTCGCTGCGATGGAATCATTTAACGAGCGAGAAAATGTTTGTAAACACTTCGTTGATTTTTTCTGATTATAAATTTTCTTTTGGTGCCACACAACAGCAGTTTGATTTTAAGCTGTTCTCGGGTATTCGCGATTATAACGGTAAAATTGATTTTAATTATTTTCCATCACTCCGTCATAATTTAAAATTCGGAGTCAATTATATTTATCACACATTTACTCCAACTAATGCAAGTGCGAAATCAGGCGAGGTGGTTTTCGATCTTGGCAAAGTGGTGAAGTTTTATGCGCATGATGGCGCTGCCTATATAAATGATGATTTCGAGCTGAACGATAAAATTGCATTTAGCGGTGGCTTGCGCTATTCGGTTTTTGAACATGTGGGCCCGTTTGACAGATTCATGTTAGACGATTTGCAAAGAGACATTGTGGATACCATTACGTATTCTAAGGGTGAAAAAGTTGCATTGTATAATCATATCGAACCAAGATTTTCGGCTAAATATGCAATCGACCTTAAATCATCAATCAAAGCATCATTCACTCAAAATTATCAGTACATTCATTTGGCAGCCATCAGCTCGGTTTCATTGCCAACTGATGTGTGGATGCCAAGTTCGGATATTGTAAATCCGCAGTTCGGAACACAATATGCATTGGGCTATTTCCGGAATTTTAAAGGCAACACCTATGAAACTTCAGTCGAAGTGTATTATAAGGAGATGAAAAACCAGGTGGAATTCAGCGAAGGGCATCAGCCCGATGAAGACATAAAAAATAATATTGACAATAATTTTGTCTTCGGGGAAGGATGGAGTTATGGTGCTGAATTTTTTGTAAAAAAAGCCGAGGGAAAGTTTACCGGGTGGATTGGCTATACCCTTGCATGGACCGAAAGAAATTTTGCTGATTTGAATAAAGGAAAAACATTCCCGGCAAAATATGATCGCAGGCATGATATCTCGGTTGTTATGAGCTTTGATATCAGCGAACGCTGGACGCTTGGTTTAATTTGGGTATATGCAACCGGCAATGCCCATACACTTTCGCAAGACAGGTATTTTTTAAATGGACCGGCTGACTTGGGTGCTTTCATATCAAACCCGGGTACATTGGGGGGACTTTACAGTGAGGCCGGGGAACGTAATTCGTTCCGCCTTGATCCGTACCATCGTCTTGACATTTCAGCAACCTTAAAAAATAAGAAACGAAAAAACTTCGAGTCGAGCTGGAATTTCTCCATCTTCAATGTGTACAACCGTTACAATCCATATTTTATTTATTTCAATGATTATGTAGATGTAAAAACCGGTGAATTTAAAATACAGGCAAAACAAGTGTCGCTCTTCCCAATCCTTCCGTCTGTTACTTATAATTTCAAATTCTGATCTATGAAAAAAATATTATTATTACCCGCAGCAATTTTATTTTTTACTTCCTGTGAGAAAGACATAACAGTTGATTTGCCACAGGGAGAAGAAAAAATTGTGGTGGAAGGTTATATCGAAGCCGGTAAGAACGCGTATGTGTTTCTTTCGAAAACCGCGCCTTACTTTGCACCGTTTGATTCGGCTTCCCTGCTTGGCTATGCAATAAAAAATGCTACGGTGATTATCAATAACGGAATTATCAGCGATACATTAATCCAGCTTTCGGCTGAATATGGCTACCTGTATGTTTCTTCCAATATTGTTGGAGAAGCGGGAAGAAGCTATTCATTAAAAGTAATTACCCAGGACGGAGAAGAAGTTTCATCACAAACGTACATTCATCCGCCAATTGCGCTTGACAGCATCTGGTTTAAAGTTCAACCCGACAAAGATTCTCTTGGCTTTGTCTGGGCGCATCTAACCGACCCCGATACACTTGGAAATATATATCGCTGGTTTGCAAAAAGAATCGGAAAGGATGATGATTTTATTGCTCCGCTCGGTTCGGTGTTTGAAGACAAGTTTATTAACGGGCAGAGCTTTGATTTTGCATACAACCGTGGTGAAGTTCCCAATTCTATTGCCGAAGATGATTCTAATGATGAGGATGGATTTTTTAAAGACGGTGATACCATTGTTGTAAAATTTTGTGCTATTACTGTAGAGTCATTTGAGTTCTGGCGCACAGCCGAAACACAGTTTTCAAATAATGGAAACCCGTTTGCATCCACTACTTATATTCAATCAAATATCACAGGAGGCATAGGCATTTTTGAAGGATACTCGGCTGTTTATGATACGGTGATTGCTAAAAAATAAATGTGACGCTCTGAAAAGCCCTGCTTGCAAGCACAAGTACTCAAAATCTTTTTATACCTTTACTCTGCATATAAAAGTATAAGCACTATGAAAAAAATTTACATTTCACTTACCCTTGTGTTCGCTCTTTCAACTACACCTGCTGTTTCGCAGGGGATTTTTTGCAACCCGCAAGGCAACATTGCCATTTTTTCTAACTATGATGGCGGCATTTTGCGCATTAATGTGGATATGAATATTCCGAACCTTAAAATAGGAATTACAGGTTATGAAAACGATTCAATAATCATCAGTGGCATGTATATCAACAACGTTACACAGGTAATTTTTACCGGGTATTTTAATTCGACTAATATTCATTGCACACCGTGGCCCTCTGTAAAATCCATAACCGGTGTTCCGGCAGCCATCACACAAATTAATTTTATGCCGCCTGTTACTTATTTTAACCCCTACGGGTACTCAAGCATCGTTTGTAATTATTCGTGTTCGGTAAACTCGAGCCAGGGCGGATGTAACACTGCTGATCAGGTTGCCGGTTATTTCTTCAGCCAGTTTGGAGGAACCGATTTGTTATTTCACTTTACACAATACGGATGCTGGAATAGCCCTTACAGCCTGAGTGCCGGAGGAAATTGTTGCGCGGTTCCTCCAACTACCGGGATAGATGAAAACGTCTTGAACGATTTTTTTGAAGTTATTCCAAATCCCGGGGATGGATTATTTACAATTCGAAATCCGAAATTCGAAATTCGAAATTATGCAGTATATAATATGTTGGGAGATGTTGTTAACACCAAAACAGAAAATGAAATCCCTGTTAATTTGGAAAACTTTGAACTCAATCTCTCGAACCAGCCTGCAGGAATTTATTTGCTGAAAATTTCAGATGGCGGCAATGTGTTGACAAAAAAAATTGTGATCGAATAATTGAAATTACTTCTGCGCTTCTTCCTCCTCCAATAATTGTTTTTCATACAACCAGGAATATAAGCCATTCGTTGCAATCAACTTTTCATGATTTCCCTGCTCAACAATTTTTCCTTCATCCAAAACAATAATGTCATCGGCATGTTTCACTGATGAAATCCGGTGACTTATTATAATTGTGGTTCTTCCCTTCATTAGTTGCTGAAGGCTTGCAAGGATATTTTCTTCGGTTTTCGTATCCACAGCACTCAGGCAATCATCAAAAATTAAAATTTTGGG
>JBIOHJ010000024.1:0-29420 GCA_044448905.1 Bacteroidia bacterium | reverse complement strand
GTCTTAGATTTTAATTTATTTAGTAATAAATATTGTGGCTCAACGACCACTTCTAATCTAAGACCTTTTTTATTTACATGGATACTCGTGCGAAGCGCTGCCTTTGTCCTTGCAGAGTTTCCTCCTCCCGATTCCTCGGGATCGGAGGGCCTCTGCAGCTTCGAAGTCGTAACTATTTATTTTTCCATAACCCGCCCTGCATCCCTCAAAACAACCTGCTTATCTCTCAAAGTACACCCGCAAACTCAAAAAACAAGCTGCGAGATGCAAAACACACTACCCGGCAAACGCGAGTCTGTGCCTTAGCCTGTCCGGTTCGGGCGGATGTCGTTCGTGCCTTTTTATTTTCAAGGCTTCCAGCCTTATTTTTCAATTCAGAGAGTTTCAAATCTGTAAATTCATTTAGCAAACTTTTGTGGTTTCTGATTACATTTGTGAGTACTGAAAGTGAGTGCAAGTAATTCTACTTCGCTTTACACAGTGCCGGCTCAAATGTGCACCGGGGGCAGTCACACTGTCTGGTTCAAACATGCACTGCATGTTTGTCCTCTTCTTCGTTCATTCTTTGGCAACCATTCGATCATTAATCAACATGAAGGAATCAACAAAATCAATAACAGCTATTTTTACATAATGACTAATCGTTTTTCATTCATAATATTTATTGCATTATTCATTTCTGAACAATTGTATTCACAGCCGCTTACACAAACAATCCGTGGAACTGTAATAGACAATGCTTCTAATTCACCCGTACTATTTGCATCAGTTGTAATTCTAAATACAAATCCCCTGCTTGGAACAACAACTGACACGGCAGGAAATTTCAGCATTACAAAAGTTCCCGTTGGACGATACGATGTGCAGGTTTCCTGTGTTGGTTACGAGCCCTCAATATCGCGTGAAGTAATTGTTTCATCTGCCAGGGAAACATTTCTGACAATTTCGCTGAAACAAAGCGGGTTGTCTTTGGGAGAAGTAATTATTAAACCGAATGTAAATAAGGAGCAGCCCATAAATTCAATGGCTACTGTTAGTGCCAGGATGCTGAGTGTTGAAGAAGCAAAACGTTATGCAGGCGGTTTTGATGATCCCGCCCGGTTAGCTTCATCTTTTGCCGGGGTAGCGAGCAATACACGGGATAACGGGCTTGTTGTAAGAGGAAATGCGCCTAAGTTCTTTCAGTGGAAAATGGAAGGAATTGAAATTCCAAATCCAAATCACTTTGCCGATTTAGATGTATTTGGCGGTGGAGGGTTAACGGCACTGAGTAGTCAAATGCTTGCTAATTCCGACTTCTTTACAGGAGCTTTTCCGGCAGAATACAACAATGCCCTGTCAGGAGTATTTGACATTGCAATGCGAACAGGAAATAATCAGCAAAATGAAAATACTGTCCAGGTAGGTACTATAGGCATTGATGTGTCATCTGAAGGTCCGGTAAAAAAAAATAACAGGTCATCTTATCTGTTTAATTATCGCTATTCAACACTTGCGTTAGTTGAACCGCTGTTGCCTGAAAACGCACAGGGCGTCAGATACCAGGATCTCTCTTTCAAATTAAATTTCCCGACTAAAAAGTCGGGCATATTTTCAGTGTGGGGTATTGGATTAGCCGACAGGTCCGGTCAGAATGCAAAAACCGACAGTACATTATGGGTTTATGACACCGATAAAGAAGAGCAGGATATAAAGCAATATATGGGTGCCGCAGGTGTAAGTCAAAAATTCTTTTTCAATAATGATGCTTACCTGAAAACAACTTTGGCGGCAACCGCAAGCAGCATTGACCTTGCTACCGACAGGTTGAATAGTCAATTAACCCTGGCACCTCAGAGAAAAATAGCTAATACGAGCTGGAGTTTTAACTTGTCATCTTTCGTGAATAAGAAATACAGCGCGAAACATACCAATAGAACAGGAATACTTGTAACAGGGCTGATGTATGATTTGCTGTTGAAAGATGCAGTAGTGAACGACATTCCGCCAATTACAATAGTTCAGGCAACCGGGTTCAGCACATTGGTTTCCGCATATACGAACTCGTCAGTAAGCTTAACAGAAAATCTATTGATGAATATAGGGCTGAACACTCAATTCTTCACTTTGAACAGCCATTACACCATTGAACCCCGTGCAGGTTTTCGTTACCAGGTCCTGGAAAATCAATCAATCGGCCTGGCTTATGGTTTTCACAGCCGCTTAGAGCGGTTGAATTATTACTTTAACAACTCCATTACCACAGGAGAAAAGGAAGTAAATAAAAATCTTGATTTTACAAAAGCCCATCATTTCATACTCAGTCACGACCTGAATATTACTGACTTAATTCATCTCAGGATAGAGCCATATTTTCAACAACTATTAAATGTTCCTGTTATTGCTGACAGTTCATTTTCATTTATCAATCTGAAAAACGATTGGTTTTTTGCTGAAAAATTGCAAAATACTGGCGAAGGCCGGAACTATGGGCTTGATCTCACTTTCGAAAAATATATTTCTAAAGGGTATTACTATTTATTAAGTGCATCAGTATTTAATTCTGAATATAAAGGCGGTGACAGAATATGGAGGAATACGAGATTTAACCGGAATTATTTATTTAACTTTTTAATTGGTAAAGAATGGCAGCTGGGCAAAAACAGGCAAAAAGTTTTTAGCTTAAATGTCAGGTTTAGTCACCAGGGTGGCGATCACTATTCACCTGTTAACGAAACAGAATCAGATTTGGCAAAAGATGTGATATATGATGAAAATAATGCATTTCAAATGCAAGTTCATCCGTCTTTTACTGCTCATTTTACAGCCGCTTATAAAATAAATCTAAAGAGGTCTTCAATAGAGATTGAATTTAAAGTATTAAATGCGACAGGAGAAGAAGATTTTCTTGGTCATAGATACAACTTAATGGCAAACGCTGTTGATCCAAATGCAGAGGAGCTTTCTATCCCTAATTTGAGTTTAAGGGTAGAGTTTTAAGAGGAATACCCCACCCTTTCGTCCTCATGTGAAGCGTTTCCTCTGGAACAAGGATGCTAAAAGCACGCCTGCTCAGATCAAACCATTTCTGCAATAACCACTCCCGGCTTTAAAATTACTTTTGATTTCACTTGCGAGGTTAAAGCAGTGAATAAAAATTATACTAAAATACAACTGCGTTTAATCATTTTAAAAGTAGTTTTGTTTTATCGTTTTAAAAAATCATAACGATGAAAAAACTCGTAATCATTATTCTGTCATGTGTAAGTTTTTCTGTTGCTGCACAAACCCCTATTACATGGATGGCAGGTATGAACATAGCTGCCAATAGTTACGGAAATATGCATCCCCGGATTGTAACCGATGCAAACGAAAACCCGGTTGTAATATGGGGGCGTATGTCTGACCAATCGTTATTTATTTCCCGCTGGAATGGAACTGCATTTACAATGCCTGTGAAAGTTAACCCAACATGGATGACTATTGCTACCCAGTCATGGCAGGGACCGCACATAGCATCTAAAGGTGACACCCTATATGTGGTGATGAAGCGAACCCCCGAAGCTTCGGACACAAACCATGTTTACATTGTGCGATCACTAAACGGTGGGCTGACTTTTTCAGCACCGGTGCAGGTTGATAATATTGCCGACAGTGTTTCGCGCTTTCCAACCGTTACAATTGATGATAACGGAAATCCCATTGTAGGCTTTATGAAATTTGATCCTTTGTTTGGTGATGCAAGGTGGGTAGTTGCCAAATCTACTGATTTGGGAAATACTTTTTCAACCGATGTGCCGGCAAGCGGATGGTCGGGAGTTGGTGCGACAGTTTGCGATTGCTGCCCGGGTGCAATTGCGTGTTCAAATAACACCGTTGCTATGTTATACCGCGACAATAACAGCAACATCCGCGATACCTGGGCGGGAATTTCTGCCAATGCAGCAAATTCTTTTTCAGGTGGAATGGGAATTGATCAGCAAAACTGGATGCTGATGATGTGCCCTTCATCGGGACCTGATGGTGTAATTATTGGCGATACTCTTTACTCCACATTCATGAATGGCGTAAGCGGAATGAACCTGGTTTATTTCAGCAAAGCTTCTGTTTCTTCAATGACGGGTTCTGCGGGGATTCCTGTAACGGGAATGTTTGCAGGTCTCACACAACAAAATTATCCACGCATCGCAAGTTCAGGAAATGCGCTTGCTGTTATATGGAAGCAAGTTGTAAGTGGTACCGACCAGTTAGCATTGCAGTTCACAAACAATTTGGCAAACGGGTTGCCTGCAGCATATGATACCGTTGATTTGGCTAATGTTACCAATGCTGATGTAGCCATCACCGATGGAAATATTTTTGTGGTATGGCAGGACGATGGAGCAGGTACAGTAAAATATCGTACAGGAACTTTTATTCCTACAGGAATCTTTGAAAATCAGTTTAACGAAAATCAGGAAATATTTCTGAACCCTGTAGCAGAACAATTAATAATTCCTTTTGAAAAATTTTCTTCGGCTGAATTGTTTACAATAGGAGGAGAAAAAGTTTTGCAGGTTAAACAAAAAATAACAGATGTTTCTTCTGTTGCAAACGGATTTTATTTATTGAAGATTATTTTAAATGAAAATATTTTAATAAGAAAAATTATTGTTCAACATAAATAAAATGAAAAAGCAAATTATTTTAGCTGTAATGATTGCAACTGTATTTGCGCAAATCCCTTTTGTCCTCGTGTGAAGCGCTGCCTGTGCGCCTGGTCAAATCAAACCATTTCTGCAATAACCACTTCGGGCTTTAAAAATTACTTTTGATTTTATTGTTTCACTTAAGGGACAGTTTATAGAAAAAGCCAAAATATTGCAGTCTCCTGCATTTTTTAACATTCCGGTTCATGAACATTTCAGGAAATGATTCGTAAAAACTTTTAATTACATTTACACCCGTGATAAAGTTTAAGCAAATAATCGCCACATTTTTAGCCATTACAATGATGGTTATGTTTATCATCCCATGTGCCGATGCGTGTGATAGTAATTCTCATCAAATTGAATCTTCTTTTGAAACACCACAGGAACACCATCAGGAACATAAAGACGCTTGTTCACCTTTTTGCTCTTGCTCCTGCTGTTCAATACAAATCACAGTAGTTCATTTTCCTGTACTAACTTTTGTTACACCGGAAATCATGAAGACTTTTTCTGTTTTCAAACAACCTTTCTTTTCCTCTTTCTCTTCTTCCATCTGGCAGCCGCCAAAGCTCGGTTAATTTTTTTTTGATACATCCTGCTAAAACGGGATGAATTTGCTTTTTGCATTTCATAATGCAATTGCCGGCAATTACTCATTCATAAAATTTAATTAACACAAAATGATAAACAGAATCATTCAATTCTCTATAAAGAACAAATTCGCAGTCGGTATGTTCACCATTGCGCTTATAGTTTACGGAAGCTATTCGCTCACGCAGCTTCCTATTGATGCCGTGCCTGACATCACCAATAACCAGGTGCAGGTGTTTACACTTTCACCTTCGCTTGCAGCGCAGGAAGTGGAGCAGTTTGTTACTGCTCCTATTGAACGAAGTCTTGCATCTTTGCCCGATTTGGTGGAAGTGCGAAGTATTTCAAGGTTCGGTTTATCAGTAATCACTGTTGTGTTTGATGACAAGGTGGACATCTACTTTGCACGTACTCTTCTTGACCAGCGATTGAAAGAAGCCGAAGAAAGTATTCCGCAAGGGATGGGCAAACCGTTTATGGGACCTGTAAGCACGGGGCTTGGTGAAGTGTATCAGTATGTATTGCATGTGGAAAAAGGTTTTGAAAATAAATATACTGACATGCAGTTGCGCGAAATGCAGGACTGGATTGTCGGGCGACAAATATTAGGAACACCGGGAGTTGCCGAAGTCATAAGCTTTGGCGGACACCTTAAGCAATACGAAGTTGCCATTGATCCCATGCGGTTAAAAAGCATGAACGTTACCATACCTGAAGTATTTGAAGCACTCGAAAAAAATAATGAGAACACTGGCGGTGCATTTATAGAAAAAAGTTCAACGGCATATTATATAAGAGGAATAGGATTAGTAAAATCCTTGGATGACATAGGAAAAATTGTAGTGAAATCAGATGCACAGATCCCTGTTCTCATTCGTGATTTAGCAACATTGCAGTTCGGCAGTGCCAACCGCTATGGAGCAATGACAAGAAACGGCAATGGAGAAGTTTCGGGTGGAGTTATCATGATGTTGAAAGGAATGAACAGTGCCGAAGTCGTAAAAGCCATCAAAGAAAAAATTCCTGTCATTCAAAAATCGTTACCCAAAGGTGTAGTGATAGAACCGTTTCTCGACCGCAGCTCATTAGTGAAACGTGCAATCGGTACGGTGGAAACCAATTTGCTTGAAGGCGCATTGATTGTGATTTTCATTCTTGTTTTATTTCTTGGAAACTTTCGGGCAGGTTTTATTGTAGCATCTGTCATTCCCCTTTCTATGCTCTTCGCCATTATTTTGATGAACCTTTTTGGAGTAACAGGTAATTTAATGTCGCTCGGTGCAATTGATTTCGGTTTGATTGTGGACGGTGCGGTAATTATTGTAGAAGCTGTATTAACTAAAGTGTTGCATAGCCGATATCATGAGAAGGGAATCGTCAAACTCAACCAGGAACAAATGGACCATGAGGTAAAACAAAGTGCAACGCAGATGATGAACTCCGCCACGTTCGGACAAATTATAATTCTCATCGTGTATATTCCAATCCTTACACTCATCGGAATTGAAGGAAAAATGTTCAAGCCGATGGGAATGACCGTTTCATTCGCCATCATTGGTGCATTGATTCTTTCTCTAACATATATTCCCATGATGAGCGCATTATTTCTTCCGAAAAAAACATCTCCGAAAAGAAACATCAGCGATAAAATGATGGACATGTTTCAGCGCTGGTATAACCCTGCTATTGAATTTGCAATGAGAAAGAAAATTACAGTGATTGCAATCAGTGCCTTGATGTTTGTACTCTCGCTCATTTTATTCAACCGAATGGGCGCAGAGTTTTTACCGACACTGGAAGAAGGTGATTTTGCATTTCACTCCATGTTGGCCGAAGGAAGTACGGTTGACATGAGCGTAAAAAACAATTCAGCAGTAGAAAAAGTTTTGTTACAGTTTCCTGAAGTGAAACAGGTGGTATGTAAAACCGGCACTGCCGAAATTCCTACTGATCCAATGGCTCCTTTTGATACGGATGTAATGATTATTCTGAAAGAAAAAGAAGATTGGAAAACAACAAAGAATTATCAGGAATTGATGGACACTATGCTCAATGCGCTCACATCAAACATTCCAGGTGTTGCATTCGAAGCCATTCAACCCATTGAAATGCGTTTTAACGAATTGATGACCGGAGTACGGCAGGATGTTGCGGTAAAAATTTTTGGTGAGAATATTGATTCACTTGCATTGTATGCCGAAAAAGTTGCAGCAGTTGTTTCATCTGTTGCAGGTACACAAGAGCCAAAAGTGGAACGCACAATGGGAATGCCGCAAATTGCTGTTGAGTATGACCGCAGCCGGATTGCAGCATACGGGTTAAATATTGCAGACCTTAACCGTATTGTTCGAACTGCATTTGCAGGTGAAGCAGCGGGAACTGTTTTTGAAAACGAGCGCAGGTTTGATTTGGTTGTTCGCCTGTTGCAACAAAACAGAAAAGATATTGATGATGTGAAAAATCTTTTTGTGCCTCTCCCGTCAGGCAGCCAGATTCCTTTGCAGCAGGTGGCTATAATTGATTATGCTTTAGGGGCTAATCAAATAAGCCGCGAAGATGCAAAGCGGAGAATAGTAATCGGTTTCAACGTTTCGGGGCGCGATGTAAAATCTATTGTGAGTGAATTAAAACAAAAGTTAGATGATAAAGTAAAATTACCAACGGGATATTATTTTACTTACGGTGGTTCATTCAAAAACTTAGAAGAAGCAAACAAGCGGCTGATGGTTGCGGTACCCGTTGCATTGTTGCTCATTTTCGTGTTGCTATTTATAACATTCAATTCAGCCCGTGAAGCCCTGCTGATTTACACGGCCATTCCTATGAGCGCTATTGGCGGCATTTTTGCTTTATGGTTGCGCGATATGCCTTTCAGTATTTCGGCAGGTATTGGTTTCATTGCATTGTTTGGTGTGGCTGTGTTAAACGGAATAGTTTTAATCAGCACGTTTAATCAATTGGAAAAAGATGGTGAAGAAAATATCCTGGAACGTATCCGCAAAGGAACACGGATACGGTTACGGCCAGTGTTGATGACAGCAAGTGTTGCGTCATTGGGATTTTTACCAATGGCAATCTCATCAACAGCAGGTGCAGAAGTGCAACGTCCGCTTGCTACGGTAGTTATTGGCGGACTCATTACTGCAACCGCATTAACTTTAATTGTATTGCCGGCATTGTATATTTTATTTTCACGAAAGAAAAGGAAACTGGAAACTGGTAATTTGAAATTTGAAACTACAATCGTTGCAGCCCTTATTTTATTTTTCAATTCTAATATATCAAATGCGCAAAATCAAATTTTCAGTTTCCAGTTTCCAGTTTCACTTTCTCTTGATAGTTGTATTGACATCGCTTTAAAAAATAATCCTGCAATTCAATCTTCGCGCCTCAGCGTTACACAAAATGAGAAACTGAAAAAAATCGGTTTTGATTTAGGCAAGACCACTTTGTTTTATGAGAACGAAGATTTAATTAAAGACGAAAGCAGTAATGATGGAATATTAAAGATTGGTTTTTCACAGTCAATAGAATTTCCGACAACCTACATTGCACAAAACAAAGTCGGGAAACAAAATATCGCTATTGCAACTTCAAATCTCGCGCTCACCGAAAAAGAATTGATACGCAATGTGCGGTGCGCATATTTCAATTTATGGCTTGCTACAGAAAAGCAAAAATTGTTTCAGCAGCAGGACAGTATCTTTACTGAATTTGAAAATGCAGCATCGCTCCGCTTTCAAACAGGCGAAACAAACAAACTCGAATTGATTTCTGCGCAGGCAAAGCATAAAGAAATTCAACTGGCTTTACAATCTTCCAATGCTGATATTTCCATAGCACAGCAGGAATTAAAAAAGCTGCTCAACACAACTGACTTAATTCTTCCTGAAAACAAAACGATGGAAAAACTCTCAGCCAATGTTTCGCTACAATCAAATTCCAATCATCCGTTTCTGAATTTATATGAGCAAAAAATTTCTCTTGCCGACTATAAAAAAAGAGCAGAAGTAAACCGTTTTCTTCCTGATATAAATTTCCGCTACTTCAATCAAAACTGGTACAATGAAAAGCCGGGGTATTATGGCTATTCAATCGGTGTTGGCATCCCGATATTTTTCTGGGGACAGCAGGGAAAAATTCAGGCAGCAAAAATTCAAAAGCAAATTGCGCAAAAAGATTTTGAGAATGCTGCACTTCAATTTAATACTTCTTATTCACAAACTGTTCAGGAGTTGAACAAGCAGCAGCAGTTGCTTCAGTATTACGAAATCACCGGATTGCAACAGGCAAATGAATTGCAGAGTGCTGCTTCGCTTGCATTCCGCAACGGGGAAATCGGCTACATTGAATACACCGCTTTGCTTTCGCAGAGTATTGATATAAAAAACAATTATCTGAAGTCCCTGAATGATTACAATCAGTCAGTTATTCTATTAAATTATTTCATCAATCCATAATCACTAAAATATAAATGAAAAAGATAAAATTAATCATGCAAAATATGAACTCAATAAAATTAATTTTTACAATAGCCATTGCATTAATAATTTCTTCGTGCGGTAACGAACCAAAAAAAGAAGATGTTGCAGCAGAAGAACATCATGAAGAGTCAACTGTTACGTTAACCCGACAACAGTATAATTCCATCAAGGTGCAAACGGGCAGCATCGAACAAAAAAATCTTACAGGCAAATTACGTGCATCAGGATTTTTAAAAGTTCCGCCACAAAACAAAGCCAGTGTTTCAAGTCCTTTAGGCGGAACGGTTCAGTCTATTTTGGTGCAGGAAGGAGACATAGTAAGCAAAGGACAAACACTTGCCACACTTGTCAACCCTGACTTCATCAAACTGCAGCAAGATTTTCTTGAAACACAGGCGCAATTAACCTTTGCTTCTGCCGAGTTGAAACGACAAAAAGAACTGAGCGAAAAAAGTGTTTCGTCACAAAAAGTATATCAGCAAACTGAATCAAATTTCAATTCGCTCACTGCAAAAAACAATGCATTAAAAAAGCAACTGTCATTGCTGAATATTAATTCTGAATCACTGAATGCGGAAAATATTTCATCTTCAGTAAACATCAAAAGCCCGATCAACGGAAACATTTCACACATTGACATCAATATTGGAAAAACCGTTCAACCATCAGATGAAATAATGGATGTGGTGGACAACTCGCAACTGCATATTGACTTGTTTATTTACGAGCAGGATTTGAGCAAAATAAAAAACGGGCAAACGGTTGACGTATCACTTACCAACTTGCCCGGTAAGCAGTACAGTGCAAAAATATTTGCCATTGGCAGCGCATTTGAAGGCGAAAGCAAATCCATTCCGGTTCATGCAACAGTAACTGGTGACAAGTCGGGATTAATTGAAGGAATGAACATAACAGCAAACATTGCCATTGAAAATAACACTGTTCCTTCAATTCCCGAATCAGCAATCATTTCTTTTGGCGGCAACGATTATATTTTTATCGAGGCAGCACAGCATAAAGAAGCAGAGCACATACATACTGGTGGCGAAACACATAAAGAAGCGGAACACGCACATAAATCTGCTGACAACTTTTCATTTGAGCGCATACAGGTAAAGCGCGGCATTACTGATAATGGATTTACAGAAATTACTCCTTTACAGGAATTGCACCATGATGCAAAAGTGGTTATCAATGGTAGTTACTATCTCATGTCAATGCTGACTAATGAAGGAGAGCATGAGCATTGATACAATTAAAATTTGGGCATCCCCAAATTTGTGCAAGTGTTGTCTTTATGCATAGTTGACATAATAACTGCCTCACTTGCCTAAATCTGCTTTTCCTACTTTTGCACTCTTATGTATTCAAAAGCAACGGTTGCCTTTCATACGCTTGGCTGCAAGCTTAATTTTTCGGAAACTTCCACTATAGCTCGCAGCTTTGAAGAAGCTGGTTTTCAAAAGACTTCGTTTGAAAATAGTGCCGATATATATGTAATTAATACCTGTTCGGTTACTGCCAATGCTGATAAGGAATGCAAGGCTATTGTGCACAGGGCATTAAATAAGAACCCCGATGCTTTTATTGTTATTACAGGCTGCTATGCGCAATTAAAGCCCGATGAAATTGCGGAAATTAAAGGAGTGGATTTAGTTTTAGGCGCTACTGAAAAGTTTAACATTGTCAATTATATTGGTGATGCGGTTAAAAAACAGAAAGCCGAAATTTTTTCGTGCGACATTGCAGCCGCGAATGAATTTATCAGTTCGTATTCTTCAAACGACCGTACCCGTACGTTTCTGAAAGTGCAGGACGGCTGCGATTACAATTGTTCGTTCTGCACTATTCCGCTAGCAAGAGGCGCAAGCCGGAGCAATACCATTGAAAATATTTTGAAGGAGGTTGAGGAGATTGCTTCAAGAGGAGTGAAGGAGATTGTTTTGACAGGAGTTAATCTTGGAGATTTTGGTTACAAGAAGTATCAAGTATCAGGTATCAAGTATCAAGACGAGATTAAAATAACATTTTTAGATTTAATTAAGGAATTAGATAAAGTAAAAGAAATTGAACGTTTCAGGATTTCTTCCATTGAGCCTAATTTATTGACGGATGAGATTATTGAGTTTGTAGCGCAGTCAGAAAAATTTGTTCCGCATTTTCATATTCCGTTGCAAAGCGGTTCGGATAAAATTTTGAAAGCGATGAGAAGAAGGTATTTGAAAAACCTGTATGCTGGCCGTGTGGAAAAAATAAAATCTGCAATGCCTCATTGTTGTATTGGTGTGGATGTGATTGTTGGTTTCCCGGGAGAAACCGAAAGCGATTTTCTCGAAACGTATAATTTTCTAAACGAATTAAATATTTCCTACTTGCATGTATTTACATACAGTGAACGGGATAACACGCATGCTGCAACGCTCCAGGAGGTTGTTTCCGTAACGGAAAGGAAAAGGAGAAACCAAATGTTAAGAATACTATCTGAGAAAAAGTTAAGGCATTTTTACCGGGAGCAAACAGGAAAAGAATTTACCGTGTTGTTTGAAGGAGATAACAAAAACAGCTTCATGCACGGCTTCACTGAAAATTACATTAAAGTAAAAACTCCTTTCGATGAATCATTAATCAATGAAACATTGTGTGTAAAGCTTTCGGGAATTGATGAAGATGGTTGCGGAGTTTTAACTTTCAATGATGCTCTTGTGTATAATTAAAATACATGCGATTCACTTTGACAATTATCAATATTCAATAATCAATATTCAATTTCCAAAGTGTATCCCACCATTTCCGATTTACTCAAGGACCTTTTCGGGATAAACATTCCGTTGCCTGTTCAGAGTTTCGGATTTATGCTCGCCATTTCATTTTTATGCGCTGCATGGACACTAATGCTTGAGCTGAAAAGAAAAGAGCAGCAGGGGTTATTGTCGGCATCAACTATAAAAGTTTTAAAAGGCGCTCCTGCAACTTCAGTTGAATTAATTACATCAGGCATTGTAGGATTTTTAATTGGGTTTAAATTGGTTTATGTTATTTTAAATTATACCGAATTCGTAAACGATACACAGGGGACAATTCTTTCATCGAAAGGAAGTTTTTGGGGCGGAGTTTTGTTTGCAGCAGCATCCGCTTATTTAAGATACCGTGAAAAGGAAAAACAAAAACTTCCTGAGCCTAAATGGGAAGACGAAATAGTTTTGCCGAACCAGCTGGTTGGCAATCTCACCATGGTTGCAGCTGTTGCCGGATTGCTGGGAGCTAAAATTTTTCATAACCTCGAAAATTTAGATGAGTTTGCAGCCGATCCTTTTGACGCGTTAATTTCTTTTAGCGGCTTAACCATGTATGGCGGATTGATTTGCGGTGGCACGGCAGTAATCTGGTATGGAACAAAACATGGAATTCCATTCCGTCATTTACTCGACTCAACCGCGCCCGGACTTATGCTTGCCTATGGAACCGGAAGATTAGGATGCCAGCTTAGCGGTGATGGTGATTGGGGAATTGTAAACCATATTTCAAAACCCGGCTGGTTAAATTTTTTACCTGATTGGGCATGGGCTTATTCATATCCACATAACGTAAATAGTGTTGGTATTCCAATTGCCGGATGTGAAGGGCGACACTGCATGGTGTTACCCGAACCGGTTTTTCCTACTCCGTTGTATGAAGCAATCGTTTGTATTTCTTTATTTTTTGTTTTGTGGTGTTATCGCAAAAAAATTTCCACTCCCGGAATTTTGTTTTGCATTTATCTTCTTATGAATGGTGTTGAACGTTTTTTTATCGAGAAGATAAGGGTGAATACCAAATACCATATTTTCGGAAATGCAATTACGCAAGCCGAAATTATTGCGGTATGCCTGGTTATTTTAGGAATCATCGGTATTTATTATTTCAGAAAAAATAAAATGCATGCTAAAAATTAGCTTTTGTTTATATCAATAAATTGCCACAGATTCACAGATTGATATTTTAAAATTAAACTTTAGAATCTGTGAATCTGTGGCTATAATACTATGAAATCTTTTGAAGCAATTTGTAAGGAGACCTGTACACTCACAAAGCAAACAGGTGATTTTATCCGACAACAGAGAAAAAACTTTTCTTTTTCATCTGTAGAAAAAAAAGGATTTAACGATTTAGTTTCGTATGTGGATATTACCGCTGAAAAAATGCTTGTTGAAGGATTGCAGAAAATATTACCCGGCTCGGGGTTTATTACTGAAGAAAATACTTTGAACATTGAGGGTAAAGAATTTCAGTGGATTATTGACCCGCTTGACGGAACTACAAATTTTGTTCACGGAGTTCCTTGTTTTTGCATAAGTGTGGCGTTGATGCAAAACGAAAAAATTACTATTGGTGTTATTTATGAAATTAATCTTGACGAATGTTTTTATGCATGGAAAGACTCTCCTGCTTTTCTGAATGAAAAAGAAATAAAAGTTTCGGTAATTGATAAATTAAAAGATTCTTTGCTTGCTACCGGCTTTCCATATACCAACTTCGAGCGCATGCAACCTTACATGGAAGTGTTTGATTTTTGCATGCGCAATACGCACGGTTTGCGAAGGCTGGGTTCCGCTGCGGTTGATATGGCTTATGTGGCTGCCGGAAGGTTTGAAGGATTTTATGAATACGGATTAAATGCCTGGGATGTGGCGGCAGGTGCATTCATCATTGAGCGGGCAGGAGGGAAGGTAAGCGATTTTTCAGGTGGGGATAATTATATTTTCGGAAAAGAAATTATTGCAACCAACAGTGCAATCAGTAAAGAATTTCTGGATGTGGTGAGGCAGAAATTTAATCCGTAAGAATCCGTTGAATCCGTGCTATCAGTGTTCTATTCACAAAACAGGTACTACAGGATCAATAAAGCACGGGCTTTTTGTAATTTCCTCCACTTTGCCATCGGCTTTAAGAAATTTTAAATAAACTCGCGAATGCTCTGAGTAATCTTTTATAAAAATAGTCTTTCCGTCATCCGAAAGCTTTCCTTTTACCGGTGTGCAATCCTTGTCATATTGAATTTCCATTATTTTAATTGCGGGCTCGGTTAAATAAAACTGGTGCTCTTCGAATTTCGGTTCTTCAAATTTTGGTTCAGGCTTTGAAACAGGGCTCTGAGAAAATGATAGTGAAGAAAAAAACAAAAACGGCATCGCGAAAATTATTTTCATCAGAACGTTCATAAGCAATGTGTTTATTTATTTTTGCCTTACTTGCTCAAAATTACAAAATCAATCATTACATCTTGAACTTTAAACGCTAAACATGAGAACCAAAATAGTTGCCGGTAATTGGAAAATGAACTGCACGCATGAGGAGGCAGTCAGTCTTATATCAGAAATTGTAGCGTTATTGAAGGATGAAAAAGTTAACGATGTAAAGATCATTCTTGCTCCTCCTTTTTTGCATATCGGCATGGCCAGGTTTTTAGCCAAAGAAGAAAGCAGGATAAGCATAGCTGCGCAAAACTGTTCTTCGTTTGCATCGGGTGCCTATACAGGTGAAGTTTCGGCTGCAATGATTAAGTCAACAGGAGGGGAATATGTCATTATCGGTCATTCGGAACGGAGAAATTATTTTAATGAAACAAATGCAGTTATTGGTGACAAAATAAAACTCGCTTTACAAAATGGTCTTACTCCAATTTTTTGCTGCGGTGAAACTCTGAACGAACGGAATGCAAACAATCATTTTTCTGTTGTAAAAAAACAACTGGACGAAAGTGTTTTTATATTGAGTGAGATTGATTTCAGGAAAATCATTATTGCTTACGAACCCGTTTGGGCAATAGGCACCGGTGTAACCGCAACACCCGAACAGGCACAGGAAATACATGCTTATATTCGAAAAACAATTTCTGAAAAATATTCTGAAGATGTTGCAAGCTCTGTTTCTATTTTATATGGCGGCAGTTGCAACGAACAGAATGCAAATGTGCTTTTCTCACAAAAAGATATTGACGGTGGATTAATTGGCGGTGCTTCGCTGAAAGCAAATAGTTTTGTCAGTATTATTAAGAGCTTTTAAATAATATTTTACATGGGCCAGTATTTCGGAACCATGTATACAATTATCGCAATTAATATTATAGTAAGCGGCAATCCTATTTTTATAAAATCCGAAAAACGGTATTTGCCGGGACCATAAACCAAAATACAGGAAGGTTCCATTGGAGTAATAAATGAAATGGAGGCGCTGAGCATGATTGCAATTGCGAAAGTTCGCGGATTGGCATTTAAGATATGTGCAGCATCAAGTGCAACAGGCAGCACCACTAAAGCTGCCGCAGCATTCGACATCGGTTGTGTAAGAAAAACAACCAATACCACATATGCCGACAAAACAGCCATTGGTCCGAAGTGCCCGAAAACCTGATTGATTTTTTGTGCCAGCAACACCGAAGCACCGGTATTTGTCATTGCAGTTCCGAAAGCGCTCATCCCGCCAATTAATATTAGCAACCTGAAATCAATCAGTTGATAAATCCTGTCGGTGCTTATTGCGCCTATAAAAACACTCATTAATGAAGCGGTGAGAAAACAAACCGACAGTGGCGCCAATTCAAAAGAGCTTACAACTACAGCTCCCAGGAAAAACAACGCGGTTAATAACCCTTTTCGCTCTTTAAACATATTTAGTCTGAAATCGCCTAACACAGTAAAATCAGGAGAATAGCGCACGGCACTAATGTTTTCTTTTGTTCCTTGTACAAGTAACAAATCTCCGTTCCTGATCCTGATCTCTCCGATTTTGCTGGTGAGGTTTTCATCAAAACGATGAACTGCCAGGACAATTAATTCAGTATTCAACCTGAACTTCGATTCTTTCAATGTCTGGTTTATTAGTTTTGACTGTGGCGTAATTAATACTTCTGCCAGCTTGATTTTATCCGTCTGGATATCACGGTCAGTTATCATGTCGGCACGAATCTCAACCCCGGAATTTTCTTTAATCCGCATCAAATCATCAAGCTTACATTCAACAAGCAATAAATCTTCAGCCTGGATTGTAGTTGAGCGGTTAGGAATAAATCCTTCATCATTACGGATAATCTTAATGATTTTGACATCCTTCTTTGATAGATCGGATTGAAATGCACGCTGCCCGATAATTTTTGAATTTTTCTTTACATAAATCTCACTCAGGTACTGCCTGATCTGGTACTCTTCAGTCAAGCTGGTTTCTTTATGTTCTGGTAATAGTCTTTTCCCGATCGTTAGCATATAAATTAACCCCACAACACACAAAACAACTCCAACCGGCAGAATTTCAAAAAATTCTAACGGCTTCATCCCGGCTTTAGCAAGATAACTGCTCACTGCAACATTTGTTGAAGTGCCGATAAGCGTGCATGTTCCTCCCAAAATCGAGGCAAATGCAACTGACATCAAAACTTTTGAAGGAGCTATTTTAAGTTTTCTGCTCATTCCCATCACCGGCCCTATTACCAATGCCGTAACGGTCGTATTATTCATAAAAGCCGAAATAAAACTTGTGGTAAGCATGATGTAAGCCGTATATAAAGTAAGATTTTTGCTGATTACTTTAACAAGCCATGCGCCCACTTTATCCAGCACTCCTGTTTCGGATAAAGCACCGGTAAGAATAAAAATTGAAGCCAGGATAACCATGAAATCACTGCTGAAACCTTTAAAAGCTTCTTCGGGAGTGAGAATTCCCGATAAAATCAGTATGATAAGTAACCCGATGGTAATTACATCAACAGGAAATTTTTCGATGGAGAATAAAATAATTGCCAGGAAAAGCAACCCTATTACCAAAGCAATTTCCATAAAAATAATTTGCGATAAAAATAAAAATTAAAAACGGACTTATGGTTATTTAAAAATTATATTTAAAAAAATAAATGGAATTATTATTAACAGGGCTGGCAACACTGCCGTAAAAGTTTTCAATTAAGAACGATGATATATAATAGTCCTGATTAAAGGGTGAATGGTTTTCATCGGAACATACTTCAATATTTTTGAGATCATCAGAAATTCCCATTCCATTTGCTTTTAATACAGCTTCTTTTCTTGTCCATAATTTGTAAAAAGCCTCCCCAGGCATTTTTGAGTTTAAGATTATCTGCTGCTCTTTTATAGAAAAATAATTCTTTACTAAGCCATTGTATTCTAATCCGGGTTTTATTTTTTCAATGTCAACTCCAATTTCATTATCGGAAACCGCAATCAGAATTTTATTTTCGGAATGTGAAATATTAAATTTTAACGAAGCAGGAGGGAAGAGGATGTAAGGTTTTTTATTGCCCGTTTTTCTGAATTGAATTTGTCCTGTTTCAACCGAAAGATACTTTGAAAGAATTTTTCTTAAAGAGCCATGCGCGGTAATAAACTGATTACGGTCCTTTTCAAAAGCAAACCGGTCTGTCCTTTTGTTTTCATCAGCATTAAAAATTTCCCGAAGCGTTGAAAGTATATTGTTCTCATTTGTTACTTCAACAAGCCATACATGAATTGAATTTTTGTCCAGCTCATAAAATGCATCTTCAAATTTAATCGGGGAAATCTTGTTGCAAAAAATTTTCATTTCGAAAAATCAAACCGTTTCCTCTTTATATTTCCAAACTTCATCCAGTTTGTCCTTTAAAAATAAAGCAAGCTGTGTATTGTACTGTTCTTCTTCGATAATTGTATCATTATCGCTTCCTTCTACCTGTAACACTTCAACTTTTCCTTTTACCAGGCGTTTCCACCCTAAACTGGCATCATAAAATTCGGAATCCTCAATAGCACCACCAGTACGAATAATAAATAAATCGCCCTTATAAACCTTCACTGGATTATAATTCATCAGTGCAACCGTATGAATAAACCGGATATCTTCCTGCATGCTGTCAGCTGGCCCGGAATTTCCACCGTTTGATTTCCCAAAAATATTTAAAGCCTTGTTTTTTATTATCTTTCCAAGGCTGATATTTTTTCGAATTGCATAATTTATTTTATCACCAAAGCCCATTTTCATAAATCCGGAAAATTCTTTTCGCATGCGGTAAATCGTTTGATTTTCGAGGGGCGCATAATTATTTACCATCGCTGCGAGCGCAACTTTTTCACCCTGAGCCTGAAGCTGCAATGCCATTTCAAATACAACCATGCCGCCAAAACATAACCCCGCTAAATTATAAGGGCCGTGCGGCTGCACCTCGCGAATGATATCTATATAATACTTCGCCATTTCTTCAATGTTGCGATGCGGTTTTTGTTTTTCATCAAGCCCGCGGGGCTGAATGGCATAGACGGGCTGGTCATGCGGCAGATATTTCTCAAGAACTTTCCATCTGTAAATATTTCCATTGTGCATGTGAATACAAAAAAGCGGGGTGCGCGTTCCGTTAGGTTGAAGAGCAACAAGCGGCTTCCACTCAATTGTTGATTCCTCTTTATCAATAATTTTTGCCAGCTCTTCAATAGTAGGCGCTTTGAACAACGACTGAAGATTTAGTTTTACACCAAGCCGGTTTTCAATTTCAATAAACATCCTCACACCAATGAGAGAGTGGCCACCCAATTCAAAAAAATTATCTTTTATTCCTACATGACTTATATTCAGAATTTCTTTCCAGATATCAACCAAAGATTCCTCCGTAGAACTTTGTTGTAAAAGAATTTCACTATCACTTTCATTTTCACTTTTTACTTTGATTTCCCAATCCGGTAATGCTTTGCGGTCAATCTTTCCGTTAGGTGTCATCGGCATTTTATCCATTAACACAAAAACGGAAGGAATCATAAACTCGGGTAATTTATCTTTCAGGAAGCTCCTGATTTCGCTAACAAGATTTTCATGCTTTGAATCCGCAACTAACCAGGCAACCAATTTTTTATCTCCCCGTGAATCTTCTTTCACCATCACAATATGTTCAGTAATCTTCGGGTGGCTATGCAGAACCGATTCAACTTCTCCCAATTCAATACGATATCCTCTCAATTTTACCTGGTTGTCTATGCGTCCGAGAAATTCAATGTTTCCATCCGGTATAAATTTTCCGAGGTCGCCTGTTTTATAAAGTCGTGAACCTTCTTCAATGCTGAATGGATTAGGAACAAATTTTTCTGCAGTCAGTTCAGGGCGGTTTAAATATCCGCGCGCCAACCCTTCGCCTCCAATATAAATTTCACCGGCAACTCCTATCGGTACAGGCTGCATAAATTTATCAAGCAAATAAAGCTGCGAATTGTTTATCGCTTTACCAACTGTATAAGGTCCGTTTTTTTTCCGCAAAGTAAAAGTTGAATAGGTAGTATCTTCCGAAGGACCGTACAGGTCAAAAACTTTTTCAGCTTTTGTATTGTCATAGATTTTATTTACCAATGCGGCTGGCAGAGGCTCACCTGCAAGGTTGATTATTTTCACTGATGTAGGAATCCCGTTTTTTATTTTAAGTAATTCTGTGATCGCTGAGGGAACTGTATTAATTAATTTAACATTTGCTTCCCTGGAAAGTTCCGGAAGTTCCAATGCATTTTTAACGAGAACAATTCTTCCGCCTGAAGTGATCGTAAAAAATATTTCAAAAATGGAAAGATCAAAACAAACTGAAGTAGATGCAAGCACACCATCCAAATCCTTTAGTGAATAAATCGTTTTTCCCCATTCAAATAATGCAATGTCACTTTTGTGTTCGATAGAAACACCTTTTGGTTTGCCAGTGGAACCGGATGTATAAATGATATACGCTAAATCGGAAGGCTTATTTATGTGAGCAGGATTTTCCCTGCTCTCTTTTTCAATTTCATCCCTGTCTTTATCAATCAAAATCACTTTTGACTTGTCACCTTTAATTTGCTGCTGTATTCCCGAAGTTGTGATTAAAACCGGTGCATTTGAATCATCGAGAATAAAAGTAATACGGTCGGCAGGATAGGAGGGATCTAAGGGTACATAAGCGCCACCCGCTTTAAGCACTGCCAGCATGGCTACAATTAATTCGACAGAACGTTCAATGCAAATACCCACGAGCACATCATTGCTGATTTTATTTTTTCTCAAATAATGTGCAAGCATATTTGCACGGGAATTTAATTCAATGTACGATATTTCCTGGCCGTTATACCGCAGGGCTATTTTGCCGGGATATTCTTTTACACGCTCTTCAAAAAGAAAATGTATGCATTGCTTTTCTGGTAAACCGAAAAAATTATTATTCCAATCAATCAATAACCTGTTAAGTTCATACCCCGGCAGCATAGTAAGATAGCAGATTTTTTGATCAGGATTTTCTGTTATGTTGTCAAGCAATGCGCAAAATTCTTCCATGCGTAATTGCATCATTTCCTTTTCAAACAAGTCGGTGTTGAAGGTGCATTCAATCACCAAACTGTTTCCCGATCCGGAGCAGTTTATAAACCATTCGAAGTTTTCGTAGCCGCGCGGGTTAGTTGAAAACTCAAATTCCAGCCCCGCAAATTCAACTCCGTTTGTAATTCCAACATCAATGTTAAATGTAACAGGTACTAATGGAATTCTTGCAGGATCACGAGGTATATTTAATTTTTGAATTAAACTGCCGAAAGTATAACGCTGATGGTCAAAATCGTCAAGCAAAGATTTCTTTCTTTCTTTAAGATAGCCTGAAAAACTTTCTTCAGGGTTTATAGTGGTACGCAGCGGCAAAAGATTTACACAATGTCCGACAAGATTATATTTTCCTGTTACCGATTGTCCGGCTGTTGGCAATCCAACCACCACATCGCTATTCCCGGTCAGGCGATAAAGAAAAACTTCAAAAGCTGCAGTCAGAGTATTTACTAAGCTTGCTCCTGATTTAGACCCGAATATTTTTAGTTTTTCAATTGCGGTTGAAGGAATGGGAATATCAATACGCTGTGCATTAAATGTGCGTAATGGAGGCCGGGGTTTGTTTACAGGTAAATCCATTACCGGCAAATCGCCTGAATATTTTTTGATCCAATAATTTTCTGTTTCTGAATTTACGCTGCCTGCCGCATATTTTTCTTCTTCAATTGCAAACTCAACCCAACTATCGGCAGCTTCAAGCCTGGTTTCAGATTTATTTTTAATTGAAGTATAGAATTTGCTCAGATCAATCATACACACTCCCAACGACCAGCCATCTCCAACAATATGATGCAAAGTCAGAACAACGTTGTGTAGTTTTTCTCCAAGCCTGAAAACGGAAACACGGATGAGCGGACCATTTTCCAAATCAAAAGGTGTATTTGTTTCCCTTGTTAATTCCTCTTTCAATTTAATATCCTTACCAGGAGATGAAGATAAATCTGAGAATGGAATTTGAATACGCAATTCATGAGCAACCTGGATGAACATTCCGTCTTTGCTGAAAGAAGCACGTAAAGCTTCATGGCGCTGAATCAGTAAATCAACAGCTTGTTTGAAAGCTGTAAAATCGAAATCGCCTTTAAGTTTCAGCGAAACCGATTCGTTATATGCACAATTTGCCGCATCACCACCAATAAGAATATTTGTAAAAATTTCACGCTGCGGTTCAGTTGTGGGAGCTGTGCGAAAAATTTTTTCACCGGCAAACGGATCATAATCAACCGGAATAAAAACAGGATTGTAGGACATTATTCTAGTAATACAATTTGTAAATCAGCGGGCTTAACAGAATACGAATGTAAAAGTAATTGGTTTCGGAAAATGATAAGGCAAGATTGTGATGTTATTTAATACGATTCATTTGAACAGAGGAGGTAAAGATTGTACATAAACATAAAATCAATAGCATTGTAGTTGCCGGGAAAAAAGGCTTGTGCCTGTCCTCTTCTTTCGGGATGAATTATAAGTGAGGTTGACGACCAGTTATAATTGCTGAAACCGGCAAATCGCCTGTTGTGCGGTCCTTCAACCGGAACTTCTTCAAGCAATTTTTTATACAAGCTCAAGTCAGGTTGTTTAGTGATTTTATTATACAGATATCCATACAACAACGGAATGTGATAGCTCGGATATTTTTCAGAGAAAAAAGAATAGCGGTATAGTTTATCTGCATTTTCTACACAACTATTACTGATTGCAGCAAGTGAAAGTGTTTTAACTCCTTCGCTCCGGTTAAAAAAATAAATTGGCTTAAAAGCTAACCATGTAATATTGTAGACTGCTTTTGCCAGCCACCACGAAAATCCTTTTTTAACCGGGTTCTCAGTTCCTGAAATTTTTTGTTGCCCAAGATTCATCCCATATGCAAACGACCATGCATTATAACCCGCACCTGTCTTTTTTCCATTTGGCTTGCTCACCCTCCAGTTAAAAAAAATATTGGATTTGTTTATAGGATGAATCCAATTCATCATCCTGTCGGTAATATTTTTTGCTTCTTGTACAAACGAAGCTTCACCGTCTTTGAATTTATGTTCAGGATAGTTTTCTCCTGATGGAATACATTTTACAATAAGCGCCATCGCAACCATTAAATGGAAAACCTGGTCTTTGCTGACAGCAAATCTTTTCAGGTTGTTGTGTAAATAATATCCTGTCCATTCCGATTCAATATTATTAAGCGAATCAGAAGAACCTTCGTTAAGTATTTTTAATGCTACATGGTATTTATTATTTTTTCGTTTATCCCTAAACAAATCTCTTCCCACATCGTTGCGTACAAAAAAGCCATTTAATGAAGGCGGATAACCGTAATATTCTTCAGCATAATAATCGAGGCGGTTAAAAGCTTCCAGCGCATAATATAGCTCTTTGAGAGTTTGTGAAGCTGGCTTTTCTTGCTTTGATAGAAGCGCATATTCCGTAGCAAGGGTTCCAATGTAATAAGCAAGATCAATTGTGGCATCGCCCCAGCTGATAGTATGCTCGTTCGAGTAATTCCTGTCAAATGTTTTTCTGACCGATGCCGGAATACTTTGTCCGAAGTCATTTCCGATGCCAAGAGTAAATTCATTTACCAGGCGTTCGCGGAAATGAAAATACTTTTCAGAAAGTGACGTGTTTGTTCCCGGAGATTGAGGAAAAGCATCGGAAGCAAATAATATGAATGGTATTAGAACCCTGAACATGATTTAAACAATCAATAAGCTTTGCGAAATACCGAAATAAAAAACAAAAGGCTTTCAAAAATAGAAAGCCTTTTGTTCATCAAAATAAATTCAGGTCTACTGAGTTCTTATCAACTTTAAAACTTTTGTATTGTTACCATCTGTAATAAACGCAGAGTAAAGCCCGGTTTTTAGTCCGCTAACCTGGTATTGCAACTCTGATTTTTGCTCTAGATTAAAATTGACCATTCTGCCTGCTGCATCATATATTATAATGAATATATTCTTATCCATTTCATGGTGAACTTCAAACAGGAATGCATCTGAAGAAGGATTTGGATGAACTGAAGCAGCAAATACATTTTCAATTATAGATCCGTCTTCCCTGCATGGTACAACTACTGTATCAGCCGAAGAAGTTTTGGTGCATCCAAAACTATTGGTCACTACCACACGATATTTACCCGCAGTAGTTGCTGTATAACTGATATTGGTAGCTCCGGCAATAATAACTCCGTCCTTTTTCCATACATAGGTATATCCTGATCCACTGTTTGCGGTAAGCAAAGCACTTTGCCCCGCGCAGAATGTAATCGTTCCTGCAGGTGAAATGGTTGCCACCGGATTTGAGTTTTTTGTAACCGCAACCACGCCTGACGTTGCACTGCATCCGAAACTATTGGTTACTACTACGCGGTAATTTCCTGTAAGATCTGCTGTGTAGCTGATGTTAGTGGCTCCCGCAATATTATTCCCGTTCTTTTTCCACTGATGCGTATATCCTGTACCTGAATTAGCAGTTAGTGTTACACTGCCTCCGACACAGAACGAAAGCGGTCCACCGGCTGTTATGGATGCAGTTGGGTTTGGATTTTTTATAAGCACAACCGGTGTTGAAGTTGAAACACATCCCGTACTGCTTGTTACTACCGCATAGAAACTTCCATCGGCAGTTGTGGTATAGCTGGATGAAGTAGCGCCCGATAAGAGGATATTATTCCTATACCACTTATACGTTGCACCTGCCAAAGGGGCTACACTTAATGTCATGTTTGTTCCGGCACAAAATGTTGTAGGGCCGTTTGGAGTAATAGTAGCGTTAGGGTTCGGATTTACAGTTAGTGTTGCCGGTGAACGTAAACTTGTGCATGTGGAAGCAGCAGTTAAAATTTCCCAGTCATAATAGAAATAATAAAATGCAGCACCTGCTGATGATCCTGTAATGGAAACAAAATTGGTTACATTATAAGGATAAGCGACTCCTCCATTATTTCTGTACAAACTAAAACTTCCCGAACGGGTTAAGCGGTATGCATTACCAACCGAGAGAGGGAAATTCAGGGTAACCCTGCTTTCGCCTGCCGGTACAGTTTTCGAAATGGAATTAATGGTACTGCCTGACGAATTTTGCAACTGAACAGTAAATGTTCCTGCTACATCGGCATATATTTTTGCTGAAACCAAAGTACAGGCTGCCGATACATTAAAAGTAAGATATTGGCTTCCGTTATACTGGCCGCCTCCCCCAATTGTATTTGCTGCAGGCGGACAAAAAAGTGTTTGTGGAGGCGTACCCTGGGTAGCATCAGCATAATAAGTGGTTGTGTTATTTACAACCGGAGTTAAAAAGCTTGTCCCTGTTCCAAGCGAGCTTCCGCCTGATGACGAAGCATACCAATTGATTGTTCCCGATCCGGTAGCCTGCAAGGTTCCTGAACCTGAATTGCAAACCGATGCCCCCGTTGTACTTGGCGGGTTAGGTCCGTATGTTGTAACAGCAAAAGGGGATGATGTTGCTGTTCCGCAAACGTTGGTTACAGTAACTGTATAATTTCCTGCGGTATTCACTGTAATGCTTTGTGTAGTTGCACCTGTATTCCATAAATAATTACTTCCGTTATTGGCAGTAAGAATAATATTGTCGCTGATGCAGATGTTTGGGTTTTTGTTGGCTGTAATAGTTGCAGTACCTGATGGCGATTGTTGCGTTAATGTAATTGGAACAGCCACTACGTTATTGGTTTCTCTTGTTTCAAGAAAATAATTGTACGGGTCAATCTGCACAACAACCCAGTAATTACCATTACAAAGTCCGGCAGGAAGATTAATCCACATACCATCCAATCCCTGGCTGTAGGTATCCATGTATCCGTTGGTAATACCCTGAACGGTATTATTGCATCCGTAATTTCCTCCACCCAATCCGTAATTCGAAATGTTGGAACTGTTCAATGTATTGCCAAGCGAATCTTTACAATACCCGGGGCTGCTGTTGCAGTTGCCTAAATCAATCAGGCAAAAACCTAATTTAGATCCCGTTCCTATGATAGGCCAGTTTAACGGGTTAGGGTCACCGTTATTGGTGCGTAATGTATAAATTCCCCAATCGTCAACATGCTGGTGACCGTGTGACGGATGGTAAGTCATCGAGCCGGCAGCGCGGTCGGTATAAGACATCGTATTCCCGTTCTTATGATAAATTCTTTGATTAATTAATTGCTTGGGAGGTAATCCTGATATGGGGCACGTTGCGGGAATATTTCCAACCGTTCCCGCATTTACAGTATCTGTTCCGCAAACGTACCATGAGGTGCCTCTTGTTTCGAGCGGACCGTAACCAATGATGGGTGTTGAAACACCAATCCTCAATCTACCGTCATTGCCATCGCAGGGAGGGTTGCATACCTGCGGGTATTCAGTATAGTTACTGCTTTGGTTTAACGGGAGCTGTGCAATTGAAATGTCGGGTATCAGATCGCAATTGGTGCCGCCTCCGGGAGGACATACACAACTCGTTGCATTGGTATTACCGCCTCCTGTTGAAGTGGTGCATTGGCTCGAACCGATTTGCGGTACAAGTAGTAACGCTAAATAAAGTAAGTTGATTTTTTTCATGCTGTTAAGTCTTAGTTGTTTTTTTGTCCGTCAACTGACGGATGGTTTTATTTTGAATGAAGCGAATATATAAATATTTACCTTGAAATGCATTGATATTTAGGCTAACTAACCACGTTTGTTGGTAAATACCTTTAAGATTCATTAAAAAGGATAAGTTAATCTTTTGAGTAAGAGACTATTCAATAACAAACTTCCCTTTCTTCACCACCTCATCTTTTACAGTTAACACATAAAAGTAAATTCCATCCGTAAGGTTTTCTTTATGCAAAGCAGTGTGTTGATTTACGATTGTAATTTGTTTTACACGATGCCCTAGCAAATCATAAATAACAAGCTCGCATTTCCTGCTTAACAAATCATTACTGATTTGTAACGTAGCTTCATCACCGAATGGATTGGGATAAATTAAAATAGCATCTCCTTCATTTACTTCATTAATGGCTGAAGGAATATTACAAAAGAGGGAAGTAAGGAAATTAGGTAACCCATAACGACCAACTCCTGACCCGAGAGACACATAATTTTCAACAAAACCGCATGAAGTTCCCAATTGGTTAGGATTTGTAATACAGGCAAGTGAATCCCCACCGAATTTTGTAAGATAAATTCTTCCGTCAGGACCCGTTTGTAAAGCACCAATAACATTGGAAAGTGAAACTCCGATGGTATCCATCGAAGCGATAATTGCTGGAGGTGAGCCGGCTAAAAGATCATA
This sequence comes from Bacteroidia bacterium, assembly GCA_044448905.1. Classification (GTDB taxonomy): domain Bacteria; phylum Bacteroidota; class Bacteroidia; order AKYH767-A; family OLB10; genus JBIOHJ01. The sequence goes on along the minus strand of JBIOHJ010000024.1, from coordinate 2,053 downwards.
TTGCACTACAATGGGTGGACTGATAATGGATGCATACAACTTTGAATTATCGGGAGAAAACTCTTCCCCATAAACACCACCGCCAACATTCCATTGACCAATCTGCAATCCATTGGATACAACTCCAGTTGAATCCTCCAAATCGAATAATTCAAGGGTAGATAAACCTGATGACTTGTAATTGGCCATTGATAGCTGATTTCCGCAGGGTGATGCTTTTAGATATCCTGTTTTATGACTAGCAATAGTTATAAGATTTCCTGCAGAAGAGATAACAGGTATAGGATTTATTCCTAGTGATGTTAAAAGAAATGCATAAAAACTATTGTTCGGATATCCATGAGCAATGATCCAGATATCAATTCCATTCTGGTGATAAACTGCTGTTACTTTTTCTGTAGAGGTATCAAGGAGTATAACGTTTTTTACAGTAATTGCGCCTAATCCGTTATTCAAAGTCATGTCAATAATGGAATACGCAAGCGGATTAGTACTGCTATGAACTGGAGCAGTAATTAGATAGTAAAATGTAGCGCTTCCGGGAGCCGGTATTATTAACCCGGATTGCGTTGAAGAAAAATCGCCTAATAAACCTGTACCGTTTTGCATAACAGCATGGGTGCTGTCCCAAACAGTTACTCCATCCGAATAAAAAAGAAGATTGCCATTATTGTCTGATATACTTGCGCAACCCTCAGCAGTATTAATTTGTCCCCCAGACAGAAAAGTTGGCGGATTAGTGCTGAAGGTAATCCCTGCATTGTTTCCAAAATACCAATTATTCGCCTGGTTTTGCGCTGTTGCATAAGTGGTTTGCAGGAGCAAAATAAGGAGGGCGAGCTGTTTCATGTAAAATATATTAATTCAAATATCATCATTTTTTTGCAATAGGGTAAAAATATTTGAGAATTAGCTTTTTTAATCCCGGTAAGAAAATGGTTCTCATTCGTTGTTAAATCAAAATATATCTTAAATTTGTTTTATGGATTTCCTGCACAGGTTTCTTAAAACAAATCATCCAACCAAAGCCGAAAAGAAAATACTTGTAGGGCTGCTTTCCATTCTTATCATTTTATGCACGCTTACTTTTTTATCGCATCGTAACAGCAAGCGCATTATTTCGAGTGCCGAAGCGGTTGATCGTTCGCAGGAAATTAAATATCATATTGAACAGGTGCTTGCTGTGGCTACCGATCTCGAAACCGGTGCACGTGGATTTGTAATTACCGGTGATGAACAATACCTCGAGCCGGTAAACAATGCGGTAGCCACCATTTTTGTTCATCTCGATCACCTGAAAGAAATTGTAGGAAATAATCCGTTGCAGCTTTCGCGCATCAGCGGGCTTACTCAACTCGTGGATAAGAAAATCCAGGTTTCAACCGGCATGGCGGAAATCCGCAGGGCAAAAGGAATGAATGAAGCCATTACTTACATGGAAGGGAGCGAAAGCAAATCGCTCATGGATAGCATACGGAGTATCACAGGAAAGATGACGCTCGAAGAAAATGAATTGCTTAAAAATGAGAGAGAAGAAAACCGCACGCACATTAAAAACTTCAATCTCACCTTTGATTTAATGCTTGTTAAAATTGCGTTGTCTGTGCTTACTGTATTTTTTATTTTACGGTTTTATTTTAAGAAACGAAGAGACGATGAAGACCTGTTAAAAGATCACCAGAAGCTTTTGCAAAGCATTGTTGATAATACTTCATCGGTTATTTTTATTAAAGATTTATCAGGAAAATATGTTCTGATAAACAGCCGCTACGAACAGCTGTTCCACATTACTCGCGAAGCAATAAAAGGCAAAACAGACTATAATATGTTTCCTAAAGAAATTGCCGATGCTGTACGTAAAGCCGATTTGGAAGTTGAACATACCGGCAGGACAATGGAGTTTGAAGAAGATGTTCCTAACAATGGCGAAATGCGCCACTATATTTCAATAAAGTTTCCTTTGTTCGATCACGACAATATTATTTATGCAATCGGGGGTATTGCTACCGATATTACGGAACGCAAGCTTAATGAAAGAGAAATCAGGCTTCGC
>JBIOHJ010000023.1:0-29848 GCA_044448905.1 Bacteroidia bacterium | reverse complement strand
TTTGGTAAATAACAAAGATTACAATATTTTTGCAGTTCGTTCTTAACAAGTTAGCTTATCCAGAAAGGTGGAGGGACTGGCCCGATGAAACCTTAGCAACCGTTAGCGATTTATTTCGCTGGAAGGTGCTAATTCCAATTCCGCCATTGAGGCGGGAACAGATAAGCCGAAACAGATTTGAATTCAATACATTCATATAAAATCTCTTCGGCTTATGCTGAAGAGATTTTTTTTTGAATGAAGTTGAATAAAAAAAATTATGAGTAAAATAAAAATAGAATTACAAAAAAGAATTTTGGTCATTGATGGCGCAATGGGCACTATGATTCAACGATACAAGTTGGACGAAAGTGGTTATCGGGGCGAGCGTTTCAAGGATTGGAAAAGTGATTTGAAAGGCAACAACGACTTACTTTCATTGACACAACCGCAAATTATCAAAGACATTCACAAAGCATATCTCGAAGCCGGTGCTGATATAATTGAAACAAATACTTTCAATGCGCAAAAAATTTCGTTGGCGGATTATCACATGGAAGAGTTGGCTTATGAATTAAATTTTGAAGCTGCGAAAATTGCGAAACAAGCAGTCAAAGAATTTAATAGTGAGAATTCAGCTTATGTTGCAGGTGCATTGGGACCGACTAACAGGACATTATCTCTTTCACCAAAAGTATCAGACCCGGGTTTTCGTGCTGTAACTTTTGATGAAGTAGTTGAAGCATACATCGAACAAGTAAAAGGTTTAATGGATGGTGGTGTTGATTTGCTTTTGGTGGAAACAATTTTTGATACACTTAATGCGAAGGCAGCCCTGTTTGCAATTCAAACTGTGTTTGAAGAAAAGAATAGTTCACTTCCTATTATGGTGAGTGGAACAATCACCGATGCGAGCGGAAGAACCTTATCAGGACAAACCGTTGAAGCATTTTTAAATTCTGTTTCGCATGTTGATTTATTGAGCATCGGTTTGAACTGTGCGCTTGGCGCGAAAGAAATGCGTCCATATCTCGAAGAGCTTTCTGAAAAAGCGCCATTTTTTATTTCCTGTTATCCGAATGCAGGTTTACCAAATCAGTTTGGGGAATATGACGAAACTCCCGAACACATGGGCGCAGACATTCATGATTTTCTCGAAAGCGGTTTTGTAAATATTGTAGGTGGATGTTGTGGCACAACTCCCGAACATATCAAACACATTGCTGAACATGCGCGAAAAACTCCTCCACGAAAAATTCCAGCAGTAGAAAAATATTTGCGCCTGAGCGGATTGGAAGCAGTAACATATCGCCCCGATTCAAATTTTATGAATGTTGGCGAACGGACAAATGTTACCGGTTCCAAAAAATTTCTTCGTTTAATTAAAGATGAAAAATACGAAGAGGCATTAAGCGTGGCAAAAGAGCAGGTAGATGGAGGCGCACAGGCAATTGACGTAAATATGGACGAAGGAATGCTGGATGCCAATTTTGCAATGACAAAATTTTTAAATCTTATCGCCAGTGAACCCGACATTTCCAAAGTTCCTGTGATGATTGATTCATCGAAGTTTGAAGCCATTGAGTCAGGGTTAAAATGCACGCAGGGAAAACCAATTGTAAATTCAATTTCGCTTAAAGGCGGTGAAGAGCAATTTATCCACGAAGCTAAGACGGTAAAAAAATACGGAGCAGCAGTTATTGTAATGTTATTTGACGAACAGGGACAGGCGGACACCACACCACGCAGAATTGAAATTGCAAAACGTGCATATGATATTCTTGTCAGTAAAATAAAATTTCCTCCGCAGGATATCATCTTCGACCCGAATATTTTTCCGGTTGCAACAGGAATGGAAGAACATAGAAAAAATGCGTTGAGTTATTTTGAAGCAACAAAATGGATTAAAGGAAATTTGCCGCATGCAAAAATTTCCGGAGGCGTTAGTAACGTTTCATTTTCATTTCGTGGCAACGACCATGTGCGCGAAGCTATTCACGCGGCTTTTCTTTATCACGGAATAAAAAACGGAATGGATTTGGGAATCGTAAATCCATCACAACTTATAGTGTATGATGAAATTGAAAAAGAATTATTAGAACTCGTTGAAGATGTTTTGTTGGACAGGAGAGAAGATGCAACGGAGCGATTAATTAATCATGCAGAAAAGGTAAAAGGTGCGGGGAAAGAAAAAGATGTAAAAGATGAAGAGTGGAGAAGAGGAACGGTTGAAGATCGCATTTCACATTCATTAGTAAAAGGAATTACCGATTTTATTGAAACGGATATTGAAGAAGCGCGAGGGAAATATGAAAAACCATTACACATAATTGAAGGTCCGCTGATGGCAGGAATGAATGTAGTAGGCGATTTGTTTGGTTCAGGAAAAATGTTTTTGCCGCAAGTGGTGAAGAGTGCACGTGTAATGAAAAAAGCAGTTGCGTACTTGCAACCATATTTAGAAAAAGAAAAGGTAGTTGGCTCAAAAAACGGAAAAGTTTTATTGGCAACAGTAAAGGGTGATGTGCACGACATCGGGAAAAATATTGTAGGTGTGGTGATGGCTTGCAATGGTTATGACATTGTTGATTTGGGCGTGATGGTGCCATGTGAAAAAATTCTTTCATCAGCTAAAGAACATGGAGTAAACATTATTGGATTAAGCGGGTTGATTACTCCCTCACTCGATGAAATGGTGCATGTTGCAAAGGAAATGGCACGTGAAGGGTTTACTATCCCCTTATTGATTGGCGGTGCAACAACAAGCAAAGTTCATACCGCAGTAAAAATAGAACCGCACTATGAGCATACAGTTGTCCATGTCAATGATGCATCCCGTAGTGTGCCTGTGGTAAGCAATCTTCTTTCAAAAGAATTGAAAGCAAATTTTGTGAAACAAATAAAAGCAGAGAACGCCCGCACACGTGAGTATCATAAAACCGACCGTGCAAAGAGCAATTATATTTCGATCGCTAAAGCAAGAGAAAGTAAATTTGAATTAAATGGCGTTATTGTTTCCAAACCCAATTTTATTGGCATAAAAGTTTTTGATGATTATTCACTAGAGGAAATTTCACAATACATTGACTGGACTCCTTTCTTTATCAGTTGGGAAATGAAAGGCAGCTATCCTAAAATTTTTGATAATGAAGAACGCGGAGCAGAAGCAAAAAAATTATTTGATGAAGCACAAGATATGCTGCAAAAAATAATCAGAGAAAAATGGCTGACAGCAAAAGGAGTGATTGGAATTTTTCCTGCGCATAGTGTGGGCGATGATATTTTAGTTTATGATGAGAATGAGAAGAAGCAACTTGCAACTTTTCATACTATCCGGCAGCAATCTCAAAAATCATCGGAACAAAAAAATGTAGCGTTGGCAGATTTTGTCAAACCACAGACTGATTACATCGGAACTTTTGCGGTTTCTACAGGATTTGGAATAGAAAAATGGATTGAGAAATTTGAAAAAGACCACGATGATTATTCTTCCATCATGCTCAAAGCGCTTGCCGACCGGTTAGCCGAAGCACTTGCAGAACTGATGCATAAAAAAGTGCGCACAGAATTCTGGGGATATGCAAAAGATGAAAAACTGACCAACGAAGAAATCATCAAAGAAAAATACCAGGGAATTCGCCCTGCACCGGGATATCCCGCGCAACCCGACCACACAGAAAAAATTACTTTGTGGAAATTGTTAGATGTAGAAAAAAACACAGGAATTATTTTGACGGAAAGCTTGGCGATGTATCCAACAGCAGCAGTAAGCGGGTTATATTTTGCGCATCCTGATGCACATTATTTTTCTGTTGGTAAAATTGAAAAAGACCAGGTGCAAGATTATGCGAAAAGAAAGAATATGAAAGTGGAAGAAGTGGAGAAGTGGCTGGGAAGCATTCTTTCTTATTAGATTTACTATGCCGATTTACGAACAATAAGATTGAATTTTTTTAAGATTTCCAACGTTGACAATTTGATCGGGCAGCGTTATTTTTGGTATTGATTTCTTCTTTTCTTTGAAGCGCAATAATTTTATTTCCCCGACAAAACATGGCATTAAGCAGGTTCTGGTCTTACATACTTGCGGGCAGTATTCTTTATCTTTTTTATTTGCTCGCTGCCGGGCGCATATATACGCTTAGCAGTGTAGTGAATGGCTCTCAGAATGATCCACAGCTGGCTGCTGAATTTCCTGCTGAAGAATTTCAGTTAAAAGATTCTTTGCTCTTCGCTGCTATCGTGTCAAACAAGGCAACAGGTTTTCAGCAGAACGATTCTTTGTATCGTTTATCAGATAAAGGAGTGGTAGAAGTGTATTCAGGAAAACAATCTGCTGATGGTATTTTTATGACCTGCAAAAATACTATCACTGACCTTTGGCTTCCCCTTATTGGTTATCTCACATTCTTTTGCGGACTGTTGCATCTTCTCAGTGATTCGAACGCAATAACAAAACTTGCCAGGTTTCTTACTCCACTTTTTGTGAAAATCTTTCCCGGACTTTCTCCTGGTCATCCTGCCTATGGTTTTATGACTATGAACTTTGCAGCAAACTTTCTCGGACTTGATAATGCGGCTACTCCTTTTGGTTTAAAAGCCATGGAAAGCATGCAGGAAAGCAACCCAAACAAGGAGCGCGCTTCAGATAGCCAGATTATGTTTCTCTGTCTGCATGCTGCCGGGCTTACACTGATACCAACATCCATAATCGGTTATCGTGCTGCACAGAATGCAAGCAATCCTGCCGATATTATGTTGCCTTGCATCATCACATCATTCATCGGAACACTTGCTGCTTTAATTTTTGTCAGCATCAAACAACGCATTAATCTTTTGAACTGGATTGTAATTGTTTTTATTACTTCAGTAAGCGCTGTTATCGCTTTCCTTTTATTTTACATCAACCGCCTCAGTGGGATAAGTAAAATACATTTTACGGGCAACCTAAGCAATGGTGTTTTGCTGCTGATCATTTTGCTGATTGTAGTGTATAGCATTGTTCACGAAAAAATTTTCAAAAAAAACCAGACAAATATTTTTGATTCATTTGTCACTGGGGCAAAAGAAGGATTTACAACCGGCCTGCGCGTGCTGCCTTACATGGTTGCGATGCTTGTTGTACTCAGCATATTCCGCAATTCGGGATTAATGTCAATTGTGATGAGCGGTGTAACTGCAGTACTGAATCTTTTTAATGTCGATCAGGAAGTCATAAATGCAATACCGGTGGCATTGATGCGCCCGTTCAGCGCGGGCGGTTCGCGCGGCTTTATGCTCGATGCAATGAAAACTTACGGTGCTGATGGATTAACCGGTCAATTGGTTTGCCTGTTCCAGGGAGCTGCAGAAACTACTTTTTATGTGATAGCCCTTTATTTCGGGTCAGTGAATGTGAAAGAAACGAGATATACTCTTGGCATCATGCTCCTGGTAGACCTGGTTTGTGTGATCACAGCAATATTTGTGTGTAAGATATATTTTTGAAACTGCGCAATCACTTTTTGTATTGTTGCATGTATTTCCAATTTCTTGGCTTGCCTTCTTCCATCCATTCAATAGCAGTTGATAATCGTTTGCTTTTTGTTTCATCCGTTTTTGCTTCAGAAATCCATTCGGCATATTCACGTTTTTGCGATGGGGGAAAGCCATCAAAAGTTTCTTTTGCTTTTTTGTTTTTACTGATTGCTGCAGTTAATTCTCTTGGAATTATTAATTCTTTTTGGGACTTTGGTTTTTTTTCAATTTTTATTCCATCATCATTTAATTTTTTTGCCTGTTTTAAAAAATCAATTATTGCGTTGTCTGGCGGAAGGTCTTTCATTGATTTCATGCATCCGAAATTTCCCATGGCTTCGCCACCCTGGTTTTTCCTTTCACCGAGATAACCTTTAGGATCGCTAATCAATTTCGATTTCCAGAAACCGGCAACACAATGTTGTTTGAAAGCAGCGAAACCAAAGTAGGGTCCTTTGTATTCAAAACTGGGCATTCCCCATTTTATTGTTTCAATTACTTCGGGACATGCTTTGTGAACTAGCTCACGTAATTTTTTCATTACCGGCTGGGCAAAGGGTTGCGCTTTTGCAATGTAAGCATCAATGCGTTTATCTTTTGTTGTCATATTGATTGAGGGTTAGACTACAAATTTAAAAAAATAAAAAAAGCCATCCGTCAATTGACGGATGGCTTTTTTCTTTTTGGAGCTGATGAAGTTTTAACTCTTTTTATCCAGCATCAAAATTTCATTGACTACAACTTCAGTCACATGTTTTTTTACACCTTCTTTATCGGTATAACTGTGGCTGTTAAGTTTACCTTCAATGACAACTTCACTGCCTTTGTCAAGGTATTTTTCTGCGATTTCTGCAGTTTTTCCCCATGCAACTAAATTGTGCCAGGTGGTTTCAGTTACCCTTTCACCCTTTGCGTTGGTGTAGGTTTCGTTAGTAGCCATATTAATACGCGCTACTTTGTTTCCTTTGTCAAGGTTTTTCACTTCGGGTGCTGCACCCAGATTTCCGATCAGCCTTACGCTGTTTCTTAAATTGTTCATGTTGTTTTTGTTTTTGATTGTTTAACTTAATTTGATTTATAATTTTTTTTTTATGAATTTGACGGTGCAAATATGTAGGTGCCGTTTTTCCGAAGCCGGAGTTTTTTCGGATACTATCGTAAAGAATCGTTTATAATCGTTTACATACGGATAATTTATTTCTACTACATTGGCAATAACTACCGAGTTTAAACAACTTTGATTTGAGGGGTAATGTTAGCGGGTTTTTGGGTTTCCGCTTTGTGCTAAATAACTGTTGGCAGATTAAAAGAAGGAACGAATGTAACTGCTGTTGTTGGTGCGTGGTTTTTGCCTGTTGGCGTGACTTTAAACTTTGCTTGCCTTTGTTACATTACATTACACATTTTAGTGTGCGGGTTTCTCTGGTTGTTATTTAGGCTTTGATAATAGAACTTTGAATACTTCATCAGGGTGAACGTTAATCCGCATTTTCTCTGTTTTGTGCTTTGATTTGGTTGCGGGTTTTGCGGTTTTGCCTGATTTGTTTTTACTGATTTTCATTCTACAAATATAATGTATTTGAGAGTGAAAAGTATATGTTTTGAAAAATAATTATTAACTTTTTTTAGTTAATTCATTCCATGTTAATCTACCAGTCATTTGAGTAAGTGCAATGTTGAATCTTTCAACTTCTTTGTTTTTGCGTGTGTTATACCTGAATGAAAATTCATTGCAATAACGGTGCAAATGTTTTTCACTTGCTTGATGATATACTCCGTAAATTCCACGCTTTAAGTGGCTGAAAAATCCTTCAACTGTGTTGGTGTGGAATATTCCTCTTACATATTCTTTTGCCGAATGGTCAACACTATGATGATTATATTTTTCTTTTAAACTGTGGTATAAAGTGTAAGAATCTGTTACAACGGTTGAGCCTTGTTTTATTCGCTCATTTATGATTGAAAATATTTGCTTTTTAGTTGCCTTTTTCAAAGGTATTAATGTACTGTGTCCGTCCCTGTCAACTATGCCAAGTACGGGCGTTTTGTTTTCGATTAGTTCACCATTTACATCATATTCTTTTTTACTTGCGTGCATGTTGATTGCTTTTCCTCCCATGTATGTTTCGTCTATTTCAGTAATGCTGTCAAACATGAACGGAGCTTTGTCCGTTAGTATGCCTCTTATTCGGGAGAGCAAAAACCATGCGCATTTTTGACTGACCGAAATATCCCTTGCTAACTGGTAACTGCTGATTCCTTTTTTGTGAGAGGCAAAAATAAATATTGCGTGCATCCATTTTCTTAATGGTATTTTGGTATTCTCTAAATACGTTCCAACTTTCACATTGAATATTGATTTACATTCTTTGTTTGCACACTTGTAATTTTTACCATCTTTCAAATGATAAACTTTTGTGCTTTCACAGTGTGGACACTTGGGCGTTCCGTTCCAGATTAATTGCTCCAGATATTTACGGCACACGTCCTCATCTTTAAAATACTGTGTTGCCTCTAATAAGTTTTGAAATTGGTTCATAGTTTTATTTTTTTTGTGTGTGCGTATTCAATTAACAGTCTTAAATAATCGCTTGGGGTGCGCTTGCTTTGTTCGGCACTCTGATTTAGTTTTTGCTTTAATTCGTCCGTTGCCCGGATTTCTAAACGTTTTTCTTTTGTTGTTTTCATGTGGCAAAGATATATTAAATGTACGTACATTATACGGACAAATAAAAATAAATATACCTTAACACTCAATTACTTACATTTGTTCTCAAAATAATTTTGAACACATATACCAAACACATAAAAAGAAAATAAAAAGCCAAATAAAGCCTGTCATTGATAATGCGCTTAACAATCCTACTCCCATAAGCAATGAAAAAAACATTGTTATAAAAAGCATAAATGTAGTTATCCCACTTATTTCATCACTATGAATTGGTTTCTGTTGTTTATCTATTCTCATTGTTGCTGTTGTCGTTGTCGTAATAATTTATTTAGTTGGATTAATGATTTAACACCCTATGAGCGCGCTGATATTATTCTCACTAATTGCCCTCGCCACTTTTTTAGTCATGTTAGTGGATAGGTGCGAAAAAGTTAAGCAACGCAATAATCAAACATCCAATTACACACACAAGTGTGAATAGGTTAATGCGGTAAGACCATTTTAATTTTTTTGTTAATTCTTCATTTCCATTTTGCATTTTTGGTTTTCATGCGTCATCCTGACGTTGGGAAAACCGGAAATAATCTTACTTTTTTTCGCTTTATCTACCTTTGTTTAAAGAGGGTAGTTAGTGCCACTACATTTACATGCTAAATAAATAACCTGTATGAAAAAAATTCTTCCTATCGTACTTTGCCTGTTTCTTTCGCTTCATATAAGCGCACAATCAAAACTCAAAGCCATAAAAGCCGGAAAGCTGATTGATGTGATAAGCGGAACCATTCTCACCAACCAGATTATTTTAATTGACAGCAACAAAATTGTGGATGTGGGTCCAAACATTCCCATTCCGCAAAATGCTGAGGTGATTGACCTTACTAACTTCACAGTACTTCCGGGTTTGATTGATTGCCACACACATTTAACCGGAGACCCGGGTGATAATTATTACGAAGATATTTTCAGAAAAACTGCTATTGATTATGCTATAAAAGCTCCCATCAACGCAAAGCGAACACTGGAAGCCGGTTTTACGATGGTTCGTGATGTAGGTGCCGCTTCTTTAATTGATATTTCATTGCGTAATGCTATCAACGAAGGAGTAATTCCCGGACCGCGGATGCTGGTAGCAACATTTGGTCTTGGCTCAACGGGTGGTCATGCAGATTTAACCGGTTTCAATCCAAATATTGACTGGAAAGGAAATAAAGATTTTACAGGTGTTGCCGATGGGGTGGATGAAATACGCAAGCGTGTTCGCAACAATGTAAAATTTGGTGCTGACTGGATAAAATTTATGGCAACGGCCGGTGTGCTTAGCGAAGAAGAAAGTGCAGGTGCTCCGCAATATTCATTGGAAGAAATGAAAGTGATTGTTGAGGAAGCACATCGCTGGGGCAGAAAAGTAGCAGCGCACGCACACGGCACCGAAGGAATTAAGCTGGCAATACAGGCAGGTGTTACCAGCATTGAGCACGGAAGCCTTGTTGATGACGAAGGTATACGCATGATGAAGGAAAAAGGCGTGTGGCTGGTGGCTGATATTTATAATGATGATTACATACTTGCAGAATATACAAAGAAGGGTTATCCTGAAAAAATTATCAATAAAGAAAAATTGATTGGCTGGTTGCAACGTGAAAATTTTCAGAAAGCTGCTAAAGCCGGGGTGAAAATCGCATTTGGCACGGATGCCGGAGTGTACCCGCACGGATGGAATGCAAAACAATTTTTCTACATGGTAAAATTCGGGCTTACTCCTATCCAAGCAATTCAGTCGGCAACCATTAGCGCTGCTGAATTGCTTGACTGGAAAGATAAAACAGGCTCCATTACCAAAGGAAAGTTTGCTGATATTATTGCTGTTGAAAAAAATCCGCTTGATGATGTTACTATTCTTGAACATGTAAAGTTTGTGATGAAGGATGGAGTTGTTTATAAAAATGAATTGCTCAAATAAAAGAACCGATGAAAAAAATTCCATCATTAATAATTTGCGTCCTTTTTTCACTCAACGTAAATGCACAACCAAAACTCAAAGCCATAAAAGCCGGAAAGATGATTGATGTGGTAAGCGGAACCATTCTCGCCAATCAAATTATTTTAATTGACAGCAATAAAATTGTGGATGTGGGTCCAAACATTTCTATTCCGCAAAATGCTGAGGTGATTGACTTAAGCAACTATACTGTTCTGCCGGGTTTAATAGATTGCCACACGCATTTAAGCGGAGGAGATCCCGGTGATAATTATTACGAAGATATTTTCAGAAAGACTGCTATTGACTATGCCGTGCAGGCACACATTTATGCAAAACGAACATTGCTTGCCGGATTTACAACCTGTCGCGATTTAGGTTCTGGCGAGCTAATTGATGTTTCGTTACGCAATGCAATCAATCATGGAACCATTCCGGGCCCACGAATGTTAGTAGCCACTTTTGCTCTTGGTGCAACAGGCGGGCATTCAGATTTTAGTGGCTTTAATCCGAATATTGAATGGAAAGGAAATCCTGACTTTACAGGTGTGGCCGATGGCGTTGATGAGATAAGAAAACGTGTTCGCAACAATATAAAATGGGGTGCTGATGTAATTAAGTTTTGTGCAACAGCCGGTGTGTTGAGCGAAGAAGAAAGTGTAGGTGCACCGCAATATAGTTTTGAAGAAATGAAAGCACTTGTGGATGAAGCGCACATGTGGGGCAAAAAAGTAGCAGCACATGCTCATGGAACTGAAGGTATTAAACGTGCTGTGCTGGCTGGCGTTAACTCAGTAGAACACTGCAGCATCCTGGACGATGAAACTATTAAACTGATGAAAGAGAAAGGAACGTATATGGTTCCCACCATGTATGCCTTGGATTACATCATTAATAATTTTGCAAAAAAAGGATATCCTGAAAAGATAATCAATAAAGCAAAAAGCATTTCAAAACAAAAAGAAGAAGGATTGGTAAAAGCAATTAAAGGAGGAATAAAAATTGCCTACGGAACCGATGCTGCCGTTATGCCTCATGGGTTAAATGCAAAAGATTTTATTTATCTCGTAAGGTCGGGCATGACTCCAATGCAGAGCCTACAAACAGCAACAGTAAATGCTGCCGATTTGCTGGGCATTACAGCTCAAACAGGCTCCATCACCAAAGGGAAATTTGCTGATATTGTTGCTGTAGAAAAAAATCCGCTTGATGATGTTACTATCCTTGAACATGTAAAGTTTGTGATGAAAGACGGAGTGATCTATAAAAATGAATTGCTCAAATAAAAAATGGTCTCAGTAAAAGAAGCCAGGAAATTAGCGCTCTCATTTCCCGATTCAATTGAACTTCCGCATTTCCATCTTGCATCTTTCAGAGTTAAAAAGAAAATTTTTGCCACGCTTTGGGAAAAAGAAAAACGCATGATGGTAAAATTATCCATGATTGACCAGAGTGTTTTTTGCGCTTATGACAAAGCAATTATTTACCCTGTTCCAAATAAATGGGGATTACAGGGCGCAACCTTTATTGAATTACAAAAAGTAAGGCTGAACTTGCTGAAAGACGCCTTGACCTGCTCCTATAACCTTGTTGCAGGCAATAAAAAATTAATAATCAAATAAATATGTACAGCGATACCCTGAAAGTAAAAGACGCGTTGCAGATTTATTTTTCGCAATATCATTTTAAAGATGGCGGATATAATGACAGATTTTTCAAAATAAAATTAGGCTCGGTTTATATTCCTCTTCCGAATATTAAAGCAAGAATTGATGCAGTAAAAATTCATGATATACATCATCTCGTTACCGAATACAATGCAAATTATAAAGGCGAGGCAGAAATTGGCGGGTGGGAAATTGCATCGGGTTGCGGAAAATATTGGGTTGGCTGGATACTTAACATGGGTTCATTTATTATCGGAATGATGTTTTATCAGCGCCCGCTTTTAAAAGCCTTTTTAAAAGGCAGATTAGTTAAAACGAATTTGTGCCAGGGCACGGTTTATAATGATGAGCTGTTAAATAAAACTGTTGGTGAACTAAGAAGTGAAATAGGAATAAATACATCACAAAAAAATACCGCAAAAGATTATTTGTTTTTTGTGTTGTGGTGCTTGATTAGTTTGCTTTATCATCTGGCTGTTATTTGTGCTTTAATTTTCTTTGCAGTTAAATTGATCACATTATTCTTGTGAATTAGTGCCTGACAAAATCAACAATGTTATTCAGAATAATATGAGCGAAAAAAATAAAAGTAAAAGAAGGAAAAGGAAAATACCTCCGGGAAGTCATTCAGAACCGGAAGCGTCAACTACTTCTTCTGATGAAAAAAATATTTCTTCAAACAAACCCGAAATTCAAAGTATGGAAACCCACGCTCATCATTTACACAAAGCTCCCGGAAAAAAATTCCGTCATTATCTGTATGAATTTTTAATGTTGTTCCTTGCTGTGTTCTGCGGTTTTTTGGCAGAGTATCAGCTAGAACATAAAATAGAAAGAGACCGGGCAAATGAGCTGGCAAAAAATTTTTATGATGAATTGAAAAACGATTCGGCAATTGTTCTGACAAAAGCTGAGTTTCGTATTAAGCAGGAGAATGCGCTCAAATACCTGATGAAATATTTTAAGGACAGCAGCCTTATTAATGTTTCAAAAGCCTTTGAACTTAATTTCATGTATGGAATTAATTTTCGCAGCCCCTCTCTTTTTGAACCCAGAACAGTGGTGCTGGATCAATTAAAAAATTCGGGCTCGCTGCGCTATTTTAGAAATGATGAATTGCAAAGATTGATAGGCGATTTGTCAATAGCCATACATAATATTAACGACAGGCAGGCCCTTGAATCTTCGGTAAGGATTGAACACATAAACCCGATTATTATCCGCCATCAAGATTATGATTTTAATGAGATACTAAGTCAGAATGGAAAAGTGTCCGTTATTAAAGCAACATTTGAATATGAAAAAAATAATGAATTCATTCCTTTTCAGTTTAAATCACCGGAGAAGTTTGATAAGCAGGGCACCATTAATGCCTTGGGCTTTATGTGCATGAGCTTATTGAACTCCACGCGCACATTGCATTTTCAAAAATACATTGACACGAATGCTGAGTTGCTTAAAATATTGCGGGAGGAGTATCATCTGAAATAAGGAAGGATGGATGGAACTTGCAAAAAAATCAGGCCGTTATGAAAACTTAATTTAGTAACATGAAAGAAGTAAAAGTTTGCCTCGAATGCGGTGAGCCATTAAAAGGCAGAGCCGATAAAAAATTCTGCGATGACCAGTGCCGCAGCAATTATAACAACAAAATGAACAGCGATGTTACGGCTGAGATGCGTAACATCAATAATATTCTAAGAAAGAACCGGAGAATTTTAGATTCGGTTGTGAAAGCTGACGGCAAAGGAAAAATTTCAAAAGCAAAATTGCAGGACAAAGGATTTAATTTTAAATATTTTACTCATACGCATACCACTCAAAAGGGAGCATTGTATAAATTATGCTACGATTACGGCTACCTGCCTGTTGAAAACGATTTTATTGTGGTAATAAGATGGGTAAATTTATCGTTATAATTAAGCCGTGAACCTGTGGCTGCAGTAAAATTTACCACCACCATTTTAAGATTCGGCAAACAGGGAGAGAAAACCGGCTGGACGTATATTTTAATTCCTGCCGATGTTGCGCAAAAATTACAGCCCGGCAACCGCAAAGGTTTTCGTACAAAGGGAAAATTAGACAATCATAAATTTTCGGGCAAGAGCTTAATACCAATGGGAAAAGGCGAGTTTATACTTACCCTGGATAAGGGAATAAGAAAAGCCATTGGTAAAAGACACGGGGCCATGCTGGAGGTGCAAATTGAATTTGACAAAAGCCAATACCAGCTTAATGCCGAGTTTATGGATTGTTTGAATGACGAGCCTGAAGGATTAAAGTTTTTTAAAACGCTAACGCGTTCGCACCAAAATTATTTTTCGAAGTGGATTGAAAGCGCAAAGTCCGAAGAAACAAAAGCAAAACGCATTGCGCTGGCTATAAATGCCTTTTTAAAGAAATGGGGCTTCCCGGAAATGCTACGCGAACAAAAGGCAAAACGTTAATGAACTGAAGCTTCTTTTTCGTTAGAAAATCGTTCAATGTAATCTAATCGTTTCATTTCAGTTACATCCAAACTGTAAAATCCAAATTCTTCCACAACTTTTCCCGTAATAAAATAACATCCTCGCCCTGTAAATGGAAATTGCATTAATACATTTGGAAAATGAGTAGTGTCAATCCATTTTCCTTCTCTGTCTAAAAAAGTTCCGAATGCCATGGAATCTCCTTTTTTGGTGCTCGTATATTTTCGTGTTACCATGTAACCGATAATGGAAATTATTTTTCCCCGATGGGCGGGGAGCTCAACAACAGCCAACAAAAGGTTTTTAACGCAGAGACGCGGAGACGCGGAGATTTCTATTAGTAAATTCCTGCTCTGCGCCTCTGCGTCTCCGCGTTCAATTTTTTCTTTAATCAATTCAAATGGTGAACAAAGCGGAAAATCAAGAATTTCAATTTCATCAAATGCATCATCAAATTTTCCATGGTATAATTCAGGCAATTGAAATTCTCTTCTGCTTACTTCAAACAATTCTTTTCGCGGTACGGTTTTTTTATTCGCACCGATGATTGAATAAATATCCCACAACAATTGTTTTTTAGTTTTTCCCGTGAAACGAAATGCACCGCTGCGAATCAGAATACGCAATTGCTCAACAGAAACAGAAACCCGTTTCATAAAATTATCAAGCGAAGAAAAACTTCCGTTGGAATATCGTTCTGTTAAAAGTTTTTCCGAAGTGTTTTTTTCCAATTCTTTTAGTAAATGAAAGCCGAGATATATCTCCTTATCATAAATGCATGTTAAATGTTCGCTTTTATTTATGTCCGGCAAATGAATATTGCCGCCACATTGTCTGGCTTCGTGCACATAAAATTCAAGAGCATAAAATCCTCCGCCATTATTAATCACTGCTACCATATATTCCAAAGGATAATGCGTTTTCAAATACATGCATTGGTAACTTTCAACAGCATAAGAAGCGGAGTGTCCTTTACTAAAAGCATAACCTGCAAAGCTTTCAATCTGCCGCCACACTTCCTGGGTTATTTTATCGTCATACCCTTTCTCCTTGCAGTTATCAAAAAATTTCTTTTCCACTTTTTGAAATTCAGCCCGTGCACGATACTTGCCGCTCATGCCTCTGCGTAACATATCCGCTTCGCCAAAAGTTAACCCGGCAAAATAATATGCAACTTTAATCACATCTTCCTGGTACACCATCACACCAAATGTATCATGCAGGATTTTATAAATTGGTTCAGGAGTTTCGTATGTTGGCTTTTGTCCTTTAAATCGTAAAATATATTCGCGCATCATTCCTGAAGAGGCAACACCCGGACGAATGATGGAACTTGCAGCTACCAAATCCAAATACGTTTTTGCTTCAAGCTTAGTGAGAAGCATCCGCATGGCGGGACTCTCAACATAAAAACATCCCATCAGGTTTGCACTCATTAAATTTTCCTTTACCTTTTCATCCTCCTTGGATTTTTTTACATCATGAATATCTATCGGTTCATTTTTATTTTTTTGAATGATCTCTATAGCATCCCTGATTTTTCCTAATCCCCGTTGTGCAAGAATATCAAACTTGTATAATCCCAAATCTTCAGCTTCCAGCATGCTGAATTGTGTCAGTGGAAAATCTTTGGGTGGCATTACAGTGGCCGTATAATAGTTAATTGGGTTTTCAGAAATAAGTATTCCTCCGGCATGAATGCTTAAATGATTTGGAAAATCGTGAATGCGTTTGCTGTAATTGAAAATTAATCTTGTATTCTCGTCAAGCGCATCATTGCTTTCAAACTTGGCAGGTAACGAATCAATTTCTGCTTTCGGTAATCCAAAAACTTTTCCTAACTCTCGTACCACAGCATTGCTCTGAAAGGTGCTGTAAGTAGCTAACAAAGCTGTATGGTCGTTACCGTATCTTTCAAAAATATGTTTGATTATTTCAGGACGATCATCCGATGAAAAGTCAATATCAAAGTCGGGGGGATTAATTCGCGAGGGATTAATAAACCGTTCAAAATAAAGGTCAAGTTCAACCGGGTCAACATCCGTTATCCCGAGCAAGTAAGCCACAATACTGTTAGCCCCGCTTCCACGTCCTACATAAAAAAAATTCTGCGACTTTGCATATCGAACAATTTCATGGTTGATTAAAAAATAAGAAGCAAATTTTTTCTCATGGATCATTCTTAATTCTTTCTCTATCCGTTCCTGTTTTTCATCAGGGTCTTTATAACGATAATGTAACCCTTCTTCGCAAAGTGATTTTAATTTTTCACGATCTCCATTAGCACTTCCCGTAAAATATTTTTTGTTTTTATTTGCTCCGAATTCAAAATCAATGGAGCATTGCTCCAAGATTTTTTTTGCATTGTCAATGAGAAATGAGTGTCTGCTTAATCTAGTTTCAAGTTCATTTTCCGTCAGCATGATTTCATCCGGCTGCGCTTGTTCTCTCGTATCCAACTTACTCAGCAACGTATTTTTATCAATGGCACGAAGCAAACGATGTGTGTTGAAATCAATTTTATTCCTGAATGTGACAGGATGCAATAACACTAACTTGTCAGGATAATTTTTCCATTGAGAAAACTGCAGGCGATTTAAATCTGAAATTTTAATTCCGATAAACTCATGCTCACGCCATCTATGCGTCATTGCGAGGAGCGAAGCAGGGCTTGTGTGTTTGCGTGACGAAGCAATCTGTCCATCTGCAACTTCAATGGGCAGATTGCTTCGTTCCTCGCAATGACGGTGTAAATTTTGAAATGGGTAAACCACAAAAGCATTTTCAAAATCAGGAATCTTTTCGGGAATAATTGTTTTTCCGGATAATGAACATTCCGAAAGAAATTTATTCAGCTCATAAAAGCCTTTATGATTTTTTGCAATACCAATACATTTTTGTTCCGTGCCATTCCTGAAATCAATTCCGGCAACAGGTTTTATCCCATAGTTATTAGCAAGCCGGAAAAAATCCAATATGCCGGAAGTATTATTAATATCCGTTAGTGCAATATGTGAAATGCCTTTTTGCTTTGCTTCAGCAAGCAATTGTTCGGGACTCATTATTCCGTATTTGAAAGAATAATAAGAGTGGAAATTCAAATACATTTTAACAATAGTCTATGAACCTACGAGGTAAAACTCTTTCACGATTTCATATTTCGCGAACCTGCTGTCACGCTTCATTAATATAATGCTGTCTGTAATAAATGAAGCTTCAAAGCTTTGAATTTCAAATTCAGGCATTGCTTTATTGAATTTATTTTCGTCCAATCCTTTTGCAATTGTTACATAAGGCTTCCATGCAAAAAAAGATTGGCTTGATGGAAGACTTAAAGTAGAATGCAAAGACCGGACAAGATTTACTATTGGCGCTTCAGTCTCCACATTTATATAAATAGTGTGTGTTCTGAAATGATTAAATCCATTCAATCGGGTATCAAACGAAGAATGAAATTTTACCACCTCATCTATTTTATAGACGAGTTGCTTTTCAAATACAGTATTAAAACCAAAATTGATAAGTGTATTATGTGGCTTTGATTTAATTGCCTGCACATGATCGTGTTTTTCATGAAACTCTTTTTTAATTTCCATAATTTCCTTTTTTATCTGAATTGGAGGACTAATAAGAAGAAGATATTCACATACCTGCCCCATGTTTGTTTGATTTACATTTTCTGTTTCTGTTTCATTTTTATTTTTAAGGTTTATTAATGTGTTAAGGCTTTTTATAGATGGAACTATATGGCTGTCATCAGCATCATGCATAGCCGATGGTGAGCTGCTGATCCCGTTAAATGGATTAAACCCGCGAAGCGAAAAATGCAATGCCGCTGCACGCTGTATCTTGTCTTCGCCATATCTTAAACGCATCCTGTCCATAGCATGATAAAGATTTAATACCTGTACGTTGTCTTCAAACATATTTACCTGGTGGCCGCCACCAACAAGATGACTGAGCTTTACTCCAACCAATCGTATCAACATCCTGCGATTGTATAGTTTGGCAAATAATTCTTTCACACGGGTAATGATGCTATGGTCGCTGCACGTGTAAGGGATGCGGCATTGCATATTGTGCGTATCGAAATTTGAATAGCGGATTTTAACGGTAACGCAGCCGGTCAACTTATTTTGAGTGCGCAGGCGGAAACATAGTTTTTCGCTCATCGCGATCAAAATGTTTTTCAGCTTCTCCACATCAATGGTGTCGTTTTCAAACGTTTCTTCCTGCGACATGGACTTCTGTTCGGTGTAGGGCTCAATAGGAGTATTATCTATACCATTTGCTTTTTTCCAAATACTGATTCCGTTTTCTCCTAAAACATCCTGTAATAATTCCATTGGCATTTCCTGCAGCGTATATACTTTCTCCACGCCCATGCTTCGCAGCAAATGGTAAGTTTTATCACCAATCATGGGAATTTTGTTCACGCACAACGGGGCAAGAAATTTTTTTTCATCACCGTAATCAACTTTCCTATGATTGTTTGGCTTTGCCTCATCGGTTGCAACTTTACTCACTGTTTTATTTGCCGACATTCCCAATGAAATGGGCAAGCGGGTTTCTTTAATAATCTTTTCCCGCAATTCCAAAGCATGCTTATAGCAGCCGAAAAATTTATCCATACCGGTTAAGTCCATATAAAACTCATCAATGCTCGAACGTTCATACAACGGCACATCTTCTTTAATGATTTGTGTTACCTCATCCGAACGTTTGCTGTACTCATCATAGTCACCGTGGATAATAATTGCTTCCGGACACAGCCGTTTAGCAGTTTTAATGGGCATGGCTGAGTGTACACCAAACTTTCGTGTTTCATAACTGCATGCAGCCACCACACCACGATCACCGCCACCGACAATGACCGGAAGCCCGTTCAACTTTGGGTTAATCAACCTGGAAACGGATACGAAGAAGCAATCCAAATCCATGTGAACTACTGTGCGATGTGTATCAATCATTTTCTTATCCGTGTTAACCTGTGTAATCAGCGGCTAAAATATTTCCAACTGGTCCCCGTTTTTCACCGGCCGTTTAAACTTTGTAAAATCATACTCCGGCATTTTTCGTCCTGCCATATATTTTTTCTTTGCCATCATAAATAATTGTTTGATGCTTTCGGCAATTTTTCCTTCGCCACGCATACGGGTGCCGAAGCGCGAATCGTTAACCTGCCCGCCATGACATTCTTTTATCTGGTTCCATATTTTATCGGCAGCATCGGGCAAACTCTTGTAAAGCCAGTCGTGAAAAATATTTTTTATTTCTCCGTTTAACCGCACAATGGTAAACCCGGCAGTCAGCGCCCCGGTATTGGCTGCCGCTTTTATTATTTCGGGAATTTCATCGCTGTTCAAACCGGGAATTATTGGCGCTGTCATTACACCTACCGGAATTTTATTTTTCGATAGCTCCTCAACAGCGTGCAGTCTTTTTTTTGCCGAAGCCGTGCGCGGCTCCATAAGCAGGCGCAATTCTTCGCGCAGGGAGGTGACTGAAACCATTACATGCACTAAATTATTTTTAGCGAGTTCGCTTAATATATCCACATCGCGGAGTATTAAGCTGTTTTTGGTAATCATGCCGACAGGGTTTTTGTATTCGAGCATTACCTCAAGTAAGCTTCTTGTGATTTTGTATTTGCGTTCCAATGGCTGGTAACAATCGGTATTTCCGGAAAGTGTAATGGGTTCGGGTTTATAATTTTTATTCTCGAAATGTTTTTTGAGAATTTCCGCTGCACCGGGTTTTACAATAATTTTTCTCTCAAAATCCAATCCCGCACTGAAACCGTAATATGTGTGCGCATTGCGCGCATAACAATATACACACCCGTGCTCGCAGCCCTGGTACGGGTTGATGGTGTTGAACATGCCTATATCGGGGCTGGTCATTTTGTTTACCACCTTTTTTGGATTTTCAATAAACACTTCTGTTTTTTCATTGGTGATGAGCGGTTCATCCAAACCTTCGATGTGTTCAGCAACCACAGTATGTTTTAAAAAAGGATTTACGGTGTTTATTTGAGAGCCGCGCCCTTTTAAATAGTCACTAGTCATTGATAGCTTTTTTATCTCATCATGCAAAAGATTGTATTACAATCAATTTTGCGATTACAATATAATCATTATTTTTGTGGTGTGAGAAAATAAAATACTTATGTCACAGATTGCACTGATTTGCACAGAGAAAAAATTTTAACCGATAAATAAAATGTATTTCAGCAACAACATCAGGTTACTTCGTCAGCGAAAAAACAGGACGCAGGATATTGTAGCCAATGAGCTTCGCCTGAGCCGTTCGACCATTAACAGCTACGAAAACGGAATTATTATTAATCCTACCATTGAAGCGTTAATCGCTTTTTCGAATTATTTCAAAATGTCAATTGACACATTAATTAAAATAAACCTCGGAAAACTTTCGGAAAGCAAATTGCGCGAACTTGAACTGGGCTATGACCAGTATGTTCGTGGCACCAGGTTGCGCGTGCTGGCAACAACCGTTGACAGTACTAATAAGGAGAATATTGAAGTGGTTCCGCTCAAAGCTAAAGCCGGTTACAAAAACGGTTATGGAGACCCCGATTTTATTAAGAAGCTTCCCACCTTTCAGCTCCCCATTCTATTTAATGACAGAAAATACCGGATGTTCCAGATAAGTGGCGACAGCATGCTCCCGATACCTGATAAAAGCTGGGTAATTGCCGAGTTTATTGAAAATTGGTACAACATTAAAGACGGAGATGCTTATGTTTTGCTTACACTGGATGATGGCATAGTTTTTAAAATAGCTTTCAACCAGATTAAAAAGAAAAAAAATCTTCTGCTCAAATCGCTGAACACTTTTTATGAGGCGTATGAAATAAATATTAATGAAGTAAAGGAGGTGTGGAAATTCTGCAATTACCTGAGCAGCGAAATTCCTGATATGCGATTCATGAAAGACGATTTGCTTTCGAAAGTGATTAAATTAGAGCGGGATATGAAAAAAATAAAGGGAGTGATGGAAACGGTTTAAAAATTTATATGAATATAACCGGTTATGCAGCCAGACTTCTGCAGTTGAGAAATAAATTTATGATTTTTATTTCCTGACTTCTTACCTTGCTTTTCCTGTGCTTCCCAACATTATCATGTGATTTTATTTTTCTTAAAACATCTCGTTTCTTATTTGTCACATTTCAATTACTTTTACAACCCTATTCAGCAAAACACTTTATGATTAAAAAAATTATTTTTCTTCTTCTCCTTTGCGGGATTATATTGAGCGGTTCTGCTCAAAATAAAATATGGACCATGCAGGAATGTGTTGATTATGCTTTGAAAAATAATATTCAGATCAAACAAAGTGAAATTGCAACGGAGATTTCAGAGCATCAGCAAACGCAAAGTTTTTACAACATGTTTCCATCCCTCAATGGCAGCGGTTCGTATTCGTATAACAGAGGGCGTTCTGTGGACCCCACCACCTACCGTTATACCACCCAGGATGTTCAGGCGGCCAATCTTTCGTTGAACACAAATGTTGTTTTGTTTAACGGATTTCAATTGCAAAATGAATTGAAGCAAAGCAAGCTTGATTATATGTCGGGCAAGTATGACCTGGACAAAATTAAAAACGATATTTCGTTAAATGTTGCGGCCGCCTATTTGCAGGTGCTGTACAACGAGGAACAATTGGGCGCGCAAACCGACAGAGTGGATGCTGCAAAGAAACAAACCGACAGAACTAAAATTTTGGTAGATGCCGGAACGTTACCAAAGGGTAGTTTTTTGGATGCCGAGGCTCAGCTTGCCACTGAAGAGCTTTCGAAAGTTAATTTCGAAAACCAGTTAGCTAATTCTTATCTTACGCTGACTCAGTTGCTCGAACTCGAAACCACCGAAGGATTTACGGTGGAGAAACCCAAAATTGAAATTCCCGACCAGGCATCGGTAACACTTCCTCCTGCCGAAATATTTAAAATTTCGCTCACTTCGCAACCCGAAATCAAAAGTTCCGAATATAAAGTGCAAAGCGCTGAGAAGGGTTTATCCATTGCTAAAGGTAGTACATGGCCGCGCCTGTCGCTTTTCGGTTCGTGGGGCACTAACTATTCCGACCAAAGCCAGAACCTTACACAAACTATTGATAAGGGATTACAGCCCAATGGAAGTTATACCCAATCGGGCGAACCGATTTACTCGCAGTCGTACGATTTTATTTTGGAAGACACTCCTTTTAGCGACCAGGCAAATGATAATCTTAATAAATCATTTGGATTTAGCCTGAGCGTTCCTATTTTTAACGGGCTGTCTGCAAACACTAACGTTAAGCGTGCACGTTTAAATCTCGAAAATGCGAAATACTCATCTGAGCTTACAAAAAATCAATTATATAAAAGTATCCAGCAGGCGCATACCGATGCTGTGGCTGCTTTAAACAGGTATAAGGCTGCCGATAAAAGTGTGGCGGCTCTTACCGAATCTTTTACTTATACCGAAAAAAAATACAATGCCGGCTTGCTTACTTCAATTGATTACACCACGGCACGAAATAATCTTACCAAATCCGAATCGGATATGCTGCAGGCCAAGTACGATTTTATTTTTCGATTAAAGGTGCTCGACTTTTATATGGGCAAGCCGCTGGTGTATTGAAAATTGGAATGACGGAATGGAAGAACGTTGAAATGGTGAGGATGCCTGCGCGCTTTAAAACTTGTCTCAATATTTAAAAAATTTATATGTAGCTGAAAAACCTTTTCCTTTTACAGTGATAAAATACAAGCCCACTTTTAAACAGCTCACATCCATTTTAGTTTCCAGCTTACGGTTTACGGTTTCCAGTTGCCTGAAAATAATTTTTCTGCCATCTACATCGGTAACACATAAATTAATCTTTTTATCAACCGTAAACTGTTGGCTGCAAACCGTAAACTCTTTTGCCGGGTTCGGGTAAACCGTAAAATTCGAAATCCAAAATTCGAAACCCAAAATTCCGGTAGAGCTGTCCACAGCATACTCCCAAAAATCATTGAGCCTCGAATTGCTGCTGTCAATGCCTGTTCCAACATACAGGTTATACCCAATTACAAAACCGGTTGCTCCCTTGCGCGAAACCGTTGGCATGCTTGTGCGCTGCGTCCAGGTATCCGCAAGCGGGTCATACTCCCACAAATCATTTTTATATTCATTCATTGCACCCATCCCGGCTGTAATAAAGCCTTTTTGAAAAACCGAATATCCGTTTGCATCATAACGTGGTGTACCCGTAAAATTATTTTTCTGAGTCCATGAATCGGTGGTTGGATCATAGGCATACCAATCATTATAAAACTGGTTCATCGTATCGCGTCCTGTACCCACATACCCCTTCTGATTAATCGTACATGCAACAGGCGACCGTCTTTTCATTCCCGGAAAATCTATTTTTATGCTCCACGAATCTAAAACGGCATCATACGCCCACAATTCATTAAAATAATTAGTCGAATTTACTCCGCAGCACACATACCCGAAATTATTAATTGCAAAACCTGTTGCGGCAAACCGTCCTGCTGCAGGCAGCGAAGATTTGGATATCCACAAATTCGCAACCGCATCATATTCCCACAAATCATTCTGAATAATAGTCGCATCAATTCCGCCAAACACATAACCCTTTTGCGCAATTGCGAACGCTGTGGAGTACTGACGTGGTGAACCGCCAAAATCAGCCACCTGTGTCCACGCATCCAAAACCGGGTCATATTGCCAGAAATCTTTTTTAAGTGAAAACCCGACTGCGAAACCCGTTCCCAAATATCCTTTTCCATTTACAGAAAAACCTACCGCATCATCCCTTTCAAACGATGCAAAATTTGACTTCTGAGCCCAGGTATTTTGTGATGATGCATGAAAACAATTCAGCAGCAGAAGAAAATAAACAAAAAATGTTTTACTATTAATGTACATCGCTGCGCAGTTAAATGATTAAATGGTTTAATGGTTAGATTGTTAAATAGTTTCGCCTAAAACGGGATGTTATTTAAGCAATTTAACAAAGGTACTTTGTTTGACTTGATGAGTATTTTTTCAATTCCATTTACTTTAATTAATTTTCAGCCCTTAAATTTTCGCTCATGGCTAATAAGAAAAAGATATTTAAATACGGAGGCATCGGCATTGTGGTGCTTATTGTATTGCTTGCAGTACTCAAATCAAAAGGAGTTATCGGAAGTGGTGATGAAATAAAAGTAAGTGTCGAAAAAGCATCGCGCCAAACCATTATCGAAACCGTTTCAGCCAATGGAAAAGTTCAGCCCGAAACCGAAGTTAAAATGGTTGCCGATGTATCGGGTGAAGTGGTTGACTTGTATGTGAAAGAAGGGGATGTGGTAAAAAAAGGTGCGCTGCTTGCGAAAATAAATCCCGAAATATATTTATCTAACCTCGACAGGATGGCCGCTTCGGTAAACTCATCAAAAGCAAATTTGGAAAACAGCAAATCGCGCTTAACGCAAACCGAATCGCAATTTAACAAAACTGAATTAACATATAACCGTAATAAAAAACTTTTTGACGATAAAGTAATTTCCATTTCCGATTTCGAAGCCATCAAGTCGGCTTATGAAGTGGCTAAAGCTGAAGTAGAAGCCATGCAGCAAAGCGTTAAGGCAGCAGAGTTTGGTGTAAACAGTGCCGAAGCCTCATTAAAAGAAGCACGCGAAAACCTCAACAAAACATCGGTATTCTCCCCCGTTGACGGAACCGTTTCCAAACTTAATGTCGAGCGTGGCGAACGTGTACAGGGTGTAAGTGGTTTCCAGGGAACCGAGCTAATGCGCATTGCCAATCTAAACGAAATGGAGGTTAGCGTTGACGTTAGTGAAAACGATATTGTACGCGTACACCTCAACGACACCGCATTAATTGATATTGATGCTTACCGCGATAAAAAATTCAAAGGCATTGTAACCGAAATTGCAAACTCGGCAAACATCCTCGGGCAAAGCACCGATCAGGTAACAAATTTTACAGTCAAAATCCGCATCCTGCGTGAAACCTACAGTGATTTAATTCCTAAAGAAACCCCCGATCTCTCCCCTTTTCGTCCTGGCATGTCGGCATCGGTTGATATACAAACCAAACGGGTTGCAAATGTTATTGCCGTGCCCATCCAGGCAGTAACTACCCGCGATACTTCTAAAAAAGAATCTTCGAAGATGATAAAACGTAAGGGTGATGAAACCAAAAATGAGGAGGAGAAATCTTCCGATGAAAAACAAGATGACGAAAAAGTAAATGAATGTGTCTTCTTAATTGCCAATGGAAAAGTAAAAATGCACCCCGTTAAAACCGGCATACAGGACAATAATTACATTGAAATAATGTCGGGATTAAAAGAGAAAGATGAAGTGGTTACCGGACCATATAGTGTCATTTCAAAAACACTAAAGGATGGGTCTGAAATTAAAATTGTACCCAAAGAAGAACTTTTCAAAAAAGAGAAAAAATAATTTTTCACTCTCTTGCCATTAATCCTCAATATTGAAACCGCAACCGATGTCTGTTCAGTTGCGCTTGCAAAAAATGGCACACTGTTGTCATTAGCCGAAAGCAAAGAGTCGCGCACACATGCACGCGTTATAACTCTTTTGATACAACAGGTCATGAATGATACTAAACATAAGTTTTCTGATTTAGATGCGATAGCGGTAAGTAAAGGTCCCGGATCATACACCGGACTACGTATCGGAGTTGCCACGGCAAAAGGATTGTGCTATGCCTTGCAAAAACCATTAATCGCCATCAATACTTTGAAGATAATGGCTGCAAATTTTATTCGAAATTCGATCCCGAGCACTCGGGACGAAATTCGAAATTCGAATTTGGTTCCTCTTATCGATGCCCGCAGAATGGAAGTTTATACCGCTGTTTTTGATGAGGGGTTAAATACCCTGATGGAAACCAAAGCAGAAATTATTAATGAAAACTCTTTTGCTGCTTTTTTAAACAATCATAAAACATACTTTTTTGGAGATGGGGTTCCTAAGTGCAAAACGGTTTTACATAACAACAAGAATGCTGTTTTTATTGATGAATTTACAACTTCAGCTTCAGGGATGATTCAATTCTCCAAAACTGAATTTGCAAATAATAAATTTGAAGATATTGCCTACTTTGAACCGTTTTACCTTAAAGAATTTGTAAAAGGGGCAACTGCATAATTTCTTTTCAGACTCACGCGACTTTTCCTTACAGGAGGCTATTTTTCTTGTTAAAAAAGAAATTATCACCAACCTGCAACTTTTAATTGACACGGGTGTCTTCCTAAGTAAGGCTTTTGATGTTAATAACCTGATAAAAATCAGCTAAAAATAAACCCTAAATTTTTTGTTTTTATCAAACAAGACCTTATATTTGTAAACATTAAAAATTGAACTATAAATTCTTCATGGCCAAACCATTTTTGATATGAAAAAAATATACATTGTAAGTGGTATTTTTATTTTGTCATTTTTCCCTGCAATTGGACAGCTTAATGTAACGCCCAGCGTACCTCCAACAACTTTAGTCAACCTGCTGCTTGGTACCGGAGTAACTCCAAGTAACATTACTACGAATGGTGCTACACCATCTTCACAAGGCTCTTTTACCTGTGGTGGAGGTTGCAATATTGGTTTTGGTGATGGTATAATTATTACAAGCGGAAGTGCTGCAGTTGCAGCAAATCCAAATACCGGCACTGGACAAGGAGCTGCAATTAATAATCTAGGCGATGCCCAATTACAACCCCTTACTACAAACCCTGTTCACGATGCAAGTACACTTGAATTTGATTTTTTTGTAGCGTCAGATTCTGTTCGGTTTAATTACATTTTTGCTTCTGATGAATATAGCGATTTCACCAATTCTCCTTATAATGATGTATTCGGATTTTTTATCAATGGTCCGGGCATTGCAGGGATTCAAAATCTTGCACGACTTCCAGTCAGCGGAATACCTGTTACTATCAATAATGTAAACAATGGAGGCCCCGTAGGGCATGGAACTCCGCTTCCGGGCCCACTGCCAATTAGTAATCCTGCATATTTCAGGGATAATCAGGCACCGGTTACCATTACCACAGCATATGATGGATTAACCACTCCGCTAACAGCTGCTGCTACTGTCTGTCCTTGTGAATTGTATCATATTAAACTTGCAGTGGGTGATGTACAAGACCAGATATACGATTCGGGAGTTTTTTTACAAGGGAATAGTTTTTCAAGTGTAGGTCAGATTGAAATTTTTGCAAATGGTGTTCCACAAGCTAATAATGCCAATGTTTATGTTTGTGACGGACAATCAGTAACACTTTCGGTTTTAAACGGGTTAGCTGCCTGCTCTTCCAGCTATACATGGGCAACAGGTGCAACTACACAATCTATTGTAGTCAATCAGTCCAATGTGGGACTTACTAATGGTATTTTTGCATGTACAGTAACACATCCCACCAACCCTGGCTGCTTTACTTTCACAACTTTTGTGCACGTAATTTATGTTATACCTACTGCAATAATTGCCGGGATAAACTCAATTTGCGCAGGTGGAAATACAATCCTGACCGCAAATCCGGGTTCGGCATATTTGTGGAACACAGGAGCAACTACCCAGGCAATAAATGTAACAACTGCTGGTAATTATACTGTAACAGTAACAACTGTTAATGGAGGCTGCACGGCTGTGTCCGCCCCATTTACAGTTACTGTTGGCGGTGCAGTTGCTTCTATTGCAGGGGTACTTTCACTTTGTAATGGAGCTGCAACCATTTTGACTGCTAATGCAGGAACCGGGTATTTGTGGTCTACAGGTGCAACAACCCAAAACATTAATGTTACATCATCAGGAACATATACGGTAACCGTTACCCAAGCAGGTGGTTGTACCGCAAGCACTTCGGCTAATGTTTCTGTAAATCCAAACCCGGCTCCCAGCATTGTTGGTGTAACTTCAGTATGCCAAGGACAATTTGCTTCTCTTGACGCAGGCGCAGGTTATTCAGGATATCTTTGGTCAAATGGAGCAACCACTCAAACTATAGCCCCATTTGTTGCAGGAACTTATACCGTTACTGTTACCGATGCCAATGGTTGCACCGGAGCAGATAACATTGCTGTTGTTGTAAATGCTTTACCTAATCCTGTAATAGCCGGCAACAATAATTTTTGCCAGGGAGGAAATTCTGTTTTAAATGCCGGAGGAGGTTTTGCATCTTATTTGTGGTCAAATGGCGCAACCACGCAGACCATTACTGTAACCACAGCAGCAAATTACATGGTTACAGTGGCTAATGCTGCCGGATGTTTAGCATCCACTTCTCTTAATGTATTTGTTAACCCAAATCCTATTCCTGTAATTGCGGGTATAACAGCGTTCTGCCAGGGTAGTTCAACAATTCTTGATGCAGGTGCGGGGTACAATATTTACCAATGGTCAAATGGTGCAGGCACGCAAACTATTAGCCCAACTACCGCAAATACATTTACAGTTACAGTAACCGATATTAACGGATGTACCGGAACAACAAGCATAGCGACCGTTGTAAATTTGAACCCTGTTCCTAATATCATAGGTAATAGTGCTATTTGCCAGGGCACAACGACTCTATTTAATGCAGGGGTTTATGCTTCTTATTTGTGGTCAACAGGTGCAACTACGCAAAATATTACTCAGGGCGTTGCCGGAACATACACAGTTACTGTTACTGATGCCAATGGATGTACAGGAACGGATAATATTAATCTTGTAGTAAATGCTTTACCAACACCTTCTATTGCTGGTGTTACAACTTTTTGTTCTGGCGGCAATTCGATACTAAATGCCGGGGCAGGATATATTAATTATTTATGGTCGAATGCCGCCACTACACAAACGATTAATGTGACTACTTCAGGTAACTATGCAGTTACAGTTACTAATGCCAACGGATGTACTGCCAGTACTTCGGCAACAATTATTGTTAATGCATTGCCAACTCCTGTTATCACCGGAACCGCTGCCATCTGCCAGGGAACCACTTCAATTCTGAATGGGGGGAATTATGTTAGTTATGTTTGGTCAACAGGTGTTACTACTCCGACTATTACTGTGGGTACTGCCGGTAATTATACAGTTACCGTTACCGATGTAAACGGTTGTGTGAATTCTTCCCCTGCATTTGCGCTTTCTATTAACCAGCTGCCTTCGGCTGTCATCAGCCAGAATTCGTCTATTTGTGTTGGTGGTTCTTCAAGCTTTAAAATTACGTTTGTTGGAACTGCGCCTTTTACTTATACCTATTTACCAAGTGGTGGATCCAATATTACCGGTACTACCTCGAACAACCCGGTAACCATTAATGTATCCCCGGGTGCAACCACAACCTATACGCTGGTTAATATTTCGGATGCCAATTGCAACGGAGGTGTTGCGGGTTCAGCTACCGTTACCGTTAATGCTTTACCAACACCTTCTATTGCTGGTGTTACAACTTTTTGTTCTGGCGGCAATTCGATACTAAATGCCGGGGCAGGATATATTAATTATTTATGGTCGAATGCCGCCACTACACA
>JBIOHJ010000022.1:0-29946 GCA_044448905.1 Bacteroidia bacterium | reverse complement strand
CTGCAGGCGGACCGTTATATCCCAAAGAAACAATTCGGGTATCTTGTGTAAGCACTGCGCCCACTTTAATTTTTACACAATGCGACTTAAGTGCGAGATTCTGCGCAAGCTCCATGTAAATATCATCAAAACTCATTTTTGTCATTTTCTTTTGCGGGGGTCAAAGATAAGGAATGGATGATTGATTTTGTAAATTCGCAACCCATTTAAAAATCAAATTCCGATGGTTACCGGGAAAGCCTGTTTAATGACCACATTATTCCCTGACAAAAATGTTTTTTAAATATAACCTTGCCGGTATTACGTGGGCTGTAGTTATTTTTATTCTTTGTATAATTCCCGGAAATTTATTGCCGGACCTGTCGTGGTGGAGTTTGCTTTCATTTGATAAGCTGGTTCATGCTTTTGTATTTGGTGTGCTGGTTTTTCTTTTTGGAAAAGGATTCATAAGACAATATTCGTTTGATATTTTAAAGTTGCATCCGATAAAATGCGCAATTATTATCAGTGTGATTTATGGCGGGTTGCTCGAAATAATGCAAAGCACGTTGTTAATTGAACGCACAGGCGATATAAAAGATTTTGTAGCAAACACAATTGGTTGCTCATTGGGCGGATTTGTTTTTCATCGATTTAACAAGAAGAATTCTTCCCAAATCGTATGATAATTTTTTTAATCCTGAATTTGTATTTTTGATTGGTTAAATATGATAAAATGAATTCACAACTATTAATGAAGAAGCTTTCTTCTCCTGTTATTGACCAGGTTGGCATTGAGGAGCGAGTTGCCCGTTTAACGAAACGCAGCATTAAAAAAGAATCAAAAGTTGAAGGGTTGAAGCTTGCCATCAGCATGATGGATTTAACCACTCTTGATGCAAAAGATACTCCCGGGAAAGTAAAGCAATTATGCGCTAAAGCAATTCGCCCTCATCCCGAGAACTCGGGATTGGAAGGAATTCCATCGGCTGCTGCGGTGTGTGTGTATCCTAATTTGGTCAGAGTTGCAAAAGATGCTTTGAAAAACACGAAAGTAAAAGTGGCGTCTGTTGCAACCGGCTTTCCCAGTGGCATGAGTACATTAAAATTAAAAATTGAAGAAACAAAGTTTGCGGTAAAAGAAGGTGCCGATGAAATTGATATGGTAATTTCAAGAGGCAAATTTCTGAGTGGCGAATACAATTATGTGTTTGATGAAATTGCTGCTGTAAAAGCAGCCTGTGGTAAAGCACGGTTGAAAGTTATTTTAGAAACCGGTGAACTGAGCACGCTTGATAATGTTCGCATGGCAAGTGATATTGCCATGTATGCCGGGGCTGATTTTATTAAAACATCAACGGGGAAAATTCAACCTGCGGCAACGTTACCCGTTACATTGGTAATGCTTGAAGCCATCCGCGATTTTTATTATAAAGAAGGAAAAATGATTGCGATGAAACCGGCAGGAGGAATTTCCACTGCCAAACTTGCCTTGCAATACCTGGTATTGGTAAAAGAAACTTTAGGTAACGCCTGGCTTACGCCCCATTACTTCCGCTTTGGAGCCAGTTCACTGGCTAATGATTTATTGATGCAACTGGTAAAAGAATACACGGGAGTTTATCAGAGTGCTGATTATTTTTCAGTGGATTAAAAAGTTTATTACTTGTCCTTCTTCGGCTGGTCTAATCCCTTAAGCACATCATTAGCCTGTTTGTCATTGGGGATAATGGCAAGAATTTTTTTTATATACTCCCTTGTTTTTCTTTCATCATGTTCGCTTAAATAGTAATAGCTCATCATGTATCGGTAAGCTTCCACTATTCCATCTTTATTTTTGGAAAAGTTAGCCGAATCGGGCAGCGCCAACTCGAGATACTTCTCATAATAAGGTTTTGCCAGCCATTTTTCAGAAAGCGAATCAATATTTGCGGCAACTTGTGCCCGTGAAAAAAATCCATAGTGCCAGGTTGGAAGCAATTCGTTTACTTTAGCATAAGCGGAATCGGCTTTTTCATAATTCTTGGCCAATTTATGTGCTTTCCCAAGATTGATATAGTCTGTTGAAGAAATATTTTTTCCAAAAGCTATACGATTTTGAAATGCTTCTGCCGCCTCTTTATACTTTTTCATTTTCATATAAAGCATTCCCAAATCAATTAACAATTCCGTTTTAGATGAATCTAAAGAATATGCTTTTTGAAAAGCAATTACTGCAAGAGAATCGAGTCCGTTTTTTGAAAGAATTTTCGCGTAATATTCATAGTCATTTTGTGTGCGCTTGTCCTCAACTGTATTTTCAAACACTTTATTTATAAATTGCAATGCTTTTGCGCTGTCACCCATTTCATAGTATGTGTAGGCCAATAAACGGAGCATGGAAATATTTTCAGGGTTGAGCTTGCTCAACCTGTTTAGTCCGTCTAACGTTCCGCTGTAATCTTTACTCAGGAAAAGGAAAGAAGCGTAGCGTAAACGCGCATCCGATGTATTTTTTGAAAGTTCAAGATACTTCCTGTATTCTTCCTTTGCCTGTTCAAGCTTGCGCAAGCGGAAATAAACTTCTCCCAGTTCGCGGTGGGCAGGGGCAAACATCGAATCAATTTTAATAGCATTTTCAAATTCTTCTTTTGCAATTTCAAAATTCAGCGAACGTTTATATAGTATTCCTTTTCTGACAACAGCTCTTGCAAGGTTTTTATCGAGGTCGAGCGCTTTGTTATAATTTTCAGCAGCCGAAGTACCATCGTTCCGCGCGGTAAAAACATCTCCAATCAAAATAAAAATTTCAGAATTTTTTGGTTCGCTGGTTGCAGCTTTTTGAAGCAACACCATTGCGTAATCAAGGTCTTTATGCTTAGCGGATGTCGTATATGCTTCTGCAATTTTCATTTGCACCAGCGTTAATTTTGTTTGTGCCGATGATAATGCTTTGTCAAAATTCAATTTAGCTTCGCTGAGATTGCCTTGCTCAAGAAAAGTTTTACCAACGCCAACCATGTTTAATGCATTGCCCGGTTCGACCTGCAAACCCCGTTGATAGCAAATTTTGGCGGAATCGGGGTTTTCCCATTTCCAGAAGTTTTCTCCAAAATAAAACCAGTAAGTTCCGTTATTGGGCTCTTTTTGAATCAGGGATTGATACATAATATCGGCTACATCATATTGCTCGTTATCGGTAAGGCGCAATGCATCGTTCAGAGTTTGCGCATCAGCTGAAAAAATGAAAAAGAAAACCGGGAGTAAAAATTTTAAACGATTAAATAGTTTCATTGTTTTATTCAAGTTTTAGTTCATTCTGTTTTTATGATTCGTACGGGTACGGTTGCCGGTAACAGCCCGGCAAGCCTTACAATCCGCTGACCCTTGTCGCCTGCAACAAAGGAGGCAAATCCGGTGCCAAGCCCCATACGCGATTCGCGGCTGATTATATACACATCGCGAACCAAAGGATATTGATTTAAAGCAATGTAAGCCTGGTATGGCTTATAATAATCATGATGTTCGGGTGAAGACTCATCTTGTAACGCTACAACGCGAATGCTCTGCCGGAAATTTTCGGAAGCCGAATCATCAAAATCGCTGATCCAGTTTACAGCAATTACACCCATTGCATTTTTATGTTCTTTCACATAGTTAATCACCTCGGGATTTGTTTTCACTGCAAAACAATTTGATGGAAAATTCATTTTGCCTAAAAATTTTTCTTTTAAAAACCGGGTGTTACCCGAGCTGCTGTTATCAAATACAATTAATATTGAATCGAGTTTATTCTTATTGTTCAGCTGGTTCCAGGTTGAAATATTTCCCGTTATAATTTCTCTGAGCTGATTCAGCGTAAGCAATGAATCCGCATTTTCATTATTCACAATTATTGCAACGGCATCAATAGCAATTTTGGTTGTTTTCGGAAAACATTTTTTACTGTTCAGGTATTTTTCCTGTTCCGGGGTTAATTTTCTGTTTGCAACAATTACCTTGACCGAGTCATTCAGCAGGTCAGCAATTACTCCGGCTTCTGGTTTGTACTGCGGTGAAACTTTTGCGAGCGTATATAATAAAACAAAAGTACTGACTTGCGAATCAATCAAAGGCTGGTAAGATTCATCAACACTGATTTTAATATCACCTGAAGTTGGAGTATCGCTCAGGTCAGCAGTAAAACTTCCGCGGTTACAAGAAAAAAATAAAAATCCTGCCACCAAGACACCAAGGCACCAAAAAA
Organism: Bacteroidia bacterium; assembly: GCA_044448905.1. Taxonomy (GTDB): domain Bacteria; phylum Bacteroidota; class Bacteroidia; order AKYH767-A; family OLB10; genus JBIOHJ01. Next base: position 25,742 of record JBIOHJ010000022.1, on the reverse strand, counting down.
AAATTTGGTGGAATTTCGTGTTTTCGTGCTTTAGTTGCAATTTCCAAAGAAACGTATTCATTACAATAAATTTCAAGCTTCAGGAGTACGGAAAAACTTAATCACTTTCCATAAACGAAATGCTGCATAGATTATTATGATGATACCAAGCACTCTTTGATAAAAAACGGGTAGCAAATTTAAATCGGCAGCTAAAATAAAAACCAAACCTATGATTGTATAGAGAACAACCATGAGCAAATTAAACCAGTAAAAAAATTTGCTGCGATAATTCAAATGCCTGAAATTATTTTAAACTGAACCGGACAGGCAGGTTATACTGAACAATAACGCCACGTCCGTTTTGCCTGCCGGGCTTCCAAAGGGGCATTTTGTTAACCACCCTTAATGCTTCTTCGTCACATCCGCCACCGATGCCCCGCAGAATTTTTGAATCGCTCACCCTTCCTTCTTTATCAATAATAAAAGTAACATATACTGTTCCTGTAATTCCGTTTTCGCGGGCAATAGGAGGGTATTTGATATTTTCGGAAAGGTACTTTATCAAGGCAGACTCGCCACCACCAGGGAACTGCGGCATCTCTTCAACAATAGTAAATATTTTACCTGCGTCAGGGTCTTCCACAACTTCGGGGGGAGGAGCAATTTCATCACCGGTGCCTTCTTGTGTTTCTGTACCAACAGCTACTTCTTCGAGCTTTTCCTGTGGGGGTGGAGCTTCTTCTTCAACGGGTTTATCCACAACAACCGGGGGGACAAATTTTATGGTTTGCTGAACAGGTGGTGGCGGAGGCGGAGGCGGAGGTGGTGGCTCTTCGGGATCAACTGGCGGTGGCTCGGTTAAATTAACGGTAACTTCCTGCGTAGCTTTTTGCAAATCGTTAGCGGCACCGGTAAAAAATTTAATGATTAATGGCAGGCTGATAAAAAAAATAAAACTGCAAACTGCAATAATAAAAGCAAGCACTACTCTTTTATTATACAGCTTACGGATAACATAGGCACCATAATCTTTGTTGCGTTCTATAAAGACAATCTCATTTCTGCCTTCGTAAGCAACGTTATCCCAGTTTTTAAAAATTGAATTCGCCATTTTATTTCGGTAGTGATTCCGGTTGTGCAGTCGAATTTTCTGGTAAAGGCATATTTTGTTTTTGAATCAGCTCGTATTCCTGCTGCATCATATCAACGATGGCATACTTGCCAATATTGCTTATATTCAACTCATCCAGCATATCAACTACATTTTTATATTTAGCCTTATCATCTGTTTTTACTAATACCGTTAACGCTTTTTTATCACCCATTATTTCAATTCGCTTGCGTTTATAGGTAGTATCGGCAATTTCGCGCCTTTCTAATTTCTTAAGCTCTTCCTTTACTTTGTCATTAATGTCTTTGTTTTTTTCGAGCAGCAATTTACGGATTCCGAAAGGAGAAAAATCAGTTGTTTCCAATGTTGTAGTATCGGGCTTGAAGGCTCCGTAGTACCAGTAAATTTTATTTTTTTCACTTAATAAAATTGTAATAGCATTGGCAATTTCAGGTGGCTTGCTATTAGGATCTTTAACCGGCATGTTAATTTCCATGGTTTTCGGCTTGCTGAATGTTGTAGTAAGCATAAAAAAAGTGAGCAAAAGAAAAGCCAAATCCACCATCGGTGTCATATCAATATGAGTGGATGATTTTTTAGCACGGACTTTCTTGTGCTTCCCTTTTTCGTTTCCTCCCTGGTTGGTTTGTACTTCTGACATTATCTCAACGAATAATTGCTAAATCCTTATTAGTTACTTCTTTTAATAATGATGATTAATAACTGAAATTCCATAATCGTTTCTCATGAATTCGGATTTGACTCAAGGTTTGTAATCATATTAAACCTGTTGATTTTATTTTCCTGGAATATTTCAATAATCCGTTTTATATAAGTGTAATCAACCATGCCATCACCTTTAATCGCGAAGCGCAGCTCTTTCCCTGCCATTTTCTTTTTTTGATAATCTTTATCATGAACGGCAGCGTTCCATCCGTATATTATCCAATCCGCCAATTGATTATTTAATGAATCAATTGGAATTCCCCCTGTTGCTTTATTTAATTTTTTCCTGCCTTCTTCATCCGCGCTTAAATAATCTTTCATTTTCAACATGGGCATTCCCACTGTGCTCAACAGGGTAAATCTTTTTATTTCTTTCTCACTCAGATCAATGTTATATTTATCACCCAACTTAGTTATCAGCTCCCTCCGTACCGATTGCCCTTCGATATTAAAGAAAACTCTTCCTGCTGAGTCAACGGTTATGAGCATTGCGTTTTCGGGAAGTATTTTTTCAGAAATTGAAAAAGGGGTATCAACTAATACAGCTTCTTCAGGACGAAACTTGGTGGTGAGCATAAAAAAAGTAACCAGCAGGAAAGCCAAATCCACCATGGGTGTCATGTCGAGCACCGGGCTTTTTTTGGGTATTTTAATTTTTGGCACTTTGTTTAGTTAACAGTATCCAGTATTCAGTTCGGAGTAATAGTAAAATAAAAAAATCCTGAAATTAATTTACTTTATGCTGTGCTGCAAAAGTTTGCACAATGGTGTAACCGGCTTCGTCAATACCATAGGTAATGGTATCAATCTTATTTGTAAAATAATTGTACATGATAATTGCAATGGCTGATGTGCCGATACCAAGTGCTGTATTAATAAGCGCTTCGGAAATTCCGGTTGAAAGCGCAACTGCATCAGGTGCACCTGCCTGTGCAAGTGCCGCAAATGCGCGAATCATTCCTATAACCGTTCCGAGCAATCCCATTAATGTTGCAATGGATGCGATGGTTGAAATAATAACCAGGTTTTTTGAAAGCATCGGTAGCTCGAGGGTTGTGGCTTCTTCAAGTTCTTTCTGAATGGCCAAAATTTTGCGCTCTTTATCCAGCTTCTGGTCGCTTTCCATTTGTTTGTACATAAAAATGCCGGCTTTTACCACGTTGGCAATTGAACCGCGCTGACGGTCACATTCGGTGCTTGCGCCATTCATATCGCCCTTTGCAACCAGCTGTCTTATTTTATTTACAAAGCTATCTACCGAACCTTTTCCTTTTGACGCGCCAATGGTAATAAACCGCTCGATAGTAAATGTAATTACTATCATGAGCAACGCCATGAGGATGGGCACAATAAACCCTCCTTTATAAATAGTACCCAGGTAATTGCCCGGCAAAGGCAAATTCTCAGGATTGTTTTCCATAAAGTTTTCGGGGTTGCCCAATATGTATTTGAAAACCACGAATGCAATAACTAACGTTGCCGGTATAACGATAGCTGCAAAGATTGCCTTTGAACTGCCGCCCGATTTGTTTTGACTGCTCATAATGTAATAACGATTTTTAGAATGGGTTAATTAGTTAATTAGATTTTTTTTGGAACGGCAAGTATAGGAAAAACTCTTAAATTGGAGTATAAACGTATTAAAAAATATAATATTACAGCATTTGATAATGAATAATTTACATTAGTATTACATAACTGAAAGGCGAAAAAGGAATTGCTGCCTTTTAACCAAAATAAAAAAGCTCTCTGTCAACTGACGGAGAGCTTAACAAACGTATTTTTTTTTATTTAGTACGTCTTCAGTGTGAGAATGGCTGTCCACTCCCCGGTTTTTCCTTTTGCGCCTATGGCACGCACCCTTACACCTGTAAGGATATTGCTGCCAAGCTCGTTCAAAAGAATTTTGCCCGCTGTGGTTACTTTGTACTTTGTCCATGTATCGGGATCAACATCGGCATTACCGTAAAAAATTTCATACGAGTAAGCGTTCTTTACACCTTTAAATTTTGCATACAAAGAGCCTTCCATAGAACCCAGCGAAATTTTGAAATTTCCGGGAGCCGGCAAAAATCCGCTCGGAACCCCTTTCGATTTCAAATCGTACCCGCTTTTACGGTAAAGCGTAACATCGCCATTTGCGATTTCAGCGCAATTGTATGCCTGCAGCGTATGCAGGTTTTCCAGTTCCAGCCGGGCATCATTTTTGGCATCGGTGTTGGCTTTATTTTTAAAAGCCATTTTATCCAATGTACCGGAAAAAATTACTTGTGCTGCCTCCACTTCGGCAACTGTAGGCTTGAGGGCGGGGAAATCTGCCGCATTCAGCGTGAGCTGGCCGCAAATTTCGCCTGAGTAAGTCAATAAGGCTGCATCGGTTTTACGCGATAAGCCAAGCTTGGGAATAATTAATGTTTGTACTACCATTTTGCCTTGCGGCACATATGAGTTAACCGCAATTGTGAATTCTTACGCATGGTTTGCCCGCAGGTTTCGTTTTATGAAGAACTTTGTATTAAGTATTTCTTTGTTTATCATAGTAATTTGAAAATCATAGCACTAATTTTTTATGAAAAATGAATTGCCTCGTTTGCATTATATAAAGGAGTGTTGCAAACGTGCGGCTGCATGTTCCGTTTGTGGTTTCACACATTCCGTTGCTGAACCGGCACGTTCCGTTTGCGGTTCCGCACGTTCCGATGCTGAACCTGCACATACCGTTTGTGTTTTGGCACATGCCCACAGTAATTTCACACATGAAAAAAATAATCCCGCACATGCCATGCGCGGATTGCCACATACAGGCAGGGGTTTGCGGTTTGCCGATGGCGTTACTGCACATGGCAATTATGGTAGTGCAGATGAAAAAGAACGGCTGGCTGATGAAAAATGCCCGTTTATTGAAAATATTATTAATATATCAGCTATCAACAAACCGCGCAGAGTCCCCGCGAAGGGGCGGGAGACTCTGCTTGGACATAATAAAATATATAGAGTTTTTTTCAACATATATTTTTTCTTTGTAAGTTATTAATCATTGTTTGAAAGCTATTTAATTCATATGGTTAATAAAATTCTTTTCTGATTCCAATTGAAAATTGCAAGGAGTAAATTTTTTTATTTAACGCACCATATTTAATATTTGAAGAATAATTAAACCCAAGCGCAGCAATTAAATCAAGATGTGACTTTAAATTAAATTTAGCATTGAAATTTAAATTTCCAATTACAAAAAAACCATTACTTAAATTTAATTCATTATTTAAATCATCGGTGCCTCTACCAAGTTCAGGGGTAATGACTTTCTTATAATCAAAAACGTAGGATGGGATAAGTCCCGCAGAAAGGAAAAACGGATTTGGCGAACCAGATAAACTGTATTCAATCATCAAAGGAATTGACAATGAAAGATGGGCGTACCGATATTGATATATATTTAAAAAAATTTGAGTATAGCCTAATGGAGGAATCCAATAAGCAGTAGATATATAGGCTGTGTCAAGTATTTCGGTTCGATATTGGAATCGGTTAAATGTTAAACCGGAAACAAAATTGACCCGGTCGCTCTTACGGTATCCAATCAGAAATTCCACTCCATAACCCGCTGCGGGCTTATCATGTTTTTCAAGATATGCTAAATAATTTTTCAGATAATCTCTGTCCGTACAAAGTTTTCTGTATAAATAGTTGCCGGTTATATTAAATTGAAAGAAAAATTTTGAATTGGATGAAGCGTCAGCCTGGCCAATTACCATGAATGGAAATAGCAAAAGCAAGACTAAACACGTAAACAACGTAACTCTTGTCATAAGTAGAAATTTCCTGAAAATATTTACTTATTAAAATTATCTACTTTTTGTGTCAATCTTTCAATCTTTTTATCCTGCTCTATGATATAAAGCGTTAATTCCTCTACTTTTTGTAAAAGCTTTGATAATAAATTGCCAACTTCAACGCCATCTGATGTTTGCATTTCATTAGCCGATGGAATACCGGGCAAATGCTTTTTCAGAATAATAAATTTTTCAACTTCTTTGAGGGATTTTAAATTATAGTTTTCATCGAAAACAAAATCACAGCCCAGTAAATTAACTCGCAATTCTTTTGCCCTGATAACACCACAAATATCCAATTCGTATACAGGAGGATTTGAGTCCCCGCAGAGTCTCCCGCCATTTCGCGGGGACTCTGAGGAATTCGGAGATGTGAATATCATTTAATTTCACTTTTCAATTTTTGAGATTACACTATGACTACCCGTACTGCTCAAACGGAAAAAGAAATTATTTTTTACATCACCATCACTTGTCATAAATGGATTCGGCTTTTCGAAATTACTGACTTTTATGATGCGGTTTACAAATGGTTTGATGTTTTAAAAGAACTTAATAACCAGGTTAACGGGTATGTTATTATGCCGAATCATTTACATGCTTTGATTCGTGTTGATAAAGACAGTGCTGAAATAAATAAGCTGGTTGCAAACGGAAAGCGATTTATGGCTTATGAAATTGTAAAACGATTAGAGCAATTGAATAAAAATGAGTTGCTGCGTCAATTAGAAAAAGCAGTGTCATTTGATGAACAACGAAAAGGTAAATTGCATGAAATATTTGAACCTTCATTCGATTGTAAACCCTGTTATACAAATTTTTTTTTGGAACAAAAGCTCGATTACATACATCATAATCCCTGTTCGGGTAAATGGAACCTTGCTGATGAATTTACAAACTACAAACATTCAAGCGCTGTATTTTATGAACTGGATGAAGCATGTGAATATAAAATTGATGATTACAGGTTGTTAGAGTGGTAATTGCTCCAAAACTTCAGAGTCCCCATCGCGAAAACCTGCGAAGGGAGACCCTGAAGGAACATAGGTTGCAAAATGGCTTTAGCATCGCATAATTTTATGCCAATCCATCTTTTTATTTTACTTTTGCGCTCCTTAAAAAATAACTACTGAATTTTTATGAAAATTGAATTTTGGATTCCCATTGCCGGGCTTATTGCATTGATTTTTATCTTTTTCAAGTCGAAATGGATAATGAAGCAGGATCCGGGCGATGCGAAAATGAAAAAAGTTGCCGACCATATTCACGAAGGGGCGCTGGCATTCCTGAAAACCGAATATAAAGTATTAAGCATTTATGTTTTGGTTGCCTCTTTGCTTTTGGGATATCTCTCGTACAATGATGCAGCGAGCTCTCCTTTAATAGTTGTGGCGTTCATTTTAGGGGCGGTATTTTCAGGTATAGCCGGTTTTATAGGCATGTCAATGGCAACCCGAACAAATGTTCGCACTACACAGGCTGCGCGCACATCGTTACCAATGGCATTAAAAATTTCGTTTGCCGGAGGGTCCGTCATGGGAATGGGAGTGGTGGGGTTAGGGGTTATTGGTTTAGGCTGCCTGTGGATTATTCTCAGCAATAGTTTTGGATTAGGAACAGGCGGTGATGATCATGCCGCGTCCGTTAAAATTCTGAATATTATAACTGGCTTTTCGCTTGGCGCTGAAAGCATTGCTTTGTTTGCCCGTGTGGGTGGTGGTATTTTTACCAAAGCTGCCGATGTGGGAGCCGACCTTGTCGGAAAAGTTGAAGTGGGAATTCCGGAAGATGACCCGCGCAACCCTGCCGTTATTGCCGATAATGTGGGCGATAATGTTGGAGATGTTGCCGGCATGGGTGCCGATTTATTCGGTTCGTATGTGAGCACTATTATTGCGACAATGGTTTTAGGCATCACCATCGGAACCACCATGGAATCAACCTTGCTGATGCCGGGAATATTGCTTCCGTTATTAATTGCTGCGGTGGGAATTATATTTTCAATTGTAGGAACCTATTTTGTCAAAATAAAAAACAATGAAGGCAGCCCTCAATCCGCACTGAACATTGGAAACTTTGGCGCGATTATTTTAACCGGCATCGCTTCGTATTTTGTGATTGACTATTGCCTGCCTTCTGAATTTTATTATCATCAGAACACTACAGAAATATTCACCCCTCTAAATGTATTTTTTTCTGTTTGTATAGGATTAGTAGTTGGAACAGCAATCAGCCTGATTACCGAATATTATTGTTCGATGGGAAAAAGACCGGTGATGAGCATTGTAAGGCAATCGTCATCGGGCGCTGCCACAAATATTATTTCGGGTTTGAGCATTGGTATGCAGTCAACAGCCATTCCTGTAATTATATTGGTATTTGGAATTGTGTTTTCATACGACCAGGCAGGATTGTACGGAGTTGCTATGGCAGCAACAGGCATGATGGCTACTACAGGAATCCAGTTAGCCATTGATGCATTCGGACCCATTGCCGACAATGCAGGAGGTATCGCGCAAATGTGCAACCTGCCTGAAGAAGTTCGCGAACGCACCGATATCCTGGATGCAACCGGGAATACCACTGCTGCCATCGGAAAAGGATTTGCCATAGCATCGGCTGCTTTGACCTCGCTTGCTTTGTTTGCCGCGTTTATGGAAATTACAGGATTACAGGGAATCAATATTTCAAATCCGCGGGTACTTGGAGGGTTATTTGTCGGAGCTATGATTCCATTTTTGTTTTCGTCAATTGCCATGAAAGCAGTTGGAAAAGCTGCCAATGCCATGGTGTTGGAAGTGCGCAGGCAGTTTCGCGATATAAAAGGATTGCTTGAAGGTGTGGAAGGTGTAGAAGCCGATTATAAAAAATGCGTTGAGATTTCTACCAATGCGGCCATCAGGGAAATGATAGTTCCCGGGTTACTTGCTTTAGGCGCTCCGTGTATTATCGGATTTTCTTTCGGAGCCGAAGTGTTGGGCGGAACATTAGCAGGAATTACTGTATCAGGAGTGTTGATGGCAATTTTTCAATCGAATGCCGGTGGCGCGTGGGATAACGCTAAAAAAATGTTTGAAAAGGGCGTGTTCATCGGTGGAGAAGAATTTTTTAAAGGAAGCAATCCTCACAAAGCAACTGTTGTTGGCGATACCGTTGGCGATCCGTTTAAAGATACTTCGGGACCTTCCATGAATATTCTTATCAAGCTCACCTCTATTGTTTCGCTGATTATAGCTTCGGCACTATAAATTCATTTTCTTTGTAAAACGTTAAAATAAAAACGCTCCGAAAAACTTTTCGGAGCGTTTTTATTTTGGAATTAATGTAAATTATTCTACCGGAAAGTAAACATCAGTTTGCCATTTTGCAGTATCTTTTTCAGTCATCGGATCGCTTACATAAACTTCCCAGGGTGCACCAACTTTCTTTTTATTGTTAGCAGAAATATATTCCTGTATCGCTCCATAAGCAGTTCCCAGTCCGCTATAATCACCGTAGTAATGGGCAACCACCGCATTCCCGGCTTTCAATTGCCCGGGCTTAACTTTTCCATCGGCTTTACCGGGTTTGTTTACCGGTATAGCAGCATCCATATCCCAATTGGTTTGCGAATCGGTATAATATATAGCAAGCGGCTGTCCTGCAAATTCCAATCCTTGTTTTTTCATTGCCTCCTGGATAGTTCCATAAGCCATCCCTAATTTCATTCCGATGGTAGGAATTGAAACAGTATCACGAATGGCAAGATAAGTAATATCGCTGGTGGTTGTCATTTCAACAGTCATAGGAGTTTTTGTAACCGGGGGCGGCATGCTTTCAGCAACTGTTTTCATATCATTCAATCCCTGGTCAAATACTTTATTCATTGCCCCGCTCATAATCAAACCCATATATTTATGGAACATGCCATTCATTTCGGCATCGAAATACCAGGTTACTTTTACCCCGCTGTCACCGGGCTCAAACTTATAGCCACCAATAGCGCCCATCTCGCCATTAAATTCAAGGTTGGTTACCACCAGCGAGTTAGGAACGCTTTCCGAAATAGTAAGCTTGCCTTTACCAACCTGCGAATTTTCACTCTCCCAACTGTACGATGCTCCAACACCTGATGCGGGTCCTTCGTAAGTCATCTTCATAGCCGTATCTAATTTATACCATGGCGACCAGTTATTCCAATTTTTTAAAGTGTTTACCTGGTTAAAAACCGTTTCAACTGGTGCATTCATTGTCAATGACCTTTCAACATGCACTTTAGATGGCAGAAATAACGAGATAATAAAGAGTACTGCAAAGAGTACTACAATTCCGATTAATAATTTTTTAAGGATTTTCATAGTGTTTGTGTTTAATGGTTTGTTAAATTGAGGGCAACGAAAATAATAATTCCTACCCAATATTAAAATTCTCAAAATGTACAAGAGCCATAAACAGAGAAATAGATTTTTACCTTTGCAATCGTAAAAATCAGGACCCGTAGTTCAACTGGATAGAATGACAGATTCCGGTTCTGTTGGTTGGGGGTTCGAATCCCTCCGGGTTCACAGCTATTGAAATTAATGCATTTTAAATCAGGTATTTAAAATGCATTTTTGTTTTAGGATAAACATAGGGTAAACAAATCAATCGCTGTTTTGAAGCAATTCACAGAATTAATATCAACGCCAATAATATGATAATAATTGCAGTTGCTGAAAGATAGACACCACCACTGATTGCTTTTAATTCAGAACGAATGGTGCGTACTTCTTTACGTAGCTCCCTCTTTTCTGCAAAGCTCAGTTCTGATTTATCAATTAATTTAATTTCTTCAAGTCTTGCAAGCAAATGCTCTGCATAGATTGAATCATTCTGCGATGGATTAATCTCAATTTTTGCTGCGGATGCATCAATTACTTCCGCGCGGCCTGATTGAAATATACAAGCCAGCACAATGGATAATTTAATTACTGTTCTTTTCATGGTTTCCTGGATTTTATTAATTATTTATTTTCTTTTTTCGATTTCATTTTCCTTCTCCTTTTTTCATCCATTTCTTCTTTTGCTTTAGTGATTCATTGTATTATTAAATTCAAAAGCAATGCCCAGTAAATATAAAAGGGCTATTACATCTGAGAACAAGTTAATTTTAGAAGGAAATTAATTCTACATATTGATGAACACATTCCACAAGAAGTAAGAAGGATTTTTTTACTCTCCTCTCAAATATTTTGAGGCACGATTATTCATTAGTTCAAAATCACAATCACAATCATTTTAAAAACATAAACATCATGACAGGAACATCAAAAATTTTAATTGCAGCGTTGCTGGGTGCAACAGCCGGAGCCGTAGCAGGAATTTTATTTGCTCCCGGTAAGGGAAGCGAAACGCGTAAACGCCTTTCGAAAAGCGCAGAAGATATCATTGACCAGCTGACTAAAAAGGTTAATGAAGGCAAAGAAACACTTTCGAGCTTGAAAGATGAAGCCAAAACAAAAGCACGTGAAGTGAAAAGCAAAGTAACGGGTGATTATTACGAAAGCCCGCACGAGAAAGAGGCATCAACATCCAGGAATTGATTTTCATAATATAAAGTTTAACGTGCTGCGGCAATGGAAGAAAAAAATAAAATAGAAGAATTGACCGGCAGTATAAAACAATATGTCGAAACCCGTTTCGACATAATTGTTTTGAATTTGCAGGACCGTATTTCAGATGTGCTTTCATCGGTAGCTGCTACGATATCGGTTATAGTTTTAGGACTATTTTTCATTTTGTTTTTAAGTGCGGGTTTGGCTTGGGTAATTGGTTTACAGCTTGGAAATATTGCTACCGGCTTTTTCAGTATAGCAGGTGTTTACCTTTTGCTGGGATTGTTAGTTATTGCTAACCGCGATAAGTGGATAAAGTTGCCACTGATTAATGAATTTTTAAAAAAGGTTAATATCAATGAAAAGGATTGATACGCTGGAAGATCTAGAACGCGAGAGAACACGGTTGAATTTGCAGCGTGCACATCTTGAAGCAGCCATTACCGATAATTTTGCAGCTGTAAAAAAATATTTGAAGCCGGTTCAGATGGTGAAGGAAGGTGCGGAAAATGCGTTGTTCAATAAAAACCGGGGAGTAGTTTACGATCTGGTGGGCATTGCAACAAATGCTGTTATCCGCAACTTCGTATTAAAGAATAAAAACTTTTTGGTAAGGCTTGTTGTTCCGATACTGATACGGAATACCGTGAATAATTTATTGCATGAAAATCATGAAAAAATCTTTTCGTGGCTTACCGGACTTTTCTCAAAACGCGGGCATAATCATCACGATGAATTTTATTATGACAGGTCAACTGCTGCAGCGAATAATTAGTTTTACCGTCCAATTCCCTAAAGAGATTTAAAAAGTTTTTATCATTTGCTGGTAAGGCATTTTGGAATACGAAAACCAAAACTTATACACGGTAACAACAATATCGAGAATTGCCTGGAATGAATGTGGCTTTATAATATACGCATTGGCGCCATGACGGTAAGAAGAAATGATGTCTTCTTCAAGGCTGCTTGTAGTGTAAATAACGGTAGGGATATGCATAAGTTGCTCGTTGCTTTTGATTTCTTTCAATGCCTCGAACCCGTTTTTCATTGGCATATTCAGGTCAAGCAGGATTAAGCCGGTTTTTTGCGCATGATGATAATCATTTTGCTCGAGCATTTGTAAAAGTTCAATTCCGTTTTCGGTAAAATAAACCGGGTTAGGAATTTTAATATGATTAAATGCCTCCTGGAGCAACAAGCGGTCGTCCTGGTCATCGTCTGCTATTATAATGGCGGGTGAGGGCGTCATTTGGCTGGGTTGGGCTAATTAAGAACAAATATAGAGATTTTTAAATCAGCAAATATTATTCAGGAAGATAAATTGTGAACTGTGCGCCCTCACCTGTTTTACCTGTTGCGGTAATGTAGCCATGATGGTTATAGATTATCCTTTTGCATATTGCCAACCCTATACCCGAGCCTTTGTATTGCGATACTCCATGGAGGCGCTGAAAGATCTCAAAAATCTTCTCGCTGAATTGCTCATCAAAACCAATCCCGTTATCCATGATTGTTATTTTATGAAATTTCTTATTCTTATCAGCAGGCTTAATTCCTTTTATTTCCTTTCCATCAGCCGGTAAATATTTAATTTTTACCTCTGGTTGTTTGCTGCCATTAGTAAACTTAATGGCATTGGATAATAAATTCTGAAATAGTTGAAGCAATTGCGTATCGTTCCCATTAATAACGGGTAACATGTCTGATGTTATCCTTACATTTTGGGTATTAATTTCCTCACTGAGCAAATCTTTCACCATACCAAGTGAAATATTTAAATCCACTTTATGCGGTGCAACAATTTTTTCGCGCGAAACCCGCGAATAAGCCAGCAAATCGGTAATCAAGGTTTGCATCCGTTCTGCTGCCGATTGCATACGCTCAATCATACTCTTGCCTTCCTCATCTAATAGGTTGCCATGTTTTGTTATAAGTAAATTTCCGAATGATTGAATCTTGCGCAATGGTTCCTGCAAATCGTGGCTTGCTATATAGGCAAACTGTTCAAGTTCTGAATTGCTTCGTTTTAAAGCTTCAAGGTTGTAATCCAGTTCCTTTTGCATTATAGCACGTTTCTCCAATTCTTTTACTATAATACGCCAGGCAAAAACTATAAGTAACAATGAAATGATTAATAAACAGATCAAAAATAAAGGAGTGATAACAGCATATTGATTTTTTATCACTTCACGCAACTTCAGCTTGGAGTCTAAGTTGTTCACCAGGTATCGGGAAATTGTCATTGCATGGTCCATCAGCGGCTTCTCCATCGTTTCAATGCGCTCTACAATCCCGGAATCTTGGCGAGTGCTGTAATTTTTTTTCGCATAAGCGATAAAATCTACGTGATTGTTTATGGCATTTTTAAACATGTTAACTAATGTTAATTCCTCATTATAACCTTTTGCCAATACTTCTACCTCATTGAGCGTAACTTTTAAATCCAACAGTGATGAATCGAGTGATTGTAAGAAAAAAGTATCTCTTGTGAGCAGGAATGCACGCAACCTGACTTCGGAAGATTTTAATTGTGAAATGCATTGTTCAGTTTTAATTTTTATAACGTTGGTGTGTTCTACCATTTTTCCATACTCAATCAGGTTTTGCAGGCGGACATAAAAAATATAAAATAGAATTACCAGCGATGACAGAGTAATCCACAGGATTATTTTAGAAAGTAGAATAGGAGTAATTTTTTTCATACAAATATTTTAATTTGTAGATATTAATTCCCAAAGTTAATGTAATACCCGCTCACTCTCCTTGCATAAACTATTGGTAAAATTATTGCAGACATTATTGTTATTATGAAACAATACCAGGAACAAAAGCAAAGCCAGCAATTAAAGCAGGGGTACTATCTTTCGCAGCAGCATTTAAAATTAATGCATTTGATGCACTTAACTGGTTATGGCCTTCGTGAATATCTCTCTAATGAAATAGAACAAAATCCGGCACTCGAATTAGAAAAAGAAGAACCTGATGAACAGGAGCAGGAAAATGAAAACGAACTCATTGAAATGGATCCGGATCTTATGATGGGCGATGAAGATATATTCCGTCCCGGTAACATTAAAGCTCCGGTTGAAGATTTTTACGAAGCGCCTGTTGTTGATTACATTTCATTGCAGGATAATTTGAAAGAGCAAATACACATGATGACACTCTCTCCTGAAATAACAAATGCCGCCAGCTTTATTATTGATGAGCTGGATGATGATGGTTACCTTCACAGGGAATTGGACGATGTATTTGATGATTACAGCTTCAGCAATACCAAATTTATAGAAGAAAATATGATGGGAGAGGCTCTTGCGGCATTGCACAAATGCGAGCCTCCGGGTATAGGCGCACGTAACCTGCGCGAATGTTTAATACTTCAGTTGAAGCATAAGCTGGAAAGAAAAAATAACAATGCTGATATTATTAATGCCTTAAGAATTCTGGAAGAATATTATGAGCTGTTTGTTCATAGAAATTTTTCCGCGATATGTAATGCTATGAATATAACCGAAGCAGACTTCAATCGTTTGCTTAAGGAGATAAGCCATCTTCATCCGAAACCGGTTACCGATACCAATAAATATGAATTGCTGAAACAGCAAATTATACCCGATTTTGAGGTTCGTGCCGAAGATGGAGAACTGTATATTTCCCTTAATCAATCGGACTTTACGCGGCTTCGTGTAAACAAGGAGTTTGTTTCGCAACCCATACGAACCACTATAAAATCTGAAAAAAAACAAACCGAAAACTATTTAAAGCAGCTTGTAAACGAAGCTAATGTTTTGCTTGATGCATTAAAAGAAAGAGAAGTTACTATGCTTAAAATAATAAATGCTATTGTAAAACGGCAATCTGATTTTTTTAAAACCGGAAATATGATGGATTTACAGCCTATGATTTTACAGAATATTGCTGAGAATACCGGCTACGACATCAGCACCGTTTCGCGTATTACCAGTAACAAGTATGTGCAAACCGTGCATGGGATGTATTTACTTAAAAATTTATTTATGCGAAAAATAAATCATACCGAATTGGGAGGAAATGCCAACACTGCGCTTGGCATTCGCGAAATTATCCAGCAGATTGTAAACGATGAAAATAAAGATAACCCTCTTTCTGATATTGAAATTGCAAATATGCTCGAGGAAAGAGGAATTCATATTGCCCGCAGAACCGTAGTTAAGTACCGCGAAATTATTGGCGTTCCCAGCAGCGGGCTTCGGAAAAAGAATGGGGTTTAGTGAATTCCTATTATTATTTATATTTATTTCTTCTTGTTTAATTTAAATTACTATCTTTAAATCATTGTTTGTGTGGAAATTTATCCACAAAATAGTCAGGTTTCAAATTTGCTGTAGTTAAACATAACTTAAACCCTTTATTATGAGCAAAATTCTCATCATTGAAGACGACCAGGACATGAGCCAGCTTCTGAAAAAATTTTTAACAAAAAATGGCTTCGAAGTTGACTTAGCGTCAAATGGCACAAAAGGAATTGCTGCCTTTGCAGCAGAGCAACCCAACCTCGTTCTCAGCGATTTTCGTTTGGGTGATATGGATGGTTCCGAAATATTAAGAAGAATTAAGGAAATTGATTCAACAATTCCTTTCATCATGATGACCGGCTATTCGGATATTCGTACTGCCGTAAAAATTATGAAGTTGGGCGCTTTCGATTATCTTGCAAAGCCTTTGCTTCCCGATGAAACCCTTCAGCTTATAAAACGTGCACTCGATAAAATACCGCAGGAGGGGATGAACGGGAATTCCCATGAATCGCATGACGATATTCCTGCAATCCGGAAAGTAAAACCACAGTCGAATAATAACGAATATGTATATGGAAAAAGCGCGCTATCGCGCGAGCTTTTGCGGCAAATAGAATTAGTAGCGCCCACTAATTACAGTGTTATCATTTATGGCGAGAGTGGTGCGGGTAAGGAGGCCATTGCGCAAACAATTCACAAGAAAAGCAAGCGTGCGCGCCAGCCTTTTATAGCTATGGACTGCGGTGCAATTTCAAAAGAGCTTGCGGGAAGCGAATTGTTCGGTCACGAAAAAGGTTCTTTTACAGGTGCCATTGCAACTAAAATCGGGCATTTTGAAATGGCAAATGGCGGAACAATTTTTCTTGACGAGATTTTAAATCTTCCGTATGATATACAATCATCGTTACTGCGTGTTGTGCAGGAACGGAAAGTTAAGCACATTGGCGGCAACAAAGAGATTCCTATTGATGTCCGCATTATTGTTGCAAGCAACGAAAATTTAGCCGATGCATATAAATCCGGAAGATTCAGGGAAGACTTATACCACCGGTTTAATGAATTTAATTTGACGGTTCCCCCTTTGCGGGAAAGGAAATCAGATTTAATGATGTATGCCGATTTTTTTCTCAGCAATGCAAACCTCGAATTGGAAAAAGATATCCAGGTATTCTCATCCGAAGTTGAACAAATGTTTTTAAAGTACCCATGGTATGGTAATCTTCGCGAATTGAAAAATATAATCCGCAGGGCTGCGCTGCTCACCGAAGGAAAAATTGTGGAATCAAAGTCGTTACCCTTCGAAATTTCCAATTTTACAAGAACAACAATGGCAATAACAGATGAAAAGGAGGAGATTTTAAATACGGAGGATAGAAATAATTCTACAAAACCAGTTGTTGAGACTCATAATTTAAAATCAGCAGCGCTTGAAGCCGAACATGAATTAATTTTAAAAACGTTGAAAGAAGTTAATTTTAACAAAAGCAAGGCGGCAAAAATTTTGAATATTGACCGCAAGACGCTTTACAATAAAATGAAAGCGTATAACATGGTAACCTAAATGAGTGTTGAAAATATTATCAGAGTATTGCTTGTTGAGGATGATGAGGATGATTATTTCCTCTTCAAAACATACTTAAATGATATTAAGCTGCACACTTTTGCACTTACGTGGGCTAAAACCTATGAAGAGGCGCTTGATATTATTTTAAAAAGAGAGCACGATATTTATTTTTATGATTACATGCTGGGTGCACACACCGGCCTTGATCTCCTTAAATTTTCTTTAACTCATGGCATTGATGCACCGGTCATTTTATTGACAGGGTTGGGAAATCATGAAACCGATATAAAGGCCATGGAATTTGGCGCTGCCGATTTTATAACCAAAAGCGATATTAATGCAGAGAATCTAGAAAGAAGCATTCGTTATGCGATTGAACAAAGCAGAAATTTAAAAAAAATTAAAGAAAGCGAAGCTAAGTTCAGAAGCATTTTTGAAAATTCGCACGATGTAATTTATATCACAAATCAAAATGGTAAAATTTTAGAAATTAATTCTGCTGGTGAACATTTGTTTGGTTATACACGCGAAGAATTGCTTGAGATGAACTCTGTTTTGTTATTTGAGAATATAAATGATTATACAAAATTTATTAAAGCCGTTAATAAAACAGGTGCCCGTTCCAACTTTGAAGTAAGTATGAAGGACAGATTTGGAAATAAAAAGTACTGCACCATCACATCCAATATTCAAAAAATTGACAAACATGGCAACATTATATACCAGGGAATTATTCATGATATGACTCTCCGGAAAAAAGCCGAACAGGATTTAATGATTGCCGAAAAGCTTGCCATTACGGGAAAGATAGCCCGCAGCCTGGCTCATGAAATACGCAACCCGTTAACAAATATTAACCTTGCGGCTGATCATTTGCACGATGAAATTAAAAAGCCGTACGATGAATCGTATTTTGAAATAATAAAACGTAACAGCTCGCGCATAAATGAATTGGTTACCGAATTAATGGAGAATTCACGACTTGCGGAACTTAAAATATCTCCTGTGCCGCTTAAAATGATTTTGGATAATTCAGTTGCGCTTGTAAAAGACCGCACCGAATTGAAAAAAATAAAAATTGAAACTGATTTTAACGGCAATAATGCGCTCATCGAAGCCGATGAAAATAAGCTTACATTGGCTATTTTAAATATCATTAATAACGCCATTGAAGCAGTGGAAGAAAATAAAGGCGTTATCAAAATTGCATCGGTATGTAATGATAACAAATGTGTAATTACGGTTGAAGATAACGGTTGCGGTATAGAAAAAAATAATCTTTCACATATATTTGAACCTTATTTTACTGCCATGAAGTCAAATGGCATGGGGCTTGGTTTAGCCACCACTCATAATATTATCTCTACTCACAAAGGAACTATTGATGTGGAATCGGTGCAAGGCAAGGGAACAAAATTCAATATCAATTTAAATTTGATTTGAATTCTTTTAATCTGAGGTTTTTCAAGGCAAAAATCAATTAAGAAAAATTTATTTTATCCGGAACGTTTACGTTTCCATTTTCGGCAAAGTTGGGTACTAACGGCAGGGAAACAGTAAATACCGAACCTTCGTTTATTTTGCTTGTTGCCGAAATAAAACCATTATGCTCTTCAACAATTTTTTTACAAAAAGCCAATCCGATTCCTGTTCCTTCCACATCCGGTCTGGTGTTTAGCCGGGTAAACATCTGGAAAATCTGTTCGGCATACTTCTGGTCGAACCCAATTCCGTTATCCTCAAAATAAATCCGGCAATATTTAACTTCCGGCTGGTGTTCAGGAATAACCGACCACACTTTTATAATAGGTGTAATATCTTTTTTACAGTACTTTAAAGAATTGCTGAGCAAATTTTGAAAAAGCGGCTTCATCAGCCCCGGATTAACAGGCAACACAGGCAGGCCATCCACTTCGATTTGTGCTTTTTTTTCATTCACATCTCCGTTCATTTCCGAAATAACCTCATTTAGCAATTCTTTTAAATCGCAACTGACAAATTCTTTTTTCTCAGCAGAAATTTTCGAGAAGGTAAGAATATCTTCAATGAGCGTCTGCATTCTATTAGCAGCCCTTTGTATGCGTTCGAAATATTTGAATCCTTCTTCATCGAGGAGGTCTTTTAATTTTATACTTACCCTGTCAGTGAAGATGCGGATTTTGCGAAGAGGTTCCTGCAAATCATGCGAAGCCATGAATGCAAAACGGTCAAGGTCTTTGTTTGCAGCTTCTAGGCGATCAATGTTTTTTAGCAGCTCTTTATTCAATGTTTTTACTTTTTCTTCTGAAATCTTGCGTTCATTAATTTCATTTTCTAGATTTTTGTTGATAGCAATAAGCTTTTGTTCCTGAAGCATGAGCTTGTGGCTTTTCTTGTAAAGTTCTACAAACACCGAAACTTTTGCACGCAGCAAATCAGGATTAATGGGCTTGTAGATATAATCTACAGCACCTGCACGGTAACCCTTGTACACATTTTCATCACCGTAATTATGAGCTGTAATAAAAATGATAGGTATATGCTTCAACTTTTCTCGCTCGTAAATAAGAGCTGCTGTTTCAAAGCCGTTAAGGTTTGGCATCCGTACATCCATAAGGATAAGAGCAAAATCAAATTCCTGAAGAAGGATTTTTAATGCATTGCGCCCTGAATTAGCTCGTACAAAAGCGTATCCGTCATGTTCGAGAATGGACTCGATGGACAAGAGATTGTCTTCGCGGTCGTCAACTAATAATATTTTAGGATGCATTTATTTTTTTATTTGTAGAACCAAACTCTCATCAGCGAAAGAAGCTGGTCAATCTTGAGCGGCTTTGTGATATAATCGGAAGCGCCAGCTTCAATACATTTCTGGCGGTCACCTTTCATTGCTTTTGCAGTAACAGCTATAATTGGCAGCAAGTTATTTTTATGCTCGCGCCTTATTTTCTGCGTGGTTTCATACCCGTCCATTTCGGGCATCATAATATCCATGAGCACCATGTCCACAGCAGGGTTCTCATTCAGAATCTGTATAGCATCTTTTCCACTTTCGGCAGTGATTACATTAATATTATATCGCTCAAACACGGTGGTAAGAGCAAACAGGTTGCGCACATCATCGTCAACCACAAGAACGTTTTTACCTGTAAGAATATCTTCCTTGCGCCTGTTGTTTTCAATAATTTTTTTCTTTTCAGGAGCAAGGTCTTTATGATTGATATGCAAATGAAGTACAGTTTCTTCGAGAAGATGCTCCAATGAATTCACTCCTTTCAGAATAATTGAATTGGATACACGGTTCAGCTGACTCACTTCATTTTTATTAAAATCTTTTGCAGAATAAACAATTACCGGTGTTATTTTCTTTTTTACCTCGCTTACTTTATTAAGCAGGTCGGTGCCTGAAATATCCGGCAATGTGTAATCAAGAATGATACAGTCGTAATCATGAGATGAAATTTGCTTCAAAGCTTTTTTCCCGGTACCAGCAATAGTTATCTGCACACGCTCTTCCTTTAATATCTTCGCTATCTGAGATGAGTCAAGCTCATTATCTTCTACTACCAACACATTTTTTACAGTTTTTTTGTTGTACAAAATGATATCGTCAAACAATTCATTGAGCGATTCATTTTCGAGTGGTTTGAGCAGGAAACTTCTTGCCCCGCGTTTCAACGCAAGAGATTTATTTTCTTCACCGGAAATAAGATGAATTGGAATGTGGCGATAGTTCAAATCATTTCTCAGGAGGTCAAGCACTTTCCATCCGCTTGTGTCGGGAAGTTTTACATCAAGCGTAATCGCAATCGGTAAAAAACGGTTGATGAAATCAAACACTTCTATATAACTGATAGCAACAATGGCTTTTAGCCCTTCATGATGCGCTTTTTCGATGAGGATTTTTCCGAAACGCAAATCATCCTCCACAATTAAAACAACTTTATCATTCGGCTGAATGCTGCTCCTGTCATCACCGGTTTCGTTAATCATTTCATTAACGATACTCAGATTTGATTCAATTCCCTCATTTGTAATACGAATGGAATTTAGGAGGTTGTCAATGTCATCGCCACTCGTTTGCGTTTCTTCATACGCTTTCAGGTTGTCAGTTTGTTTTGAAACTACTCCCGATGCGCTTTCTACTGGTAGGAATAAAGTAAAAATGCTACCTCTGCCCGGCTCGCTTTCAAGTTCAATTGTTCCACCGAGCAACTCTGCGAGACCGCGGCTGATGGATAATCCCAAACCTGTTCCCCCGTATTTACGGCTGGTGGAGCCTTCAGCCTGTTGGAAAGCTTCGAATATTATGTTTTGTTTTTCCTGTGGAATACCAATTCCTGAATCACTGATAGCAAATCCAACCACTTTCTTTGCATTATCTAGATTGAGATTTACACCCTGTTTCCAATTTTTGTTAGCTTCATATATTTTCAGTTTCACATCTCCTTTCTCAGTAAACTTAAAGGAGTTTGAAAGCAGGTTTTTTAAAATCTGGTTCAGGCGTTGCAAATCTGTTTCCATTGATTCGGACAGCTGTGTGTCAGTTTCAATGGTAAACCGCAGGTGCTTTGCTTCTGAAATGGGTTTGAAAGTTGTTTCAACAAACGATGCAATTTCAGCAAAGCGCACTGGCGAAATATTAGCAGTAATAAATCCTGACTCGATTTTTGAAAGGTCGAGAATATCATTGATAAGCTGGATTAAATCATCACCGCATGAGTGAATGGTTCTTGCATAGCGAATCTGCTTATCGTTCAAATTGCCTTCGGCATTTTCGTATAACTGCTGTGCAAGAATCAAAAGGCTGTTGAGGGGAGTGCGCAACTCATGCGACATATTGGCAAGAAATTCTGATTTGTATTTTGAAGTAAGCGTAAGCTGTTCGGCTTTTTCTTCTAATGATTTGCGTGCTTCTTCCACCTCCTTGTTCTTTCCTTCAACTTCCTCTTTTTGTTTAACAAGAAGAAGAGCTTTGTCCTGTAACTCATCATTTGTTCTTCTCAATTCTTCCTGCTGTATCTTCAACTCACCGGCAAGCGATTGTGACTGGGTAAGCAATCCTTCTGTACGTGTGTTGGCTTCAATCGTATTCAATACAATTCCGATACTTTCAGTAAGCTGGTTTAACAATTCAAGGTGCGTTTCGCTGAACTTATCTAATGAGGCAAGTTCGATAACAGCTTTAGCATTGTTCTCGAACAGCACAGGAAGAATAATGAGGTTTGCAGGTTTTGCTCTTCCCAAACCTGATGAGATTTTGATGTAATCACGCGGAATATTGGTGAGTAAAATTCTTTCTTTTTCCAATGCACACTGACCGATTAAACCTTCACCTACAGAAAATTCTTTAGGAATGTTTTTGTCATCTTTATATCCGTACGAAGCAAAAAGTTTCAGCTTTACACTTTGATTTCCTTCGTCCTGCTTCAGAATATAAAATGCACCATAATGCGCGGTAACCACTTGGGCGAGTTCAGAAAGAATACGCTGCGCCACCGAATTCAAATCTCTTTGTCCCTGCAGCATCTGGGTAAATTTTGCAAGGTTCGATTTCAGCCAATCCTGTTCCTGGTTTCGCAGTGTAGTTTCTTTCAGGTTTGTTATCATCTGGTTGATGGTATCTTTCAGCGCTTCTACTTCTCCTTTTGCTTCTACACGAATTGTTCGCGTAAGGTCACCTTTTGCAACAGCTGTAGATACTTCGGAAATAGAACGCACCTGCGTGGTAAGGTTCTGCGCAAGCTGGTTTACATTTTCAGTTAAATTTTTCCAGATACCTGATGCCCCCGGCACGCTGGCTTGCCCGCCAAGCTTTCCGTCAACACCCACTTCGCGTGCAACAGTTGTCACCTGGTCGGCAAACACAGCAAGCGTTTCAATCATTTCATTGATTGTATCTGTCAACTGCGCCACTTCACCTTTTGCATTGATAGAAAGTTTCTGGCGGAGATTTCCGGTAGCAACTGACGTTACCACTTTTGCAATACCACGCACCTGGCTCGTAAGATTGGAAGCCATCATGTTTACAGAATCTGTTAAATCTTTCCATGTACCTGCCACACCTTTTACTTCAGCCTGTCCTCCCAGCTTACCTTCTGTTCCAACTTCACGTGCAACACGTGTTACTTCAAATGCAAAAGAGTTCAATTGTTCCACCATCGTGTTGATGGTGTTTTTCAATTCGAGGATTTCTCCTTTCACATCAATAGCTACTGTCTTTGATAAATCACCACTGGCAACGGCTTTCGTTACCTGCGCAATGTTCCGCACTTGTGCGGTAAGGTTACCCGTCATTTGATTTACTGAGTCTGTCAAATCTTTCCATGTTCCAGCAACACCTGGCACGAATGCTTGTCCGCCAAGCTTTCCATCTGTTCCCACTTCACGCGCAACACGTGTCACTTCAGATGCGAATGCGCGTAACTGGTCAACCATTGTGTTAAGCGTTTCTTTCAACTGAAGAATTTCTCCGCGAACGTCCACTGTAATTTTTTTTGACATGTCACCATTTGCCACAGCAATAGCTACATCAGCAATGTTTCTCACTTGCGCGGTAAGGTTTCCCGCCATCTGGTTTACAGAGTCAGTTAGATCTTTCCATGTTCCTGCAACACCGGGTACGTTTGCTTGTCCTCCAAGTTTTCCATCTGTACCTACTTCACGCGCAACACGTGTTACTTCAGAGGCAAATCCACGTAATTGGTCAACCATTGTGTTGATGGTGTTTTTCAATTCAAGAATTTCTCCTTTCACATCCACCGCGATTTTTCTGGAAAGGTCACCGTTTGCAACAGCTGTAGTTACTTCGGCAATATTTCTCACCTGGGATGTGAGATTACTTGCCATTTTATTTACTGAGTCAGTTAAATCTTTCCAAGTTCCTGCGACACCGGGTACATCAGCCTGTCCACCAAGCTTTCCTTCAGAACCGAC
The DNA here is from genome assembly GCA_044448905.1 of Bacteroidia bacterium. Taxonomy (GTDB): domain Bacteria; phylum Bacteroidota; class Bacteroidia; order AKYH767-A; family OLB10; genus JBIOHJ01. The sequence goes on along the minus strand of JBIOHJ010000022.1, from coordinate 1,761 downwards.
TTCACGGGCAACACGAGTTACTTCGGATCCGAATGAGTTCAACTGATCCACCATCGTATTGATTGTATTTTTCAGCTCAAGAATTTCTCCTTTTACATCCACTGTAATCTTGCGTGACAAATCGCCTTTTGCAACAGCGGTTGTTACTTCTGCAATGTTTCGCACCTGCGATGTGAGGTTACTTCCCATCTGGTTCACAGAGTCGGTAAGATCTTTCCATACACCACCAACTCCTTCAACTGTTGCCTGTCCGCCAAGCTTACCTTCAGAACCTACTTCGCGCGCAACCCGTGTTACTTCTGATGCAAATCCGCGAAGCTGATCCACCATCGTGTTGATCGTGTTTTTCAATTCAAGAATTTCTCCCTTCACATCCACCCCGATTTTTCTTGACAAATCACCGTTCGCAACGGCTGTAGTTACCTCTGCAATATTTCTTACTTGCGATGTTAGGTTACTTCCCATCTGATTTACGGAATCAGTCAAATCTTTCCACGTACCACCCACACCGGTTACTTCTGCCTGTCCTCCGAGTTTTCCTTCTGTTCCCACTTCAATCGCCACGCGTGTAACTTCAGATGCAAATGAGTTCAGCTGATCCACCATTGTGTTGATCGTTTTTTTGAGCTCAAGAATTTCTCCTTTTACGTCAACCGTAATTTTCCTCGACAAGTCACCACGCGCAACAGCAGTGGTTACTTCAGCAATATTTCTAACCTGGCCTGTGAGGTTACTTGCCATTTGATTTACAGAGTCAGTAAGATCTTTCCATACACCACCAACTCCAACTACAGTTGCCTGTCCTCCAAGTTTTCCTTCAGACCCTACTTCACGTGCAACGCGCGTAACTTCCGATGCAAATGAATTCAATTGATCCACCATTGTATTAATGGTATTTTTCAATTCAAGGATTTCTCCACGAACGTCAACAGTAATTTTTCTTGAGAGATCCCCTTTTGCAAGACCAGTTGTTACCTCTGCAATATTTCTTACCTGGCCTGTCAGGTTGCTTGCCATCTGGTTTACAGAATCAGTTAAATCTTTCCATACACCACCCACACCTTTTACAGTTGCCTGCCCGCCAAGCTTTCCTTCTGATCCCACCTCACGTGCAACACGTGTTACTTCTGAGCCAAATGAATTCAGCTGATCAACCATTGTGTTGATCGTATTTTTTAATTCAAGAATTTCTCCTTTTACATCCACGGTAATTTTTTTCGATAAGTCTCCTTTTGCAACAGCCGTGGTTACTTCCGCTATATTTCTCACCTGCGCAGTAAGATTGCTTCCCATATAATTTACGCTATCCGTTAAATCTTTCCATACACCACCCACGCCTTTTACTTTTGCCTGACCTCCAAGTTTTCCTTCAGAACCTACTTCACGTGCAACACGCGTTACTTCCGCTGAAAATGAATTCAGCTGATCTACCATTGTATTAATGGTGTTTTTTAATTCAAGAATTTCTCCTTTTACGTCAACCGTAATTTGTCTGGATAAATCACCTTTTGCCACGGCAGTTGTTACCTCGGCAATGTTTCTTACTTGTCCTGTGAGATTACTTGCCATCTGGTTTACAGAATCAGTTAAATCTTTCCAGGTACCTGCAACACCTTTCACGTGAGCTTGCCCGCCTAATTTTCCTTCAGTCCCTACTTCAAGCGCAACACGCGTTACTTCCGAAGAGAAAGAGTTTAACTGGTCCACCATCGTGTTGATGGTATTTTTTAATTCAAGAATTTCTCCTTTTACGTCAACGGT